>CAYNHK010000226.1:0-7823 GCA_964396875.1 uncultured Acidobacteriota bacterium | reverse complement strand
CGCCATCGCCGACGAGGTCGGGGCCATCTTGGCGTGCGACATCGCGCACATCTCCGGGCTCGTCGCCGCGGGCGTGCCCCCCTCGCCCCTCGGCAGCGCCGACGTGGTCACCTCCACCACCCACAAGACGTTGCGCGGCCCGCGCGGCGGCCTCGCGCTGTGCAAGGCGGCTCACGCCAAGGATCTCGACCGCGCGGTGTTCCCGGGGGTGCAGGGGGGTCCGCTCATGCACATCATCGCGGCCAAGGCGGTGGCCTTCAAGGAAGCGCTGCAGCCGGACTTCAAGGTCTACCAGCAGCGCGTGGTGGCGAACGCGAGCGTGCTCGCGAAAACCATCGCCGACGAGGGCTTCCGGATCGTCTCCGGCGGGACCGACAATCATCTCGTGTTGATCGATGTCTTCTCCCGCGGTCTCACCGGCAAGGTGGCCGAGAAGACGCTCGAACACGCCGGCATCACCGTGAACAAGAACACGATTCCTTTCGACCCGAATCCGCCGATGACCGCCTCGGGTGTGCGCATCGGCACGCCGGCCCTCACCACGCGCGGCATGGGGACGGCCGAGATGGAAGAGATCGGAAGGCTGTTCGGCAAGGCGCTCAAGGGCGCGGACAGCGAGACCACGATCGCCGAAGTCCGCAAGTCGGTCGAAACCCTCTGCGCGAGATTTCCCCTTTACGCTTCCCTGTTGACCTCCACTCGAGGGTGATCAAGGCTCGTCATTGCGAGGGCCCATCAACCACTATTAGTTGTTCAGGGCTCGTCATTGCGAGGAGCCATTCCGTTGGTACCGCGACGAAGCAACCCCGCCCAACAACTATCAGCCCGCGATGCGCCTAGACGCTAATTTCTTCGGTCCCGGCGGCCGGCTCGCTTCCGTCTTTCCTTCTTACGAAGAGCGGATCTCCCAGCAGCAGCTCTGCCTCGCCATCGCGGAGACGATCACCTACGGCGGCATCTTGCTCGCCGAGGCCGGCACGGGCACCGGGAAGACCGTCGCGTATCTCGTGCCCGCGATCGCCGCGGGGAAGCGGATCGTCATCTCCACCGGAACCAAGAACCTCCAGGACCAGCTCGTCGAGAAGGACATTCCGCTCGTCGCCGAGGCCCTCGGCCGCGACGTGCGGGTGGCGCTCATGAAAGGCCGCGGGAACTATCTGTGCCGCCTCCGGTTCGCCTCCTTCCAGACCTCGGGGCAGTTCCACAAGATGGACGAGATCCCCCTCTTCCGCTCGGTGGAGGAGTGGGCGAAAGAGACGGTGGTGGGCGATCGCGCGGAGATCGACGGCCTCCCGGACTCCGTCCATTTCTGGCGCGAGATCTCGGCCACCAGCGAGAACTGCATCGGCCAGAAGTGCGCCGAGTACCAGCGCTGCTTCGTGACAGAGATGCGGAAGCGCGGCGCGGAGGCGGAGATCGTGGTGGTGAACCATCATCTCCTCGTGGCCGACCTCGCGGTGCGCGAGAACGATTTTGGCGAAGTCATTCCCGCGTATGACGTTCTCATCCTCGACGAGGCGCATCAGCTCGAGGCGGCGGCCACCCAGCATTTCGGCGCGCAGGTTTCGTGGAACCGGACCGAGGAACTCTGCCGCGACATCGAGCGCGAACTGGCGGCAGCGCGGATCAACTCGCCCGAGGTCCTCGCGGAAGTCGCGAACCTCCGCAATCGGGCCGAGCGCTTCTTCAAGGTCCTGACCCGCGAGGCGGGCCGGAGACTTCGCGCCAAGTGGGTGACGAGCGCGCTCGAAGAAGACGCCACCGCATTCGCCCTGCGTCTCGAAGGCGTGAAGACGGCGCTCGCGGTTCTCGTCGATCGCCCCGAGCCCGTCCGCGCGCTTGAAGGCCGCGCGATGGAGCTCCGCGATCACCTTCTCTTCATTCTGAAGGCCGAGGATCACACCCACGTCTACTTCGCCGAGGCCCGCGGCCGCAACGTTGTCCTGCGCGCGACGCCCATTGACGTCTCGCGGATCCTCAAGGAGAAGCTCTTCGATCAGGTGTTCGGCGCGGTGCTCACGTCCGCGACCCTCACCGTCGACAAGAACTTCACTTACATCCGCTCGCGTCTCGGGATCGAGGGCGACCACACCGCCGATCTCAATCTCGAATCGCCTTTCGACTTCTCGAAGCAGGCCGTGCTCTACCTGCCGCCCGGAGTTCCCGATCCGCGCGAGGCCGGTTTCATCGACCGCGCCGTCGATGAGATCGCCGACATCGTTGAGATCACGCAAGGCCGCGCGTTCGTGCTCTTCACCTCCTACGCGAATCTCCAGGCCGCGGCGGAGCGCCTCGCTGCGCGGATCCCGTACCCGATCCTCGTGCAGGGCGAAGAGTCGCGCGCGCGTCTGCTGCAGCTCTTCCGTCGCAAGAAGAACCCCGTGCTTCTCGCGACCTCGTCGTTCTGGCAAGGCGTGGATGTGGCGGGCGACCAGCTGAGCGCGGTCATCATCGACAAGCTTCCTTTCGCGTCGCCCTCGGAGCCCGTGGTGGCGGCGCGGATCGAGCGGATCAACGCGCAAGGCGGGAATGCGTTCTCCGACTATCAGGTGCCCGAAGCGGTCTTGATGTTGAAGCAGGGTCTCGGTCGCCTCATCCGCACCGCGACCGATCGCGGAATTCTGGCGATTCTCGACTCTCGCCTCACCACCAAAGGCTACGGAAAGCGTTTTCTCTCGAGCCTGCCTCCCGCGCGCCAGGTCAGGACCATTCAGGAAGTCCGCGACTTCTTCCACGAAGGCGGCTGATCCGCCCCGCGCCTACTTCCGCGGAGATCCCTTCTCGAACAACTGGAGGACGTTTCCGCCGGGGTCGCGAAACAACACCCAGCGTAGACCGGTCGGCGGATCGCTCTGCGCCGAACCGAACGACGTCACGCCCCGCGTCTTCAGGGCCTCGACCGCCCGGTCGAGATCCTTGACGAACAGGCCCGCCTTGAAGAAGCCGTGGACAAGAAACCCCGGAGTCGGCGCCCCCGCATATTCCTGCAGCGAGCGCGCCCGGCCATGTTGAGAGAGTTCGACCAGCAGTTCCGAGGAGCCCAGGATCCGGGTGTGCGTGGCTCCATCAGGGGCAGGCAGGTCCTTGAGCAGTGTCAGGTCGAAGGTCGTCGTGTACCAGCGAGCCATGGGCTCGAGTTCTTTGACTGAGAGGGCCAGGAAGTGCGGCCCCGCCAGGCCGATGGTGATCGGCTCAGGCTCCGCGGCGCGCGTGGACCCGGTTGACAAGGCGGCGGCCAGGCACATCGTGAGCAGGCTGGTTCGATTCATCATGATGTCGAACCTTAACGCCGGCCGTCCCCTCCTCTTCTGCGGAGGGAGGTTCCCCGCCTTTCTACAAACGAGCCCGGCCTGGAAAGGGAAAATCCCGGAAAGCCTTTCTTCTGAAGTGGCATGGATGCTGCACAAGCATCGGTCTCTCGCGAATGTTCGGCGAGACAAGAACCCGAGGCTCGACCACATGAAGAAGCAGTTGATAGACCTTTTGTACCAGGCCCTCGAGGCCGAGCAGGGCGGCATGAAGATCTACGCTTTCGCCATCACCTGCGCGGTGAACAAGGATCTCAAGGAGGAGTGGACCAAGTACCTGGCGGAAACCACTCTTCACGAGGAAATCATCCTCGACCTGATGAACAAGGTCGGCCTGAACCCCCGCACGCGCACGCCGGGACGACGAGTGGTCGGGCACATCGGGAAGTCGTTGCTCAAGGCGATGCAGATGGCCCAGGCGAGCGGTGACAAGAAGGCCACCGAACTCGTGGCCGCGGAGTGCGTGGTGCTCGCCGAGACGAAGGACCACATGAACTGGTCGCTCATCGGCGAAATGGCCGAGAGAGTTTCAGGAGCCAACGGGAAGGCCCTCAAGGCCGCCCATGAGCTTGTCGAGGATCAGGAAGACGAGCATCTGTACCACACGACGGGTTGGGCGCGGGAGCTCTGGCTCAAGGCCCTGGGCGTTCCCGCGGTGCTCCCTCCTCCCGAAGAGGAGAAGGAAGTGAAGACCGCGATCGGCGCCGCCCGGGCCAGGCAGGCCCGAAGGCAGATGCAGCCTCGCAAGTAGGACCAGATCATTTCGGGCACGCTCCGTCCGACGACGGCGGCGTGAGGCGGTCCACGGTCGTGGCCGCCGCTCGCGCATAGCGAGAGACGTCGGCCGACATGCATGAGGAAGAACTGATGAACGACAAGACAGACAAGAAGACGGACTACACTGACAACGCTGACGCGAATCGCGATCCCTTGACTGGCGCGCCGGGGTCTCACCCTGTCGGAGCCGGTGTGGGTGCGGCGGTCGGCACGGCGGTTGGAGCGGCTGCGGGCGCCCTGGGCGGGCCTGTGGGCATGGCGGCTGGAGCGGCCATCGGAGCGGCCGTGGTCGGCGGCCTGGTCGGCGGACTCGCGGGCAAGGCGGCAGGCGAAAAGATCGACCCCACGGTCGAAGACGCCCACTGGTCGAAGTCCTACGCTTCGGCTCCCTACGTCACCCAGGGATCCGACTACAAGCGGTATCAGCCCGCCTATAAGTACGGCTGGGAGTCCTACTCGAGGTACGACGGCCGGAAGTTCGACCAGGTCGAAACCGAGCTCGCGCGGGATTGGGAAAAGAATCGCAACGGGTCTCCCTTGACCTGGGACAACGCGAAGCCCGCGGCGCGTGATGCCTGGCATCGCGTGGAGCGCGCCATTCCCGGCCCCGACGGCGACAGCCGATAGCCCAGAACGTTCGCGAGTCGTAACTCGGAGCACCTTCCGTTAGGGGTGCTTCGAGTCATTCCCTCCCGTTTAGCGATGCGGGGCTCAGCGGATCTTGCCAGCGACAACGAAACGAAACCTGCGGACGGGAACGCCCGTCTGGCTCGCTCATGGGCTCCCCGCTCTCTCCTTCGCCCGGCTGGAGAAGAGCTTGAAGGTCGACATCGCGATCATTGGCGCTGGAGTCACCGGCGCCCTCATGGCGGATGCGCTGCTGAATACGGGGAAGAGTGTGGCCGTGCTGGATCGACGTGGTCCGGTCCGAGGCTCCACCGCCGCGAGCACCGCCTTGCTCCAGTTCGAACTCGACAACCCTTTGACCCTGCTTTCAAGAAAGCTGGGCCGCGAGAGGGCGGCTCGAGCGTACTGGCGTTCTGCGAGTGCGGTTGATTACCTGCGTGGTCGGATTCACGACCTGAGTTTGCGATGCGCGTTCAAGGAGCGCAGCACGGTCTATCTGCCCGGCGATCTCCTTGACATCAAGGGTCTCCAGAGAGAAGCCGCGGTTCGAGCGGCTGTCGGCCTCAGGTCCCGATTCATTGGCCCGGAGGAGCTTCTCACCCTCACCACCATCGTCGGCCGCGGCGGCATCCTCTCGGGGGGCTCCGGGGAACTGAATCCCGTGTCCCTGGTCGCCGGGCTCTGGCGTTCCGCAAGTTCGCGGGGCGCCCGGTTGTTCGCGCCCGTGGACGTGGTCGATGTGCACAACGGGCCGAGGTCGGTGCTTCTAACCACAAGTGAAGGACTCGAAATACGCGCCAGGCACGCAGTGTTCGCCACCGGCTACGAGCCATGGAAGCTCCTGAGTATGAAAGGGCACAGTGTGATCTCCACCTGGGCGATGGCGACACCGCCGCAGACCGAGCGTCTCTGGCCGGGCCGAGCCTTGATCTGGGAGGCGTCCGACCCATACCTCTACCTGCGCACCACTCCCGACGGCCGCATCGTAGTGGGCGGGTGCGACGAGGAGTTCTCGGATGAGAAGAAACGGGACGCGCTGATTCCATCCAAGATCGCCCTCATCAGGCGAAAGCTGAAAAGACTTCTGCCCGACGTGGATAACCATGCGGAATTCGCCTGGGCCGGCTCGTTTGGCGCCAGCTCCACGGGCATGCCTGCGATGGGCGTGGTCCCCGGCGCCAGACGCTGCTTCGCGGTGCTTGGCTACGGAGGCAACGGGATCACCTTCAGCACGGTGGCCGCACAACTCGTGCAGCGCGCCATCATGGGTCTCAAAGACCCGGATGAAGACCTCTTCGCATTCACCGCCTGAGGCTGGTCGGCTCCGTGAACTACAACTGCGACCGGAGGAGCCCGGCCGCGTGCTCGAGGACCTTGTCGGTCCAGGGCCGGTTGATCCAGTCCTGCAGGCTCACTCGCGTGGAATGAGCCTTGTCGTCTTCGAAGATCCGGACCTGATCCAGCGCGAAAGCCGAATCGAAGATGTTCAGGTTGGCTTCGTCGTTCAGGCGGAACGAGCGGCTGTCGAAGTTGGTGGAACCCACTGAGACCCAGGCATCGTCCACGATCATGACCTTGCAGTGGAACATCGTGGGCTGGTACTCGAAGATCGCGATGCCGCCTTCGAGCAGTTTGCCCCACCTCGAACTCGACGCCTTTCGCGTGAGCTCGGTGTCGGTGGTCTTCCCGGGCAGAATCACTTCGATACCGACGCCTCTTTTTGATGCATCCACAAGTGTGGCCAGGGACAGATCGTCCGGCACGAAGTATGCGGCGGCGATTTTTACGCTGCGCTGCGCGCTCGCGATCGATAGCAGGTACATCAGCCGGACGCTCTCGCTGCCCTCGCCGGGCGAACTCTTGAAGACCTGGGCCAGGGCGTCGCCGGTCTTCGGAAGGTCCGGAAAGTACTCTTCTCCATGAAGGACGGCGCCGGTTGCCTTCATCCAGTTATCCATGAACGCGGCCTGCATCTGAGCCACCGCGGGCCCTTCGAGCCGGTAGTGTGAATCGCGCCAATGCTCCGGGTCCTGAGCGTTGCCGAGCCACTGGTCCGCGATCCCCACGCCTCCCGTGAACCCGACGCGTCCGTCCACAACCAGGAGCTTCCGATGGGTCCGATTGTTCATCCGGGACAGGCTGTACCAACGCGGCTTGTGGTATTTCTCGACGATCACTCCGGCGGCGCGGAGCGCTTCCAGCAGTTCCGTGTCCATGCTCGAGCTGCCGGCCCAGTCCAGGAGAACGTGAATCCGGACCCCCGCCCGCGCGCGTTCGGAAAGCGCCTCGACGAAACGGCTGCCGATCTGGCCGGACCAGTAGATATAGGTTTCGAAAGTGATGGTCCGCCGAGCCTGGGCAACGGCGTCGAGCATCGCCTTGAAAATCGCGTCCCCGTTCGAGAAACAGGTCACCCGGTTGCCGTCTTTGAGGGCGGGTCCGAGCAGGCTGCCCATCGAGCGCAGGAACTGAGCATCGTTCACGGCGTACAGGGGGCTGATGGCCTTATCGATCTTCTTCTCACCGGTCATGAAGTTCATCACGACCACGGTTAGGGCCACCGTCGCCAGGAAAGTGAGGAGGATGGTCATGGCGTCATCACCCGAGAGGCTCGGGAGGTCCGGCAACGCGGTTCAAAGTCGCCCGGACAGGACCATCACAAGCACGATGATCAGGACCAGGCTCAAACCACCGCTCGGGCCATAGCCCCAGTTCCTGCTGTGTTTCCAGCGGGGGGTGGAGCCGATCAGCATAACGATCAGAACGACCAACAGCAGGGTGCCTGTGCTCATGAGATCTCCTTCGAGGCTTGGTGGACTCTTCCCACCACTGGCGAGCGTAGCCTCAAGAAGAATCCGCGGTCGGTTCGACGTCGCACACAGGCCCTCGCATTAACCCACTGGAGGCTTCGCGGCTGCGGTCGCCTCGATCCAGGCCGTGACCTCCCGGTCCAGCAGGTCCAGGGGCAGCGCGCCATTCGCGAGAATGGCCTCGTGGAAGGCCTTGAGGTCGAACGCCGGCCCGAGCCGCTCTTCCGCGCGCTTTCGAAGTTCGAGGATCTTGATCATCCCGAACGTGTAGGCGAGCCCCTGCCCTGCCTCGGTGATGTGA
>CAYNHK010000225.1:0-7865 GCA_964396875.1 uncultured Acidobacteriota bacterium | reverse complement strand
GCACCAGAAGCTCATCGAGGAGGCGCCGTCGCCCGCCGCCTTGATGAACGAGAAGCTGCGCCGCCGCATGGGGAAGACCGCGACCGATGCCGCTGCGGCGGTGAATTACTCGAATGCGGGAACCATCGAGTTCCTGCTCGACGCCTCGGGCAACTACTACTTCATGGAGATGAACACCCGCATCCAGGTGGAGCACGGCGTGACCGAACTCGTCACCGGACGCGATCTCGTGAAGGAGCAGATCCTCGTGGCCGCCGAGCAGCCGCTCTCGTTCCGCCAGGCTGACGTTGGTCTCGTCGGTCACGCCCTCGAATGTCGCATCAACGCCGAGGATCCCCGGACCTTCGCGCCGTCGCCCGGTCTCATCCGGCACTTCTGGGTTCCCGGCGGGCCCGGGATCCGCGTCGACACCTTCGCCCACGAGGGATGCGAGGTTTCGCCCTACTACGACAGCATGGTCGCCAAGCTGATGACCTTCGGCAAGGACCGGACCGAGGCGATCGCGCGCATGCGGCGCGCGCTCGACACGATGGTGGTCGAAGGCATCAAGACCTCCATTCCGCTCCAGCGCCAGATCATGGACGATCCCGACTTCATCGCGGGCAAGCTCGACACCGGCTTCATGGAGCGCTTCTTGAAGCGCACCGCCGCGATTTGACGGAGAGCCGCAAGCCGCCCGGTCGTCGCGCCCTGCCGACCGAGCCCTTTCTTTATCCGATCGTCGACGCGTCGATGGTGGGTGAGCACTCGCTTTCGGACTGGGTGAAATGGCTCGCCGGTCCGGGCAAGGCCCCGCTCGTGCAATGGCGCTTCAAAGGCCTCACTGACGCCGCGGCTCTTGCCGGGGCTCGCGAATTGCGGGAAGCGACCCGGGACCTTGGCGTCCTGCTGATCATCAACGACCGCCCCGACATCGCGCGGATGGTGGAGGCGGACGGGGTTCATCTCGGGCAGGAGGACCTCGATCCCGAGGATGCGCGCGCTCTGTTGCCCGGAGTTCTCATCGGGGTCTCGACCCACAATCGAGCGCAGTTCGAAACCGCGCTCACCAGGTCCGTCGACTACATCGCGGTCGGGCCCGTCTTCGAGACCGCGTCGAAAG
The DNA here is from genome assembly GCA_964396875.1 of uncultured Acidobacteriota bacterium. Taxonomy (GTDB): domain Bacteria; phylum Acidobacteriota; class Vicinamibacteria; order Fen-336; family JAGNNV01; genus JAGNNV01. The sequence continues at coordinate 6,763 of CAYNHK010000225.1, read as the reverse complement.
CGAATCCGGATCCGGTGGTCGGCCTTCCGTTCGTGACCTGGGCGAGGGAGCGGACCTCGAAGCCGATCGTGGCCATCGGCGGGATCACTGCCGCGAATGCCTTCGCGATCACTGAGGCGGGGGCACAGGGCCTCGCCGTGATCTCCGAGCTCATGAAGGCCTCGCGTCCCGCAGAAGCCGCGGCCGCTTTCGTGACGTCGATCCGTGCGGAGCGGGCGGGATAACATCTCCACCATGACCGCCCGAACCCTCGATGGAGCCGCAACCGCCAGACAGATTCGCGAAGAGGTGAAGGCCGAGGCCCTCGCTTTCGTGACCGCGGGGGGGCGGCGGCCCGGTCTTGGCGCGCTGCTCGTGGGCGACGACCCGGCCTCGCACATCTACGTGTCGAGCAAGACGAAGGCGTGTGAGGAACTCGGACTGCACCACGTGACCGAGCGACTGCCCGCCACCGCCACCACCGAAGACGTCCTGGCCGTGGTTGAGAGGTTCAATCAGGATCCCGCGATCCACGGGATCCTCGTCCAGCTCCCGCTGCCGAAGCAGGTCGATGCGCTTCGCGTCCTCGACGCGGTCTCCCCGCGCAAGGACGTGGATGGCTTCCATCCCGAGAACGTCGGCCTGCTCTCCCAGGGACGGGTTCGTTTCGCTCCGTGCACACCCGCGGGCGTGATGGAGCTGTTGCGTCGCGAGGGCATCGATCCCAAGGGCAAGACCGCCGTGGTGGTGGGACGCAGCGACATCGTCGGAAAACCGATGGCCCTGCTTCTCCTCCACGCCCATGCCACCGTCACCATCGCGCACTCCCGCACGAAGGACCTGGCCGCGGTCACGCGGACTGCCGACATCCTCGTCGCGGCCGTGGGGAAGCCAGGCCTCCTGCGCGCGGATTACGTGCGGGAGGGAGCGGTGGTGATCGATGTCGGCATCCACCGCATTTCGACAGAAGCCGAGGCGCGCGACCTGTTGTCCGAGACGCGGCTTGCGAAGTTCGATCCCGCCAAGGGCGCCGTGGTGGGGGATGTCCACTCTCCTTCCGTGAGTCAGATCGCTTCGGCTCTCACTCCGGTTCCCGGCGGCGTCGGACCGCTCACCATCGCCATGCTCATGGCGAACACGCTCAAAGCCGCGAAACTCTTCGGCCGAGACTAGCAGCCCGTGGTGAAAGTCTGCCGGCATTCGACGAACGCTGCATCCCGGCTGGGCTGCGTTGCTCGTCGGCCGAATATTCTCGATATTCGCGCCTCCTCGACGCCTTGCCAGCCGGGCGCATCGCTCGTGGCCCGAGGCCAGGCTGGCGCGCTCTCGGTGCCGCGGCGGACTTTCACCACGGACTGCGGGTGACCGCGGTGCTGCCGCCGTACCGCGTGGGGCTCACCGGCTCCATCGCGTCCGGGAAGTCCACGGTAGCGAAGCGGCTCAAGGAGCGCGGCATCCCCGTGATCGATCTCGACAAGGTGGGACATGAGGTTCTTCGCCGTCGTCACGAAGCCTTCGAGCCGGTGGTGGCGGAGTTCGGCGAAGGGGTCCTCGGCCCCGATGGCGAGATCGACCGGAAGAAACTCGGCGCGGTGGTGTTTGGCGACCCCGCGGCCCGCGAGCGGCTGAACCAGATCATGCATCCGAAGATCCGCGAGGAAGAAGCTCGCCGCGTCCAGGCTATGGCCGAGGATGGCGTCAAGGCGGTGGTCACCGAGGCCGCGCTTCTCATCGAGTCCGGCCAGAAGAAGCGCTTCGATTTCTTCGTGGTGGTCGGCTGCGACCCCGCGGTGCAGGTCGCGCGGCTCATGAAGCGGGACGGATCGACCCCGGAGCAGGCCAGGAGCCGGATCGACGCGCAGCTCTCCTTCGAGCAGAAGAAGGCCGAGGCCGACTGGGTGATCGACACGAGCGGCGAAAAAGAGCACACGTTCGCGGAAACGGACCGGCTCGCGATAGAGATCCTCCGGCGGGCGGCAGAGAAAGCGGAAGTCCCGCCGCCGAGCCCCTAATCCGGGATCTGAATTCCCAGCGAGGCCAGGGTAGGCACGAGGTCCTCGCGCGCGCGCAGGATCGACTCGATGAACTCGCGCAACGCGCCGCGTCCGCCCGGCTGGTCCAGGATCATGAACGCCGCTTCCTTCAAGGCCATCGGCGCGTCCTGGGGGACTGCGGAGAGTCCCACCCGCTGGAGAACCGGCAGATCCGGATAGTCGTCGCCGATGTAGGCCACTTCATGGGCCTCGAGGGACTTCTCGGCGAGGATCTCATCGAAGGCGCGTGACTTGTCCATCGACCCTTGCTTCACCACGCTCATGCCGAGACTGCGCGCGCGCTGCGTGACCGTGTTCGAAGCCCGCCCGGTGATGATGCCCGTCTCGAGGCCGGCCGCGTGCGCCAGAACGACTCCGTACCCGTCGCGGACATTGAAGACGCGCGCCTCTTCTCCGTCGGGAAGGATGAAGATGGAGCCGTCGGTCATCACACCGTCGACATCGGTGAGGATGAGCTTGAGACGCAGGCAACGCTCCTTGAGCAAGAGGTCTTTCATGGACCCATCCTAACGGCGGGCCTTGTCAACGGCCGAAGCTTTGAGCAGACTCCGCATCCGTGACTTCACAACCGGAAGAATCGAGCGAACCTTCACCTCTTTCGGGGAAGCGGCTGCTCGTCGTGTTCGGGAGCTACCGCAGCAAGCGCCACATCTACGAGCACGTCCGCGCCCTGGGCGTGCGGCTCACCGTCATCGACGGCCCGGACCACTGGATGAGCGGTTGCGCCGGCCCCTCGGACCTCATCGAGCGCCACCTCGCGCTGGACCTCTCGCCCTTCGAGACGTTCGCCGAACGCGCGGTCGAGGCGGTGCGACGCAGCGGCGTCACTTTCGACGGCATCGGGACGATCGACGAATTCGCGGGCGGTTTCGCGGCGCGGATTGCCGCGGACCTCCGGCTGCCTTTCCATTCGATCGAGGCCGCGGACCGGGCGCGCGACAAGCATCGAGCGCGCGAAGCGTGCGCCGGTGCGGGAATCGAAGGCCCACGTTTTGCCCGTATCGAGAGCGCCGCACAGATCGAACACGCGGCCGCGGTCGTTGGTTTTCCCGCGGTCCTGAAGCCCGTGTCCGGCGTGGGTTCGGTACAGACGTACCGAGTGGACACGATGGAAGACCTGATCCGTCGCCACGACACGATCACCGCGCAGGTCCGATCCGCGCATGACCGCCCGCATCAGGCGCTTGGGAGCGATCGCGACTGGTTCGATCTGATGTGGAGCGGCCAGCCGCACCTCACGCTCGAGTCCTGGATCGAGGGACGCAAGTACGACGTCGACCTGCTCCTCGAGTCGGGGCGCGTGATCTACGCGCACGCGACCGACGACCTTCAGCCCTTCGGACTTCGAGATGTGCGCCGCCTCGCTCCCTCGGGGCTTGCGAGCGACGCCGAAGCGGAACTCATCGACCACGCCGCGGCCTGCGTCCGCGCGATCGGTTTCAGGCGCGGCGCTTTCAACGTCGAAGTGAAGCGCACCGCGCAGGGCCCTCGGATGATTGAAGTGAACGGCCGCATGGGCGGCTACTCGACGACGGACATACACAAGGAGGTGTGGGGCGTCGATCTCATCGAGGCCTGGCTGCGGATCGCATTGGGCCTGCCTCCCGAAATAGCGGAGAAGGCTCCGGAGAGTTGTGTCGCCGAGTCGCTGTTGCCCGCGCCGCGGTCGGGGAAGGTGGGCCGCGACGGCTTCCTCGATTCGGTGAAAGGGCAGCACGGCGTTCTCGCGGCGCGCCAGTGGGTGTTCGCCGGAGACACCGTCGCAGGTGTTGAAACCGGCGCGCCCGACTGGATGGGCGCGGTCCTGACGAGAGCCGCGCGACCTGAGCAGGCCCTGGCCGAATTGGACCGCCTCGTCGGATCCCTCGACCTCCCCGTGATTTCCGGGGCCGATTCGGCATAACATGCCCCATCATCTAGTGGCTTCCATCTCCCGGGCCACAACATAAGGAGTTCTGTGAACAACGACTGGAGTTCGTACCGGGTTTTCGTGTTTACCCCCTATCGCATGACCCCCGCCGGACCCGAGAGCGTCACCTACGGCACGCCGGAGTTCAAGACCGAGGTCGCGGGCTGGATGACCTCCCTTGGCGCCCAGCACACCTGGGTTGAAGTCACACCGGAGACCTCCGATGCGGAGATCGCGCGCGTGGTGGATGAAGCGTCCCGCCGTCCGGTCGTGGTGTTCAATCTCTGCGACGGCATCGAGGTCGACGGATACCCGGGAATCAAGACCGTGCGGGCGCTGGAGGCGAGCGGCGTTCCTTTCAGCGGCGCCGACACCGCCTTCTACGAACTCACCACTCCGAAGACGTTGATGAAACAGCGGCTGCTCAAGCGTTCCGTTTCGACCTCGCCCTTCGTCGAGATCAAGGATCCGCAAAAGGACGGGCCGCGGGCCGGCGCGAAGCTCGGCTACCCGCTGATCATCAAGCCCGATGTTTCCGCCGCGAGTTTCGGCATCTCCATCAAGTCCGTCGTTCACGATGAAGCCGCGTGCGTCGCCCAGGCGGACGTCGCCCTCAAGGGCGAACGCGACAAGGAAAACTATTACGAGGGCGTCTTCGCGGAGCGATTCATCCCCGGCCGCGAGTTCACGGTGTTGTGCGCGTCGGATCCCGCGGCGCGCGATGGCGTCTTTGTCTATCCGCCCGTGGAGCGGGTGTTCCACAAGGCCCTGCCTGCCCACGAGCGCCTGCTTTCGTACGATCGATACTGGGAGAAGTACGAAACCGAAGGCGCTCTGCCGGATCGGGCGCCCATCGCGCACTATGAGAGCGCTCCCCCGGAATGGGCGGAGACGCTGTCCGCCCTCGCGCGCGACGCCTATGTCGCTCTCGACGGCGTCGGCTACGGCCGTGTCGACATTCGACGCGACGAGCGCACCGGTGACTTCCTGGTTCTCGAGGCCAACTGCAACTGCGGTCTCTCCACCGACGGCGAAACCTCGGTGAGCTGGATCCTGCGCCTTTCGGGCGAGACCATGCCGCGCCTGCTCGACCGGATCTTCACCGACGCGGTCACCCGCCGCGTGGTGGTGAGCCGAAGGCCGGCACGCCGAAGGACCGCGCGCGTCGAAGCCGTCGCGAGTTGACGCGTAAGCCGGGCTCTCGCCTCAGGCCTTCCGCGCGAGCTGGGCTTTGAGATCCTTGATCTTGTCGCGGAACTTCGCGGCTTCCTCGAAGTCGAGAGCGCGCGCGGCTTCACGCATCAGGCGATCGAGGTCTTTGATGCCCCGTTCGATCTGCTCGGGCGTGCGGTAGCTCTTCGTGTCGATCTGACCCTTGAGCGCTTCGCGTTCCTCGGCCTTGCGCAGGGCCTCGTCGTTGACGCTCAGCAGCTGGCCCAGAGTCTTGCGGACGGTCTCGGGCGTGATGTTGTGCTCGCGATTGTGGGCCTCCTGCCGCGTGCGCCGGCGATCGGTCTCGCCAAGGGCCGCCTTCATGGAGTCGGTCATCTTGTCGGCGTAGAGGATGGCTTTGCCGTCGACGTTGCGGGCCGCGCGGCCGATGGTCTGGATCAGTGAACCGGCGGAGCGCAGGAAGCCTTCCTTGTCGGCGTCGAGAATCGCCACGAGCGAGACCTCGGGAAGATCGAGTCCCTCGCGCAGCAGGTTGATGCCGACAAGGACATCGAACTCGCCGAGCCGGAGACTGCGCAGGATCTCGACTCTCTCGATCGCGTCGATGTCGGAGTGGAGGTAGCGGACTTTCACTCCGAGTTCGGAGTAGTACTCGGTCAGGTCCTCGGCCATGCGTTTGGTGAGGGTGGTGACGAGCACCCGCTGCTGCGCCGCGACCCGGGCGCGAATTTCGGCGAGAAGGTCGTCGACCTGGCCCTTGACCGGCCGGATCTCCACCGCGGGATCGACGAGGCCGGTGGGACGGATGACCTGCTCGATGAAGACCCCTTTGGTGCGCGTCATCTCATACGGCCCGGGCGTGGCGGAGACGTAGATGGTCTGGCCGATCCGCGCTTCGTACTCCTCGAAGTTGAGCGGCCGGTTGTCGAGGGCCGACGGCATGCGGAAGCCGTATTCGACGAGCGTGGTCTTGCGCTGGCGGTCGCCCGCGAACATCCCGCGCACCTGGGGCACGCTCTGGTGAGACTCATCGATCACGAAGACCGTGTCCTTGGGGAAGTAATCGATGAGGGTCGGCGGCGGCTCGCCGGCCGCACGTCCCGAAAGGTGGCGTGAATAGTTCTCGATCCCGTGGCAGCTTCCGGTGGCGCGCAACATCTCGAGGTCGAAGCCGGTCCGCTGACGCACGCGTTGGGCTTCGAGAAACTTGCCCTGAGCGTCGAGGGTCGGCGCGTGTTCCGCCAGTTCCGCCTCGATCTTCTTGATCGCGATTTCGAGGCGCGGGCGCGGGGTGACGTAGTGGGAGGAGGGATAGATCGCGATCTGGGCGAGCTTCTGCCGGGTTTTTCCGGTCAGGGGATCGAACTCGGTGATCGCTTCGATCACGTCCCCGAAGAGTTCGACGCGCACGCCGTAGTCGTCGTAGGCGGGCATGATCTCGATGACGTCGCCGCGCACGCGGAAGGTGCCCCGAGCGGGTTCGAAGTCGTTGCGGTCGTACCGCGCTTCGACGAGTTTTTGCAGCATGGTTCCGCGGTCGAGAGTATCGCCCTGGCGCAGGAACAGGAGCATGCCGTAGTAGGCCTCGGGCGAGCCGAGGCCGTAGATGCAGGACACCGAGGCCACGATGATCACGTCGCGCCGCTCG
>CAYNHK010000224.1:0-8038 GCA_964396875.1 uncultured Acidobacteriota bacterium | reverse complement strand
GGGGAGATCCGGAACGTAGCGCCGCATCACACCGGTCATCCGAAAGGGAACGACCGCGAGCCACGCCGTGCCGCCGAACTCCTGGACGGCGAGGCCCTCCCCAACCAGGGGTCGCAGCAGGGCGGCATCGATGGGCCAGTGGGCGAAAAGCAGATCGCGCCAGGACTGACGCCAGGTCCAGGGACCCTCGGGCAGCGGCCAGGGCCGATGGTCGAGATGAGCGAGGGCGGGATGCAGACTCAGAACCCGTAAAGGCGCCGTGCGTTGTCGCGCAACACGGCCTTGCCGATGCGGATGGCGGCGGCCTCATCGAAGACGCCGTCCCGCACAAGTTCGGCGAGGGCGAGAGTGAGCGCCTCTCTCGCCGCGGGCACGAGCGCCAGATGATGCACCTCGGCGCCCACGGGGATCGTGGGCGAGCCGCCGGCGTCCGTCCCGAACAGGGTTCGGTCCGGGGCGAAGGCCAGGTATTTCCGAAAAGCCGCGGCGAGTTCCGTGGTGGGATAGAGAAAGGGGAGCGCCGAAGTATCGACCCACACGTTCGCCTTGTTGCCCGCGAGGTAGGCCGCCTGCTCGATGAGGGGCGCGCCCCCGTGGATCAAAACGAACTGCGTGCCGAAAAACCGCGGGTCGGCGAGGATCTCCTCGAGATTCCGGACGTCGGATTCGATCAGGCGGAGGAAGGGGCCGCCGCCGTGAGAGGAATGAATCTGCACGGGCAGCTTGAGCCTGCCTGCCTCGAGCATGATGTGCCGCGCGACATGATCCTGGAGTTCGAGGTAGTCGTTGCGCTCGAGAGGAGAGTTGAGTCCGCGGGTGTACAGCTCGGCGGCGCGCGATGCGGGCACCTCGCGGAAGAGAAGCGTCCGGTGGTAGGCATCGTAGAACTTGAGGGCCACCGCGCCCTGCCCCTTCCACCTCGCGAGCTGAGCGTCGACGAAAGCGAGATACGCCGCGAGCGTGCCCGGAGCGCCCTTGAGCCCGGCCGCGGTGAAGAGCCGGCCGATCGCTTCGCGCGCGAGCTTCACGTCCATCGCAACACCGGGATTGCGGGCTTCGATGGATCGACTGTCGAGAGGAAAGAGCAGCGTGGTCGGCTGGGGGACCCACTTGAGGCGATCGTTCAAGGCCGCGATCGGCTCCTCCTGATTCTCGAGCGCGAGCTCCACGCCGGCGAGATCGAGATGTTCGCTCCAGTACGCCGCCTCTCCGCCCGCCTTTGTGACGAGTGCTTCTCGTCGTTCCCGGCCCAGCTTGTCGAGTTCCTCGATCCGGCTCGGGTCCCAATCGATTCCGAAACGCGACTTGAGTACGCTGACGTGAGACGGGGTGCCCGATCGCAGCAGGAGCGGGACCTCCCGGTCGAGGTCTGCGAGGAGCGGCTGTCGCCGGAGCAGGTGGGTGTGGTTGTCGATGACCCGTGTGTCCGCGAGGGCCGCGGCGATTCGCTGGAAACGCGCCTCGCCTCGCCAGGGCTTCACATTCTCGCCCGGAGTTTGAGCCGCGACCTGGCCTCCCGCGAGGAAGGCGATGAACGAGACGGCGAGAACCCGACGCATGGTTCGCGTGAGATTACTCCTCAGCTGACCTTGTTCTCGCCCTCGACGTAGCCGAAGTTCGCGAGGATCCCACCATCGACATAGACCACCTGCCCGTTGATGTAATCGCCCGCCTTCGAGGCCAGCAGCAGGGCAGCGCCCACCAGATCCTCGGGTTCGCCCCAACGGCCCGCGGGCGTCCGGGTCATCACCAGATTGTTGAAGGGGTGGCCATCGACCCGGATCGGCTCGGTCTGGGAAGTGGCGATGTACCCCGGTCCGATGCCGTTGACCTGCAGGTTGTACCTGGCCCACTCGCAACACATGTTCTGGGTGAGGAGCTTCAGGCCGCCCTTGGCCGAGGCATAGGCGCTGACGTTCTGGCGCCCGTACACGCTCATCATCGAGCACATGTTGATGATCTTCCCCGAGCGTCGCTCGATCATCCTGCGCGCCACCCGGCGGGAGACGATGAAAGGCGCCACCAGGTCGACCTCGATCACCTGCCGGTAATCCTCGACCTTCATGTCCAGAATCGGAACGCGCTTGATGATGCCGGCGTTGTTCACCAGGATGTCGATCGGCCCGACGGCGCCTTCGATCTGGCCGATGCCGCGGTCGACGTCGGCCTCGCTCGTGACATCGAAGTTCAGGGTGTAGGCGTCGATCCCCCGGGAGGCGTATTCCTTGCGGCACGCGTCGAGCTTCTCGTCCGAGATGTCGTTCACGCAGATCTTCGCCCCGGCCCGCGCGAAGCCCGTGGCAATCGCCATCCCGATTCCGTGGGTGGCTCCGGTGACGAGCGCCACCTTGCCGGTGAGATCAAAGAGCGCGGTTGACATGGAGGAACTCCTTCAATGGTGCCTTGAGTGGCACGCCAACTCTATCCGCGCGACGTTCCCGGGGGGACTGACTCCGCATGCGTCCACGCCTCACCTGGGAAGGGTGGTCGACCGTCGGACTTTTTTGCCCGGGACCTTGAGACCCGTTCGGTCGGAGGCGCGAGCTGCTTCCGCGGCCCATCCTTCCATGGCCAGACGCAGGTGGACGGCCATGGTGGCGCGGGCTTTGGTGGCATCGCCGGTGCGGACCGCGTCGAAGATGCGGCGGTGCATGTCCGCCGATTCGCGCAGGTCACTGGCGCCCACGATGGTCTTGCTCCGGCGGTCGAAGACCAGCGACGACACCATCTCCACGAGGGTCGCGATGACCGCGTTGTTCGACCCCGACGCCACCGCGCGATGGAATCGGATGTCATGAACCAGGAAGGCTTCGGGATCGTCCAGTGAACTGAGCATTCCCGTCAGTTCGGTGGCCATCTGCTCCCGCTGCGACGGGGTGGACCTCAAGGCGGCGAGGCCCGCCCCCGCAACCTCCAGCGCCCCACGCGCTTCGAACATCTCCTCGGATGTGAAGTCGTGAAGGTCCGCGAGCAGGCGGAGGGGCTCGCCGCCGAGGGTGGGTGGGCCGCCCTGGATGAAGGTGCCTGCACCTTTGCGCGAGCGCACGATGCCCATGGCCGAGAGGGACTGCAGCGCCGAGCGGACAGTGGGACGGGAGACCTTGAACTCCTCAGCCAGTTCGCGCTCGGTGGGAAGGCGATCTCCGGGTCGAAGGCTACGGCGCTGGATGAGGCCGCGAATCCGGTCGATCACGCGAGACTTCACCGGGGCGGATGTCCCCTCATGCCCCCGTGCTTCGGCCGGTTCGATCGGGTCAGGAGCGCCACGTCGGTCTTTCCTGGGTCGCATGATCCTGAGTTCCGGAGCTAGCGTTGGATGCGGGCGGAGCCTCCCCGGGCGAAGGCCCGGACCTGCTCCACGGTCGCCATGGTGGTGTCGCCGGGGAACGTCGTGAGCAGCGCTCCGTGCGCCCACCCGAGCCTCAGCGCCTCCTCGGGCTCGGCTCCGGTCATCAGGCCGTAGAAGAGGCCCGAAGAGAAGCCATCGCCTCCGCCCACCCGGTCGAGGACGTCGAGTTCGGCGGTGGGCGCCGTGAAGGTCTTGCCGTCGATCCACGCGACCGCACTCCAGGAATGGCGGCTCGTGGAGTGGACCTCGCGCAGAGTGGTGGCGACGATCTTCACCTGGGGATGTTTCCTGACCACCTGGTCGATCATCCCGAAGAAGGCGCTCGAGTCGAGCTTCGACTTCGCGGCGACCTCGGGGCCGGGGATGCCCAGGCCCTTCTGCAGGTCCTCTTCGTTGCCGACCAGCACGTCCACGTTCTCGACGATGCGCGCGACCACGGAGACGGCGCGATCGGCTCCGCCCGAAATCTTCCAGAGCTTCTCGCGGAAGTTGAGGTCGAAGGAGCAGATGGCGCCCGCGGCTTTAGCCGCCTGCATTCCTTCGATGATCAGTTCGGCGGTTGTGGGCGAGAGGGCGGCGAAGATGCCGCCGCAATGGAACCACCGCACTCCGCCCGCGAAGATCGTCTTCCAGTCGACATCGCCCGGCTTCAGCAGCGCCGCCGCCTCGTTCGCACGGTTGTAGAACACGACGGGCGCGCGCACCCCGAAGCCCTGGTCTGAATAGACCGCGGCCATGTTGGGCCCGCGCACGCCGTCGTGGGCGAAGCGCTTGTAGAAAGGAGTCACGCCCATCGCCTTCACCCGCTCGGCGATGAGGTCCCCGATCGGGTAGTCGACCATGGCGGTGACGATGCCGGTGCGCAGGCCGAAACAATCGGCCAGGTTCGCGGCGCAGTTGAACTCGCCGCCGCTCACGTGGATCGCGCAGTTCGTGGCTTTGCGGAAAGGGACCGACCCCGGATCCAGCCGGTGGACCAGCGCCCCGAGCGAGACGAAGTCCAGCGCACCCTCGGGTCTGATGTCGAGTCCGTACTTCATGCGTTTCACTCCTGTTTCGATGGTTTGACGCGGTAGAGCATCTCCCCGGCGCGCCGCACCACCAGCGTGTCCGGCTCACCTGCCCAGGCCTCCACGTCGATGTCTTTCGGGTCGAGGTAGCCGAGGTTGATGTTCTCGCACCGTTCGCGCGGGATCCCGGTCGCGAGCGTCACCTTGATGCGCGGAGTCTCCGTGTTCGTGTCCGCATCGAAGAGGCCCTGGCCCTTGACATGGGTGGAGTGGGCGAGGATGCCGCCGGGGACGTCTTTGAACCGGTCCCACTGCTTGAGGAAGTAGTCCTTGCAGTGATAGCCGACCGCCTCGATCAATTGCCCGTGGGTGTGGCTCACCTCGCGAACATGGGGAGCGTAGATCACCACTTCGCCCCCGTCCGCGACCGCAGGCTCCACCTTGTACATGCCTTTGCCCGCGAGCCACAGATCGTCGTACATCTCGGGCATGATCGAGAGCACCCGTTTGACCGGCCGGTCGAGCCAGACGATGTGGCGCCGGGACGACAGATCCGCCGCCTCCGACCAGGCTTCCGCCATCGGACCGCAGTAGACCCCCGCGATCCCCTCGTGAAACGTAACCGGGGCGACGAGGGACAGCGGCCGGTCGAGCAGACTGGCCGCGCGGTCGATCACCGCGCGCACCGCCGTGGCCTTCGTTCCGATCACGTCGTAGTTGGTGATGAGCGCCCCCAGCCAGTGGGTGAAGTGGATGATTTCGGCCCCGGCAATGCCGGGGAAGAGGTACTTGGCGCCGCCGGAGAAGCCCGCCACTTCGTGGGGGAAGACCGGGCCGCACACCAGCACATGGTCGTAGTCGAGGGGCAGGCGGTTCAAGGCCACCGCCACGTCGCGGCTCAGCCGTCCGCCCGTCAGTTGCTCGATCTCCCGCGCCGGGATCGTCCCCAGGGTGGTGAAGGTCGCGGGGTCATCCCAGCGGTGGTTGAAGACACGGCGCTCGCCCGCCCGACCCTCGGTCACGGTTCGACCCACGAGCTTCGAGAGCGCGGCATCGCTTATTGGAGGGTGGGTGCCGAGGGCCACGAGGAAATCCAGCGCGCGCGCGCGCGGAGCCACCGCCTCTTCCAGCAGGTTGAAGAGCATCGGCATGGGCATGGTCCGGCTGCCGTCGGGGATCAGCACCAGCACGCGCCTGCCGTCGAGCGGCATTCGAGCCAGGCCCTCGCGCACGATCGCCCGCACCTCGTCGGCCGACAGGAAGCCGGTTTCGAGCCCTCGACCGACGACGCCTGAGGCCGCGGTGGTCACAAATCGTCCTCGAGTTCGGTCTCGACGCCCTTCACGGATTCCGTCCCGCTGCTATTCAGGTCAGACCAAATGTTCATCAGCATGCGTAGTTGCCAGAGATTAGCAATGTTTCGCCGATGCCGAGCCCCACTTAGGTCAGTCCAATGCCTTGACCACCACCGGCTGATCTTCCCTACGTCATTGCGAGGACCCAGTCCGTTCAGGACCGGGACGAAGCAACCCCCTGCCACCACTACCTGGCCTGAGGATCGCGTCGTCGTCGCGCAGTTCGTGCGCGGTGATCAGGTCATACGGGCCAAATGGCCTATTGATCGAGTGGAATCCCGACACTAGGGTCGGTGTCGTGGTTACAGCCTTCGAATAGGAGAACCCCATGGTCGTCCTGATCGTTCTCGTCACCTTCGTGGTCTTCGTTCTGGTTGACCTCTTCCTCCGCATGACTCTCAAGAAGCTGGAGGAGGCGAAGGTAAGAAAGGCGCGCGAGGAGGCCCTCGCGGTTGGCCTGCGGCTCGAGTTCGCCGATGAGGCGAAGAGCCTGAAGCGCGTCGAGGTCCCAAATCCCAAGGCCCGCATTCTGGCCGTGGACGACGAAGCGATTGTCCTCGACAGCTTCCGCAAGATCCTGGTGGTCGCGGGCTATTCGGTCGACACCGTCCTCACCGGACCGGAGGCCCTCGGACTCGTCCGCAAGAATCCCTACGACTTCGTCTTCACGGACTTCAAGATGCCCGATATGGACGGCGTCGAGGTCACCAAGGCGGTCAAACACCTGCGCCCGGACGTGGACGTGGTCATGATCACCGGCTACGCGAGTATCGAGTCCGCGGTCGAAACCATGAAGCACGGCGCGATGGACTACGTCCAAAAGCCCTTCGCCGAGGATGAACTGGTCGATCTCGTCAACAAGCTGGTGATCCGCCGCCAGGCCCGGCTGGAGAAGGAGATCGAGCCCTCGATCCACCTCGTCACTCCGAAGGTGGGGGTGTCGGAATCTCCCCACGAGGTGAACGTGCCCGCGGGCGTCTTCGTTTCGAATTCCCACAGCTGGGTCGGGGTTCACATGAACGGCCTCGTCCGCCTGGGCATCGACGATTTCACCCAGAAGACCATCGGACGGATCGATGCGGTGGAACTGCCCGAGAAGGGCAGGGAGATACGCAAGGGCGAGACCCTGTTCACTCTGCGCCACGGAAATCACCGTCTCGCCGTGCCGTCCCCGGTGAGCGGCCGGGTCGCCTCGGTGAACGCGGAGCTTCACGACCGTCCCGAACTCATCAAGCTCAAGCCCTACCAGCTTGGCTGGGTCTGCACCATGGATCCGGTTCACCTGACCGAGGATCTGCGGGATCTCCGGATCGGCGCCGATGCGGTGTCCTGGTACCGCGGCGAAATCCATCGCTACGGGGAAATGATCCGAGAGGCCCTGCGTGCGCGCGAGGGCGAAGGAAAGAGCGTCCGGGCGGCGAACGACAGCGGACTCGACGATGTGACCTGGGAAGTCTTCGAACGCGCATTCGCGACGACGTAGTTTTCGTAACGGGCGCCCTGTTCCGCGCGCACCGAGGTGTGATCATGAAGATGCGAACTGCCTGCCTGGCCGCCCTTCCGGCGCTGGCGATGATGTTCTGCACTCGATCGAGTCCAGAGGGTCCGCTGACCCCGAGTGTCGCGACCGCCGCCCTTGACGCCGCGGCCTCGGCCCCGGCGAAGTCGGAAACGAAGGCGTCGATCGGGCCGGCCCGGTTTCCGCACGAAAAGCACTTCGAGGAACTCGAAATCGAGTGCGTGACCTGCCACCACGAGACGAACGCCAAACCTCTCGTCTTCCCTCATCCCCGGCTTCTCGACGACTTCTGGGTGGACTGCAGCACCTGCCATCGCGCGAAGGGCGAGCCCGCCCTGGAAGCGCAGGCCTGCTCGGCCTGTCATCACAGTGAGAACGGCGCCTCGGGGGACGAGACGCTGAGCGCCAAGGTCGTCATCCACAAGAGCTGCTGGTCGTGCCATGAAGTGGGCACGGGAGCCGCGGCCAGTACTTCCTGCAAGACCTGTCACACGCCCGGGAGCTGAACCATGGACAGACGGTGTTTTCTGAAGACCAGCGGGGCGATCGGCGCCACCCTCGCGTGCGGGAATGCCCGCGCCGCCACGGCCGCACCCGATTCGGCCGCCGCCCAGGAATTCGTGGGCGTCCTCGTCGACACCACCCGTTGCATCGGCTGCCGCGCCTGCGAAGTGGCCTGCGGTCAGGCCAACTCGATGCAGGTGCCCGATGTCGAGAACGACGGCGCGCTCGAGAAGGTCCGAACGACGAGCGAGAAACAGTGGACGGTGGTCAACCGCTTCAAGACGGAGAAGGGCGACGTTTT
>CAYNHK010000223.1:0-8053 GCA_964396875.1 uncultured Acidobacteriota bacterium | reverse complement strand
GCGCGTCGTTGGTGTGGAGGGTCGAGAGGACCAGGTGGCCGGTCAGGGCGGCCTGCACGGCATGGTCGGCGGTTTCGGAATCGCGGATCTCGCCCACCATCACGATGTCGGGATCCTGGCGCAGGACCGTGCGCAGGGCGGCCGCGAACGTGACGTCGATCTGGGGCCGGACTGAAACCTGGTTGAAGTCCTCGATCACCATTTCCACCGGGTCTTCGATGGTGACGATGTTCACCTCGGGCTTCGACAGGTGGCGGAGGATCGAATAGAGCGTGGTGGTCTTGCCGCTCCCCGTGGGCCCGGTCACGAGAACGATCCCGTTGGGTCGCTCGATGAACGAAAGCACCTTCTGGAACTCGGGTCCCGCGAAACCGAGTTCCTCGATCCCCTTCATGAGGATGTCGGGATCGAAGATCCTGAGCACCGCCTTCTCGCCGAAGGCCGTGGGCATGGTCGAGACGCGCAGCTCGACCTCGCGGCCCTTCTCCTCGCGTTTGATGCGTCCATCCTGCGGCCGGCGCTTCTCGGCGAGGTTCATGCCGGAGAGGAGCTTCACGCGCGACACCACGGCCTGGTACACGATCTTCGGGATGACGTGGACATCGTGGAGGATGCCGTCGATGCGGAGGCGGACGAGGGTCAGTTCCCGCTTCGGTTCGAAGTGGATATCGGAGGCCCGCTGTTCGAACGCGTAGGACAGGATGTGATCGAGGGCCTTGACCACCGGGGCCGCGGCCGGATCGAGATCCTCCTGGTTCGATGAGAGGAACTCCTGGTTGGAGATATCGACCGACTGGATGCGGCCCTGCCGGAGCTGGGCCTCCGCAGTCTTGAGCGAGGACTTGAGATCGTAGAACGAGCGGGAGATCGCCTCGATGTCGCTCTTGGGCGCCACCACTTTCTCGACACCCAAGCCCGTGACCCTGCGGATGTCCTCTTCGGGAAACGGTGCGAAGGGATCGTGCACGGCCACCACGATCCTCCCGGCGTTCTGGCCGATCGCCACGATGCCGTTCTTCCGCGCGAATCCCGCGGGCAGGGCGCTCGTCACCACCTCGAGATCGAGGTCGAGCGGGTTGATTCGCTGAAAACGCAGGCCCGCGGCTTCGGCGAGGGCCTGGGTCAGCTGTACTTCGGTGAGGATTCCGAGCCGCAGGATCGCCTCGTCGGCGGTGATTTTCTCGAGCCGGGCGAGCTTGTCGGCCTTTTCGCCCTGCTCGGCGGTCAGCACCTTGCGGGCGACCAGCAGAGGGATGATCTCGCGCACCGACACGCTCGTGTGAGCGGGGGCGGCCGGATGCGGTTTGCGAACGGGAACAGGAGGTGCCACGCGGCCCTCATTATCCGCTACCGGGGCCACCCTGAGGTCAGCCAGGGAAGCTCGTGAAGACGCGGTAGTCCATCGCGGGAAAGATCGGCCAGGCCTTTTCGTAGCGGCGGACCATACGTTCGTCCAGGTGGTCCCCGTCGATCGCGGAGGCGAGATCTGCGAAACGCCGCAGATGCTCAATCACCCGCCGGGTGGCGTACTCGACCATGGTTCCCGTCTTCATGATGAACGCCCAGTCCGAGGCCTGGGCGAGAAGAAGCTCGCGGGCGGCCTGGTCGAGGGCACGCCTCGCGAGGGGGGCGGGGTCGCGGTGCCGGTTGGCGAGGCGGACCATCCGACGGGCCGCGGCGTCGTAGTGCGGATAGATCCAGTCGTTGGCCTCGTTGAGCCACACCGATGCGTAACCCTGGGCCCCCCACGTCGACATCTCCGGCGTCACGACCTCGCACTCGTTGTGGCGATCCAGATAGGCGGGCGGGGTCGTGGCGATGACGTCGTTCCGGGCGTCGAGATCGCGGAAGACCTGCTCGATGAACTGGGGGCCTTCGAACCACCAGTGACCGAAGAGTTCCGCGTCGTACGGGCTTACGATCAGGGGGGGACGATCCATGGTCGCGCGGGCTCGCGTCGCCTGGAGCCGTCTTTCGTGAGCGAAATGAGCGGCGTGGTCGACGACTCGACTGAGGGCTCGCGCTCGAACGTAGGGCTCCTTCAGATGCTGCCCCACCTTCCCGGTCACGCGGTGACGCTTCAAACCCACCGGACGGCGGGGCTCGTTCGGCTTCATGAAATCGAGAAGTTCTTCGATCGGGACTTCCCAACCGGCGTCCTTGTAGAACTCGCGATAGTCCGGATCGCCCGGGTAACCCACTTCCGCGCTCCACACCTGACGCGACGACTCCATGTCCCGGCCAAAGAACGCGATCCCTCCGGTGGACATGATGGGCGCCATGACGCCGTGCGCCGGTGACGGCGTCGAATCCGTGATGCCGTGCGCCTCGAGGAACGAGTAGCGCAGGCCGGCCTCGATGAGATACGCCTCCACACCCTCGAAATAGCCGCATTCGGGAAGCCAGATGCCTTCGGGCGAGTAGCCGAAGACCCTGCGGAAGTCGGCGGTGGCGACCTGAATCTGCGCGCGCACCGCTTCGGGGGTCTGCCGCATCAGGGGCAGGAAACCGTGGGTGGCCCCGCAGGTGATGATTTCGATCGAGCCCGCGGCCTTGTGTTTGAAGAAGGCGCCCACCAGATCGCGCTTGTAGGTGCTGACGAAAAGCTCGCGCAGGGCGGCGAGATCCTGTTCCGCGAACAGCGTGGCCTCGAAGAGTTCGCGATCGTGCACCGCGGTCCGCTTCGCTTCCTTTGTGGCGAGCCTCAGCAACGATTCGATCCGCCGCTCGCACCGCTTCATGAGGAGCGGATCGAGCATCATCGCCAGCAACGGCGGGGAGAGGGTGAGGGTGAGCCGGAACCGGACCCGGTCGCGGGTCAGGTGGTCCATCATCCGCAGAAGCGGAAGGTACGTCTCTATGACGGCTTCGTAAAGCCAGTCTTCTTCGAGGAAATGTTCGTGCTCGGCATGACGAACGAAAGGAAGATGGGCGTGAAGAACCGGACACCAGAACCCAAGCGGATTCTGAGGCGGCGAACTCTCACCGACGATAGAGATCGCTCGCTCCTCCCAGCACACGCGGCGCCGCGGCTCCCGCAGGCGCCATCGCCACCGCTCCCCCGCCCACTGCGCCACTCGCTGCGCCGCCCGATGAGGAAGGCGCGGCCCGCTTCCGCGGCGTGCCGTCCGGACTCACGGGCACCAGACCGCGTTGCGCGAGCGCCCTCGCCTCGCGGTAACCGAGGACCGCGCGACGTCTCGTGCCCGGCCAGTCCTGGTGGGCAGAGGCTCCCTGGGGCACGAAACAGGGCGCGCTCCGGGCGATCAATTCGAACCTTCCCGACGGGGGCGTGATGCCGATCTCGGCAATGTAAGACGGACCGCCATCGATCTTGAGATAGCGCGTGCGCACCTTCTTGCCGAGATGAAACGTCGTGGCGCCGCCGCCCGCCCGGGTCAGGCGAAGGGTCAGATTCGAAACCGCGTAACCGCGCGCGCCGATGCGAGCCTTTATGGCATCGACGGTTGACGGCGACACATCCCAGGCTGCGAACAGGGTCTGCGGGTCGCGAACGAGAAGGAGAAGATGGCTCTCGCCATAACTCGAGGGAAGGGTCGGCAGGGGTGCAGGGGAAAGCGGCTGACCCTCGGTTCGGAACTTCGAAGCGACCACGTTCGACTGCGCCTCGGAGATCGAGGCTTCGGACCGCGGCGCAATCGTGCGCGGCGCTCTGGTCTTGCGGGCCACCGGCGCCTTCCGCGGGGTTGCTTTCCGCTTCACCGCGGGCTTCTTCGTTCGCTTGGCGCTCGCTTTTTTCACGGTTCCAGACTCGCTCTTCACCTTGGCCATGAGGAAGTATCACAAGCCCGATCCCAAGACGCAAAGCCCCAGTTGTGAGCCTTATACTCGCTACTCCCAAAGCTCATGCCGAACTCCGAAGTCGACTTCCTCACCCGCAGCGACCTTTTCGCCAATCAGGCCCCCGTGGTGCTGAATGCGGTGGTCTCACAGGGCACGTTTGAGACCTTCGGACCCGGCGCGATCGTCTTCAAACAGGGCGAGCCCGGCGACCGCATGTACGTCATCAAGTCGGGCGTCCTCGAAGTAATCACCCAGCCTGCCGACAACACCCCCACGGTCACCGTGGCCTTCCTCGGCGTGGGCGAGGTGGTGGGCGAACTTGCTCTGCTCACGGGATCGCCCCGCAGCGCGACGATCCGTTGTCCGGAAAACGCCGAACTCTTCCGTCTCGACAAGGCGGTGTTTGACGATCTCATGGGCTCGCTTCCCGGTATGGCCCGTTCGATGTGCGAGGTCATCGCCCGCAGACTCGAGGCGACCACGCTGAAGTCGCGACGGGCCGAAAGCAAGCAACTCTCCGGGAATCTCGAGTTCTTCGACCTCGCCACCGTGATCCAGACCCTCATCGGATCCCACCAGACCGGATCGTTGATTGTGAGTTCCCCCAAACACGAGCGGGTTTCGGAGATCGTCTTCTTCAAAGGCAACGTGGTCCGCGGCGTCTTCCAGCACCTCAAGGGCGACGATGCGGTGTTCCAGCTCTTCCAGTCCAAGCCCGAAGGCGAGTTCGCTTTCACGAGCCGCGAGGTCGAGGAACAACAGCGCACCGATATCACCCTGCCCGGAATTTCCCTGCTGATGGAGTCGATCCGGATGTCGGATGAACTGCCCATGCTGCAGGAGCGCCTGACCGACCGGAAAAAGGTCTTCAAGGCGACCGCTCCCGACCTGGTGTGGACCGACACGGAAAGCCTCGCCCCCGCCCAGGACGTTTTCGAACGGCTCAAGAAGGGCGCCTCCATCGAGGAACTCGAGAAAGAATCGGGGCGGTGTTCGTTCTGGGTCTACAAGGTCATCCTGACCCTTCAGACCGCGAACCAGCTCGAGTAGGTGAAGCAAACGGACGTGATCGTGGCCGGAGCCGGCATCGTGGGCCTCTCGGCCGCCTGCGCCCTGGCCAAACGTGGAGTCCGGTGCACGGTGTTCGATCGGGGGCGGACCGGACGCGAAGCGAGCTTCGCCGCGGGCGGCATCCTGTCGCCCCAGGCTGAAACGCGGCCCGATTCGCCGCTGCTCTCCCTCGCTCTCAAGGCCCGCGATCTCCATCTCACCCTCGCCGAGGAGTTGCTCGGCCTCACCGGTATCGCGGTCGAACATCATCGGTATGGCGTTTTGTCTCTGGCTTTTTCCGAAGTCGAAGAGGCGCAACTGGTGGCCCTGACCGAAGCCCAGCGTCGGCTGGGACTGCGCGCGGAGATGGTGTCGCGCTCAGGAATCGCCCGGATCGAATCCGCGGCGAATATCGAAGCGCGAGCCGCCGCCCTGTTTCCCGACGATCATCGGGTCGATAACCGCCGGCTGATGGAAGCCCTGCGAATGCTGGCGCTCAGTCGCGGGGTTGAGATTCGCGAATACACCCCGCTGCGTGGTCTCGAAATCGAGAACGACCGCCTGGTCGCGGTTCGAACCGACCAGACCCGCATCGACGCCCGAACCATGATCAACGCGCTCGGCGCGTGGGCCGGCCAGCTCGAAGGCTACGGCCAGGCCATCCCGGTTCGTCCGGTGAAAGGCCACATGATGTCGCTCGCCGATGGGCCCCAGGTGCGGCACGTCGTCTATGGCAATCACGGGTACATCGTGCCGAGGAGCGACGGCCGGCTCATCGTGGGAAGCACAATGGAAGAGGCCGGGTTCGACACCCGTGTGACCGCCGAGGGCATCGGTCACATCATCGGCATCGCGGCTTCGATCGCTCCGCTAACCCGGAAGGCTTCGATCGCCGAGACCTGGATCGGTTTCCGGCCTGCGACGCCGGACGGCCTGCCCGTCATCGGCCGAGGTTCGGCCGAAGGCGTCATCGTGGCCGGGGGCCTGTTCCGCAACGGCATCCTGCTCGGTCCGCTGGTGGGCGAAATCGCCGCCGCTCTCGCGATGGGCGAAACCCCCGCTTACGACCTCAGAGCCTTCGACCCCGGTCGGTTTTAGCTCCCTAACCGTGCCGGACCCACCGGACCATCTCCGGGAAGTTGGGGGGCTTGCCGTACATCAGGATGCCCACGCGGTAGATGCGGGCCGCGATCCAGATCACGAGGGCGATCGTGAGGCTCGTGAGCACCACGGAGAGTGCGATCTGCCAGACCGGCGGCATCAGCACGCTCATGCGCAGGAACATCAGGATCGGGGTCATGAACGGAATTAGCGAGAGCACGACGGAAAGCGTCGAGTCGGGCGCGCGCATCACCACCGGCCAGCAGACCATGGCCATGATGATGGGAAGCATCACCGGAAAGATGAAGTTCTGGGCTTCCTGGATCGTGTTCACCGCGGCCCCGATGGCGGCGTAGAGCGAGGCGTAGAGGAAGAAACCGAGCAGGAAGAAGATCGGGAACGCGGCGACAAGGACCGGGTTGATCTCGGGAAGATCGATGCCCGAGAGAAAAGCCATCGAGCCCGAAGCGGCGGAGACGCCCACGAGTGCCAGGATCCAGATGCCGAACTGGAGCAGGCCGGCGCCACCCACCCCGATCAGTTTTCCGAAGAGCAGATTCCGCGGCGTGGTGGACGAGACAATGACCTCGACCACGCGGTTGCTCTTTTCCTCGATCACGCCCGTCATCACGACCTGGCCCCACATCAGCGTCCCGATGTAGATCATCATGACGAGGATCAGCGACAGGAAGAACGAAACACCGCGGTCCTCCTGTTCGCCTTTGTCGCTCACCCGCAGGCGCTTCAAGTCGAGCGGCCGGGTGAGGGCGGCCACGTGGGCGGGGTCGATGCCGGCCCCGCTGATCCGTTTGGCGAATACCGCCTTTTCAATCGCGCGGTCGACGGCACGGATGCCCTCGAAATCGGTGACGCTCTTGGCGTAGTACTCCGCCTTGGACTCAGTCAGGACATCGGGCGGAAGAACGACATAGGCATCGAGGCTGCCGCTGAGGACGGCCTGTTTCGCGGCCTCGCGCTGGGCGGCGAGATCGCTCCCCTGGGGCGGCTGGATCACGAACTTCGTGGTCCCCTGGTTGCGCGGCCTTCCGATCCGGTCCGTGGCGCCTTCCTTCGCCTCCGGTCCGCCGGAAAGACTCTCTTCCACCAGGGCGCGCAGGGATCCTTCAGCGTCGATGACCGTGATCGAGACGGACTTCGCGAGGCGGCTCGCCATGAAGGCGGGCACGATCATGATTCCGGCCATGAAGATGGGACCGAGGATGGTGCCGATGACGAAGGCTTTGGTGCGAACGCGCTCGATGAACTCGCGTTTCGCGATGACCAGAATGTCGCGGCTCATGCGGGCACCTCGGTGACGCGTTCGATGAAGATGTCGTGAAGGGAGGGCTCGACCACTTCGAATTTCGTGATCCTGAGTTTCTCGCTGGCCGCGCGGAGGATCGATTGCGGATCGGCCCCGGGGCCGAGTTTGAGTTCGGCGTAGCGGCCGTGATCGTTCACCGAGGCCACGCCGGGGATGGTCTTCAGGAACGACCCGTCGCCCTCGAAGGCGAGGTTGATGGTGTTCTTGCCGTAGCTCGCCTTGATGTCGGCGACGCGGCCGTCGAGCACCTTCTCGCCCTTGTTGATGAGGATCACGCGGTCGCACATCTGCTCGACGGTGGCCATCTGGTGTGAACTCACGATCAGGGTTTTTCCGGCCCGCGAGAGTTCGATCATGGCATCGCGCATGGCGTTGGTGCCGACCGGATCGAGACCGCTCATGGGCTCGTCGAGGATGAGGATGTCGGGGTCGTGAAGCAGGGTCTGGATGAACTGGACCTTCTGCTGCATGCCCTTGGAAAGTTCGTTCGCCTTCTTCTTGTGCCAGCCGCCGAGGCCCAGTTTTTCGAGCCAGGGGAGCATCCGCTTTCTCGAATCCGCGGGCCGGACCCCCTTCAGTTCCGCCATGAAGACGAGAAGTTCCTCGACGATCATCTTCTGGTAGAGGCCACGCTCCTCGGGCATGTAGCCGATCCGGTCGCGAAGGGCTTTGTCGGCCTTTCTCCCGAGGATCAAAACCTCGCCGGTGTCGGGGCCGATGATGTCCATGGCCATTCGAATGGACGTCGTTTTGCCGGCGCCGTTGGGTCCCAAC
>CAYNHK010000222.1:0-8075 GCA_964396875.1 uncultured Acidobacteriota bacterium | reverse complement strand
GGCGCGGTCAGATCCTCCGGCAGCTCGTCTGCGAAAGCACTCTCCATGCGCTCCTCGGAGCGATCTTCGGGACGCTGCTCGCCACCCAGGGCGTGAGCGCGCTTCAGTACGCACTCTCGCACGTGACCATGCCGATCCCGGGCGAGATCTCGCTTTCGCTACGGGTGCTCAGCGTAACGCTTCTCGTCTCCCTGATCTCGGGTTTCCTGTTCGGTCTCGCTCCGGCGCTCTACACCCTTCGCCGCGACACCCAGTCGGCGCTTCGCGCCGAGGGCGCCACGTCGACGGGCGGCGGCCGTCGTCTGCGCGCTCATCGTTGGTTCGTCGGATTCCAGATGGCCTTCGCGGCCCTTCTTGTCGCGTGCAGCGGCCTGCTCGTGCGAAGCCTGATGCAGCTGCAATCGGTCGAGCCCGGCGTCGCGGCGACCGAGGTCCTCGGGTTTCGGACCACGCTCCCCACCGAGCGCTACACTGACCCCGCGGCTTTCCAGCGCTTCTTCGAGACCATCGAGACGAACCTCGCTTCACTCCCGAGTGTGAAGAGCGTGGCGCTCGCGACCCAGACGCCGCCCACCTACTTCTCGACCATGTCGTTCCTGATCGAAGGTCGGGAGGTCGCGGAAGAGGGCGCGCTCAAGAACGCGTTCTTCACCGCGGTCTCGCCCAACTACTTCGCGACCATGGGCGTCCCGCTGGTGAGCGGACGAGGTCTGACTCGGGCCGACATCCAGGGCGCGCCTGCGGTCGCGGTTCTGAACGAGTTCGCCGCGAAACGCTATTTCCCCAATGGCAGCGCGATCGGCCAGCAACTCCGCTTCGGCAAGAAGGGCGAGGGCCCGCTCGCGGAAATCGTGGGAGTGGTCGCGTCGATGAAGAACCGGGGCCTCGATCGGCCGGAAGCGCCAGAGGTCTTCGTGAGCCTTGCGCAGGTTGGTTTCTCGAATCAGCTGATGACGGTGGTTCGCTCCACCGGTGATCCTCTGATCCTGGTCCCCTCGGTCCGCGAAGCCGTGAAACAGGTCGATGCCGCTCAGCCCATCTATCAGGTGCAGACGGTCGAGCAGGCGTTCGCGAGCCAGGGTCTCCAGCGACGCATCACCACGGTGGCCTTGCTTGTCTTCTCCCTGTTCGCCTTGTTCCTGGCTTCAGCGGGCGTTTATTCGGTGGCGTCCTACGCGGCGGCGGCTCGCACGCGCGAGATCGGCGTGCGCATGGCGATCGGCGCGACCGCACGAGACGTCCGCAGGATGGTGGCGAGGCAGGCGCTCACTCCGGTGACGATCGGCGCCATTGCCGGCCTCGCCTGTGCGGTGGCCGCGGGCAAGGGAATGGGACGGCTGCTCTTCCAGGTGGAGGGTTACGACCCGGTGGCCCTGCTTTCCTCGCTCGTCGTCCTCGCCATTGTCGCGCTGCTCGCCGCCGACGGCCCGGCGCGGCGCGCCAGCCGGACCAATCCCGTCTCCGCCCTCGGCAGCGAGTAGCCGGCGGTTTTCAGGCGTAGGATCCGTGGCCATCATGGCCGCGAAAATCGTCGACCTCAAGGCATACCTGGCTGCGCTCAGCCCCGAACAGCGTAAGGGTCTCGAGACGATTCGGAAGACCATCCGCGCGGCTGCTCCGAAAGTCGAAGACAACTTCAGCTACGGCATCCCCGGCTTCAGGCTGAATGGGCGATCCTTCCTCTGGTGCGCGGCCTGGGCGAAGCACTACTCGATCTATCCGATCAACCCGGCGATGCGCGACATCCTCGCCGCCGAGTCGAAGAAGTACGAGACAAGCAAAGGCACGGTCCGATTCCCCGCCGACGAACGCCTGCCGATAGTCCTGATCAGAAAGCTCGTGAAGGCGAAACTGGCAGAAGCGAACTAAGGGCTCGCCTCAGCCCCGCGGGGCGGGCTTGCGGGGCGCGATCTTCGAAGGGACCCTCATCATTGAGGGCGCCTTCGGGCGTTTGGCTTCCTTCGGGCGGAGACGATCCGCCACACGCCAGGCGAGCCACACCCACGCGGCATCGCCGGGGTGACTCGCGATCCGGCTCACGTTCGGCCAGAACGCCACGAGCACGGTGTTCGAGGTGACGACATTCTGCGCGGTCTGGGTGCTGGCGGCGGCGATGGTCATGAGGATCAGCGATGTCGTCACCACCAAGAAGGCCGCCACGAGCACGGTATATCGCTCCGGCGCCTGGCACCAGCGATTGAGCAAGAGGCCCACCGCGAAGAGCGTCAGGTACCACACGGCGAGCGCCACCGACCAGCTCGGCGAGAAGACGCTCGACAGAACCAGTATGGCCAGGGCCGCGAACATGGTGATGACCACGTTCCGCGCCACTGCGAGGGGCGGTCGTCTCCTCTCGGCGCCGCCCACCAGGCGGCCGAGGAACACGAGAAGCGCGGTCGCGATGGCGGTGCGCAGCAGCGTGCCGATGGGTGTGGCCTTCCCTTCCGGGGCCGCGAACATCGACGCCAGCGCGACGAGGGCAATTGCCGCCGAAACCGAAAGGGCCTTCACCATCGCGGCGATTCTAGCCGTGGCGGATAACACGGAACCTGGACGTAGGATTTCCAAGTGATGAGTGACACGAAGCCGGCCACGAACCTCGCGCTCTACAACGAACTGGTCCCCTGGTATCGCCTTCTCGACCCCACCGAGGAACATCGCGAGGAGGCGGAGGTCTTCACCGCGGCCTTCAAACGCGTGGTCCAGGGTGCGTGCGGCACGCTCCTCGAACTCGGCTCAGGCGCCGGGAACAACGCCTTTCACATGAAGCGGCATTTTCAGTGCACCCTCGCCGACCCTTCCGAGCCGATGCTCGCCTCGAGCCGCGACATCAACCCCACCTGCGAGCACCTCGTCGGGGACATGCGCACCCTGCGGCTCGATCGAACCTTCGACGCGGTTCTGGTTCACGACGCGGTCGTCTACATGGCGAGCGAAGCCGACCTTCTGGCCGCGGCTCAGACGGCGTTTGTCCACACCCGTCCCGGCGGCGCCGCGCTCTTCGCGCCGGACTGCGTGCGGGAGACCTTCCGCGAGTCCACCGGCCTTTTCGAAGGCGATGACGACGACCTGTCGCTGCGCTGCGTGGAATGGTGCTGGGATCCCGATCCGGAAGACGACCAGTGCGTGGTCGAGTACGCGTACCTCCTCCGCCGGGGGACCGAGATGAAAGCGGTGCACGACCGTCACATCGAGGGACTGTTCTCCCGGTCGACGTGGCTGCGCATCCTGACCAGCGTCGGCTACGAGGTGGAGATGATCGACCGGCCCATCGGCGAAGGTGAGACCGACCGCGTCTTTCTCTGCCGGCGTCCGCCCGCGATGTGAAGGGTCAGTCGTGTCGCAACGCGCGGAGCGGATCGATGCGCGAGGCGCGGGTGGCGGGAATCCAGCAGGCCGCCACCGCCACCATCACGAGGAGAACCGCGGCGACGACATAGACGCGGGGATCCGCGAAGTGAACGCCATAGAAGCTCGCGCGCGCAGAGGCGGTGAGGGCGATGGCCGCGAAAGCCCCGATGACCAGACTGATCGCGACGAGACGCAGGCCCTGTGACAACACACGCGCCTTGAGGCTCCACGGCGTTTCGCCAAGGGCTATGCGGATGCCGAGTTCGCGGGTTCTCTGGCTGACCGAATAGGCGAGCGCCGAGTACAGCCCGAGGCCGGCGAGCGCCACCGAGACCATTCCGAACACGGACATCAGCGCAGCGGCAAGCCGCGTCGGCGCGAGCGCTTCGGCCATGATGTCGTCCATCGAGCGCACGTCCTGGATCGCGATACCCGGGCTGAGGTCGAGCAGCGTCTGGCGGACCGCGGCGGCGAGATCCTCGGGCGGAGTGTTGGAGCGAATCAACAGGCTCGCCCGAAGGCGCGCCTGGATGTCCGCCTCGTAGATCTGCGGCATGGGCGAACCTTTGATTCCCTGCAGGCTCAGCGGCGCCACCACACCCACGATCTCGGCGAAAGCACTCGGGCCCTCGGGCTCGATCTGAAGGCGCTGGCCCACCGCGGATCGGCCCGGAAACGCGCGACGCGCGAGTGCGGCATCGACGATGACCCGTCGCGGGGCGCCCTCGGCATCGATGTCGCCCTCATCGAACTCGCGGCCTTCAAGGAGCGTGGCTCCCATCGCGCGAAAGAAGCCTGGAGAAATCCGGCGATAGTCCGCGGTGGCCGACTCCCAGTTGCGCGCGGTTTCTTCGTCGTAGGCGAAGGTCTGCAGCGG
The DNA here is from genome assembly GCA_964396875.1 of uncultured Acidobacteriota bacterium. GTDB lineage: Bacteria > Acidobacteriota > Vicinamibacteria > Fen-336 > JAGNNV01 > JAGNNV01. The sequence continues at coordinate 3,847 of CAYNHK010000222.1, read as the reverse complement.
CCCGGCCCCGGCGAGCGGAAGCAGACTCACCGCACCCATCGAGGTGACACCGGGCAGAGCCAGGACGCGCTCTTCGAGCTGGCGGTAGAACTCGCGCACCGCGGGAGCATCGGGGTGGTCGGGTTTGGGAAGGGCCACGCGCAACGTGAGCAGACCACGCGGCTCGAAGCCGGGGCTCACCTCCATGAGGGCGCGGAAGCTCTGGATCATCAGGCCGGTGCCGACCACAACGGTCACCGCCAACGCCACCTGACCGATCACCAGGCGGTCCTGAAGCCGGCGGCGGTGACTTCCAGAGGTCCGCAGATCGGAGGCCGGACCGGGTGAAGCCACCGCGCCCGCTGCGCGGAGTCCGGGAACGATGGCGGAGAGGAACGTCGCGAGCACCGTCGCAACGACGGCGAAGGCAAGAACCGGGAGATCGAGACGGACCGACTCGATCCGCGGAATCGCGGCCGCCTCCATGGAGCGGATCACCTGCAGGCTCCACTGCGCGATCATCACGCCGATGAACGCGCCGGCGGCGGCGATCACCAGGCCCTCGGCGATCACGGAGCGCGCGAGCTGCATCTTCGAGGCGCCGAGTGCCGCCCGCATCCTGAACTCGGCCTCCCGGCTGAAACCACGAGCCAGGAGGAGGCGGGCCACGTTCGCGCAGGCGATGAGCAGCACGAAGCCCACGGCGCCCATCAAGAGCCAGAGTCCTCCGCGCACGTTCTTCAGCACATCGCGATCCAGTGGCACCAGGCCCACCCGCAGATCTCCGGCTTCGAACTCCGGCACCTCACGCCGCAGGTCCGTGCCCATCGCGGCCATTTCTTTCTCCGCGTCGCGCAGGGACACGCCCTCGCGAATCCGGCCGAGCGCGGTCCAGGCGGTCCAGTTGCGCGGCGGCTGGCGGGCGAAGTCGACCCTCGCGGGCCTCCACAGTTGCGGGCGCTTTACAAAGAAGGCCTCCGGGGGGAGGTACAACTCGAACCTCTTCGGGACGATGCCAACGACCTCGTGGGGGAAGCCGTCCAGATACACAAGGCGACCGATCACCGTCGGGTCGCCTCCGAAGTGCCTCTGCCAGAGATCGTGATCGAGCCACACCACGCGCGCGCCCGAAGGCAAGTCCTCGGATTCGCTGAAATGGCGGCCCAGCGCCGGCTCGACGCCAAGAAACTTGAAGAAGTTATGCGCGACCGCCCCCACCCGGACCAGTTCCCTGTCCTCCTTCGCCTGGAAGAGGGTTTCGAAACCGCCGATCAGCGTGAAGTCGTCAAAGAGTTTGTTCCGCTCCTTGTAGTCGCGATAGTCCATCGGATGGAGCGCTGGAAGCGACTGCCCCTTGCCGAACGTGTGCCAGACCACCGCGATGCGCTCGGCGTCGCGATACGGCAGCGGACGCAGCAGGGCTCCGTGGATCACGCTGAAGACCGCGATGTTGATGCCGATACCGAGGGCCAGGCTCAACACCGCGACGAGCAGAAGCCCGGGACGATTCGCGAGCATCCGCGCGGCCACCGCGATCTCGCGCATCATGGACGAAACACCATCGTGCGCGAGGCTAAACGAAGAATGCGTGTTCCGCCCGATTCAAGAAAGTGAACCGAAGAAGTGCGCACATATGATGCCGCCCCATGTTGACCCTTGCTCTACTCGCGCTGCTGGCCGCAGGTTCGCCCGAACTCTCACCGGGCACGGTCTATGACCCGGCCATTCCCACCATCAAGAAGGTGCTCGGCTACGACCACGGCGAAGAGATCTCGACCGGCGAAGGGTTCGTCACCTACCTGAAAGCGCTGGAAGCCGCGTCGGGCGGCCGGGCGAAAGTGATCGAGTACGCGCGATCGTGGGAGGGCCGGCCCCTCGTCGTGATGATCGTGGGATCGGCCGAGCGGATCCGATCGCTCGATGCGATCAAGGCGGACATGAAGAAGCTCGCCGATCCGCGTGGCCTTGCCGCCGCGGACATCGAGTCGATCGTGGGTCGCGTCCCGGTGATCACGTGGCTCATCCACGGCGTGCACGGTAACGAGATCTCCTCGGGCGACGCGGCGCTGGCCGAGGCGTATCACCTGCTCGGGGCGAAGAACGATCCCGGTGTGGACACCATCATGCGCGAGTCGCTGGTGTTGATCGATCCCATGCAGAACCCCGACGGCCGCGCCCGTTTCAACTTCCAGAACCTCCAGGGCCGCGCCGCCATTCCCGACTCCGAACCGCTCTCCGCCGAACACGACGAACCGTGGCCGGGCGGTCGGTCGAACCACTATCTCTTCGACCTCAACCGCGATTGGCTCGCCATCACTCAGCCCGAGAGCGCGGGCCGCATCAAGCTGTTTCTCGAGTTCTTCCCGCAGGTAACCGTCGACCTTCACGAGATGGGTGGCGACTCGACGTACTACTTCCCGCCCGCGGCCGCGCCGAAGAATCCATTCCGCACCGCGACCCAGTCGGCGTGGCTCGAGAAGTTCGGCCGCAACAACGCGGCGAAGTTCGATGAGCGGGGCTTCGCGTATTTCATCCGCGAGGTCTTCGACTCTTTCTACCCCGGCTACGGCGCTTCCTGGCCGATGGCCCAGGGTTCGATCGCGAAGACCTTCGAACAGGCCTCCTCGCGTGGGCTGATCTTCCGGCGCGTCGACGGCACGGACCTCACGTTCAAGACGGGTGTGGTCCAGCACTTCACGGCGGCGATCCAGACCGCGCTCACCGCGGCGGAGAATCGCAAGGCGGTGGTCAGCGACTTCGCGGCGTTCCGCAAATCGGCGATCGATGAAGGCGGCTCGAAGGAGTACGTCCTCGTTCCAGGCGCCGATCCTTCGCGCGCACGACGCCTCGCGAGCCTGCTCGTCGCGCAGGGTGTTGAAGTCTTCCGGGCCGACGAGGCCGCGACCGCGACCGGGGCGACCGCGGCGGGCAAGGGCGTGGCCGCGAAGCCCTCCGCTTCCTACCCCGCAGGTTCGTTCATCGTTCCTCTTGCCCAGCCGACTTCACGACTCATCAGGAATCTACTTGACCGCGATGTGGCCATGGACCCGGACTTCCTGAAGAAGCAGGAAGAACGCCGCGCGCGTCTGCTGCCCGACCAGTTCTACGACATCACGACCTGGAGCCTGCCCGCGCTCTTCGATGTCGACTGTGTCGTCTCCGACGTGAAGCTTTCGGGCAAGCGGTCGCGGTTCGACGCTGACCGGATCGACGCTCCCGAGGTGAAAGCCGCGACTGTCGCCTATCTCGTGCCCTGGGGCTCCGCCGCCTCGGCCGCGGTGGCGGAAGCGGCACGCGCGGGCGTGCGGGTGCGTACCGCGGGTGATTCGTTCTCGCTCGAAGGCCGCAAGTACGCCATTGGCACCGCGGTGATTCGCGTGGCCGAGAACGAACCGACGCTGCGCGCGACTCTGCAAACGCTGGCGGCGAAGTGGGGCGTCGAGATCGTGGCTACGAACACCGGCTTCGTCGACGAAGGCGGCATCTCCCTCGGCAGCAACGAAGTTCGGCATCTGAAGGCGCCGCGCGTGCTCCTGATGTGGGACTCCCCCACATCGTCTCTCTCCGCGGGCTGGGCACGCTACGTCCTCGAGCGACGCTTCAATCAGCCGGTCTCCGCCATCCGCGTCGCCACGATGCGACGCGCGGATCTGCGCAAGTTCGACGTCATCGTCATGCCCCATGGCAACTACGAGGGGACGCTCGGCGACGCCGATGTGGCGCGGCTCAAGGACTTCGTCCGCATGGGCGGCACGCTCGTCACCATCGGCGAGGCCTCGCGCTGGGCCTCGCGCGACAAGGTGGGTCTGCTGTCGACCGACACCGAACTCAAGGATGGCCGCAGCGACGAAACCACCGACGCGAAGAA
>CAYNHK010000221.1:0-8241 GCA_964396875.1 uncultured Acidobacteriota bacterium | reverse complement strand
GCGGCGGCCGAACTCGGCATCCTGGTCTTCGGGACGCTGCATACGAATTCGGCCTCGAAAACAATCGACCGCATCATCGACGCCTTTCCGGCCGACGAGCAGCCGCAGGTGCGCGTGATGCTCGCCGATTCGCTCAAGGCCGTGGTGGCGCAGCAGCTGTTGAAGACCGCGGACGGCAAGGGCCGCTGCGCGGCGAACGAGGTCCTGGTCTCGACGTCGGCTCTCGCGAACCTGATCCGCGAGGGAAAGATCACGATGATCAACTCGATGATCCAGACCGGCGGCTCGCTCGGCATGCAGACCATGGACCAGGCGCTCGCGAAGTACGTGAAGGAAGGCAAGATCACGGCCGAAGCCGCCTACGAGAAGGCGATCGACAAGGAGAACTTCAAGAAGCAGATGGCGCCGGCACCGCCGGCGGCTCCACCTGCGGCCGCTCCGCCCCGGTAGGCGGCTGGTTTCCCTGGAACTGAAGGCACAAAATGGCTGAACTCGATTTCGAAGCCCCGTTCGTAGAGGGTTTGAAGCGCCTCACGGAACTCCGGGCCTACCGCGGCGATCCTCGGATGGAGCGCGAGGCCGCGGCTCTCAAGGCGCAGCTCGACAAGGACCGGCGCGAGGTCTACGCGAATCTGTCTTCGTGGCAGCGCACCCTGGTCGCGCGTCACGGGAACCGTCCCTACACGCTCGATTACGTGGGCGCGATGGTCACCGACTTCATGGAAGTGAAGGGCGACCGGCGCTTTGGCGACGATCCCGCGATCGTGTGCGGCTTCGGGATGTTCGAAGGGCGTGCGGTGTGCGTGATCGGCCATCAGAAGGGCCGGGACACGAAGCAGAAGATCTATCGAAACTTCGGGATGCCGAAGCCCGAGGGCTATCGCAAGGCGATGCGGATCATGCGGATGGCCGAGAAGTTCGGCCGGCCGATCCTGACCTTCGTGGACACGCCGGGCGCGTACCCGGGACTCGACGCCGAGGAGCGCGGGCAGGCCGAGGCGATCGCCTTCAACCTGCGCGAGATGGCGAAACTGACCGTGCCCGTGATCGTGACCGTGGTGGGCGAAGGCGGGAGCGGCGGCGCCCTCGCCATCGCGGTGGGGAACCGCGTGAACATGCTCGAGAACTCGGTCTACTCCGTGATCACCCCCGAAGGCTGCGCGTCGATCCTGTGGCGTGACGCAGGCCGGGCCCCCGACGCCGCTCGTGCGATGAAAGTGGCGGCGCGCGATCTGCGGGAGCTTGGTTTGATCGACGAGATCATCGAAGAGCCGCCGGGCGGCGCGCATTCGGATCACGACGCGACGTTTGAAGCGGTGCGCGTGGTCCTGGCCCGGCAGCTCAGCGAACTGTGCGCCAAGTCGGTGAAGGAGCTGCTCGATGAGCGCTACGACAAGTTCCGCGCGATGGGCCGAATCGGTCAGGACCTGGTCGAGGGGTGACCGTCGCTTCGCGACGGGCGGCCCTCTGCCATGGCGAGGAGGCCGTCCTTCCGAATCCGACGACGCCATCCCGTCCACCCACGACCAAGCCAACCGCCCCAGCTCGTCATTGCGAGGAGGCCGTCGTGACGCGGCCGACGAAGCAACCCCATCGCCCCACTATCCGCCTGCAGGTAGTGGTGGCCCGCGGGGCCGGGCACTGGTGTGGGCTCGCTGCGCCGGGACCGCCTCCTGCGTCGCCACTGGGAAACGCAACGATGGAATCGTGTGGCTCCTTACTCGGCTTAGTTGAGCGCAGCTTCGCGCCACGATCTTGCGACTCGCGCTCAAAATCCCGACGCATGCGACCCACACCAGCGCCCGGCCCCGCTCCACCCCTGCCCAAGGCCGCCCACTCCGCGCACCCAACAAGCCCCAACCCCGCGCATCGAAGCCCCAACCCCGCTCGGAGATACCCAGGTCACCCCGGCGAAAGCCGGGGCCTAGCGCGAAGCCCCGTTTGCGGCCGCGAAGACCCGCGATGACCATCCACGTTCGGCTGTTCGCTGCGATCCGGGAGGCGCTCGGCCGCGAGGGCGTCGAGTTGGAACTCGCCGATGGCGCGACGCCGGAGGATGTCTGGCGCGAGCTTCTGCGACTCGATGAACGCGGCACGCTCGCGTCACGTCGCGTGAATCTTGCGGCCGCGGTGAATCGCAAGTACACGCGGTTCGACGCGCCGCTTTCTGAAGGCGACGAGGTGGTGTTTATCCCACCCGTCAGCGGCGGTTAGCTCAGGCCGGCTTGGAGATTTCGGAGAGGGCTTCGGCCGAAGCCTCCTGCTCGGAGTCTTTGACGGCGAGATCGGCGAGCGCCACGATGCCGACGAGCCGCTTGTTCTCGTCCACCACCGGCAGGCGTCGCACCTGCTGCTGGCTCATGATCCTGACCGCGTGGTCGACCGAGTCCGTTTCGTAGGCCCACGCAACCCCCGCAGTCATCACGTCGCGCACCTTGGTTTCGGGCCCCATGTCCAGGGCCACCGCTCGAATCGCTATGTCGCGATCGGAGATCGTCCCGATCATCCGGTCGACATCCCCGACCGGCATCAGGCCAAAATCGCCATCGCGCATCATGAGGGCGGCTTCCTTGATCGACGTCTCGGGGTCCACGAGCTTCACGTCTTTGCTCATCAGGTCTTTCAGTTGAGGCATGGGTTTCTCCTTGGGTCAGGGTTGGTGAAATCAGGCGAGGGTTTCAGGCGCGTTCGCGGAGTTCGTTCACGTTTCCACGGCCGGCGCAGTGGCTGCCACAGAAGATCCGGCCACCCTGCTCGAGGCCCGTGCCGCTGATCCGCACCCCGCAATGGGTGCAGGCGGGCGCCAGTCTGTGGATGGCGCCCTGGAAGCTGTCGAAGGTGTGGGTCTGGACTTGACTCAGGGCCTCAAAAGTCTTGTCGTGATCATTTCCGCACGCGCCGCATATCGCCATGTCGGGATGCTCGCGCGTATCCGCAACTCCGGTCTGTGCGACGGCGTACTGAGCGGGCGAGGCGCCTTTCAGCCGCATTCCCAACTCCGTGGGCCGTGCGCTCGGCGAAGATGGCGAGGGCTTCAAGCGCGGTCGCGCAGTTCCTTGACGCCTTCGCGCTCCGCGCAGTGGTCGCAGCAGAACATCCGGCCGTCCTTCTCGAGGCCGTGTCCGATGATTCGCAGACCACAGCAGGCGCAGGCCGGCGCCAGGGTGTGGATGGCGCACTCGAAACTGTCGAAGGTGTGGGTTTCCCCGTGAATAAGGACCTGAAAGGTCTTGTCGTAGTCATTTCCGCATGCGCCGCATATCGCCATGTTGAGATCCTCCCGCCGATCCGCCGCGTCGGTCTGTGCGGCGGCGTACGGAGAAGATCAGCGAGCGATCGGCGAGCGGAAGGGCAGGGCCTCGAGGCCCTTGATCTGGCCCTCGATCCACCGCGTGACGTTTTCGTGGGGAATGAGGCCATGGCCGTCGGAGATGTAGTCCCGGCCCTCGAGCACTTCGGCGTAGGGACCGAAGCCCTGGAGGCGGAAGGGAATCACGATCGCGACGCCACCTTCGGCCTTCGCGGTCTCCACGAAGCCCCGGATTCTCTTCTCGGCCTCCGGGCGTTTGTCGGGCCAGTCCTCACGCAGGGTCATCACCGCGACCCTTCGGAACGGGCGGGACCGACGCACGATGTCCGCCCGGGCATCGATGGCCGCCAACCATCTCGCGTTCTCCGCGTCATCGCCCGGACCGTGGCCGAGGATCAGGACATCTTCGGTGCGCGGGTTGCGGCTCAAAGCCGCGGCGCGCGCGGCGAGGATTTCTCCCATGCCGTCCGCCTCGGCGAGCCCCTGACGCGTGAGGGCGAACGACGCCCGCGTGTCGATCCGCCACAGTTCCATGTTGTGATGCCCCGCGTGCCCCGCGTGGGGGTCGGGCGCCCCCTCTTTCGGTCGTTCGGGAGCCCCCGTCCGTAGTCCGAGGATCTGCTCCGTTCGCTCGAGCCAGCTCTCGCCGGAGATGAAGAGGCGAACCACGCCGATCTTCCTGACGCCTTGCGCCTCGAGCTTTCGCACGGCGTCCTGGATCGTGACCGGGTCGGCCATGCCGAAGGCGACCTCGATCGGGTATCGCCCCCTGAGGGGCTGCACCGCGTCGAGGACATCCTTGTCCCACTCCGCAGTCCCTCCGTGCGCCATGAGCAGCACGCCGAAATCCGCGGGCGGCGCGGTGGGCGGCTGGGCGTGCGCCCCGGGGATCGAGGCCAGCCCCGAAAGGACGGCGAAGAGAACAAACACGCGACGTTTCATACCGCAACAGTAGCCTAAGGGCCTGTGCGGGGGTGAGGCCGGCAAGGGCTAGACTTCATGGCATGCCGCGGTCGCAGACGAAGGAACTCGATCTCTCTCCAAATCGGTACATCGAGAAGGTGAACCGCACGACCGGCCGCGAAATCGCGGGCCGGATCGACCCTGACGATCTCCTCGTCCATGCGCATCGCGACCAGAACCCGATCGAGGTGGCGGCGCAGGTGATCGCGTCAGGGTTCATCCGCACCACCGGCCGCGAACGCGCGGTGGAGCGTGGCCTCAAGGCCATCAACGAGATGGCGGGCCGAGGCGCCGAGTTCGCGAGCCTTTTTGTGGGGGGCCGCAGTTTCGAGAGGAAAGCCAAGGACTTCCTGGGCGTGGTCTCGCGGGACTACTCGTATCGCTTTCGCGAACCCAAGCACCTCTCGCCCGCGGTGATCGAGCGACGTCTCGTCAAAGCCCGCAAGGACGCGGCGAAGAAACTCGCGGCCCGTGGGGCCGACCCGAAACTTCACGTCCTCCTTACCGGGGCCACGGGCTTCGTGGGCAAGGAGATCCTTTTCCAGGCCGCGACGGATCCGCGGATCGCGAGGGTCACCTCGATTGTCCGGTCCGAGAAGATCACCGACCGCAAGACGGGGGAGGTCCTGCGGGTGATCGATGCCGCCGAACGCGGGGCCCTGCTGCTCCGGCGGCTCGCCATCGACGAAGCTGCGATGGGCAAGTTCGATTTCGTCCAGGGCGATATCGAGGAGCCGGACTTCGGCCTGTCCCCCCGCGACCATGAGGGGCTGGCGAAGAGCGTCACCCACGTCATCCACTGCGCGGCGTCGGTGTCCTTCGACGATCCCTACGAAGCCTCGTTTCGATCGAACGTCCTCGGATCGATCAATGCCCTCGGCTTTTCTTTGTCTCTGCAAAACCGCCGGGGCGGGCCCTTCGTCGAGCACATCGCCATCGAGACCTCGTACATCCACGGCCGGAAGCGCAACGCCATGGCCCAGGAAGAGGCTCTCGTTTTCCCGCGGCACTTCTACAACAACTTCTATGAGTTGACGAAGGCGATGGCGTCGATCGAGACCGACCGCCACCTGATCGAGAAGGGTCTGCGCGTCGCCCAGCTTCTGCCCTCGATCGTCATCGGCCACTCCGAGACCGGCAACAACCGCGGCGACACCAAGGTGGTGAACGCCCCGGTGAATGCGTTCGGCCGGGCCAAGGAGATCGCGGACAAGCTGGATTCCGACATCGCGGGGAAGCCGCGCCAGATGCTGCTCCAGTGGGCGGGCGGCCAGTTCCCCGGCGACCCGACTGCGGAGTTGAACTTCGTCCCGGTCGACCGGGTGGTGCAGGGGATTCTCGCGAGCCTCACCGTGCCCGAGGCCATCGGCACGCGCATTCATCTCGCCACCGACAACCGGATCCGTTCCGACGATGTCGTTCGGACGGTCCGGGAGGAGCTGGGCGTGAACGTGCGGCTCTCGGATCCGACGATCTACCGCAACGTCACCCTGCCGATCGTCAAGAGCGTTCTCACCCGTCTCGGCGAAGACAAGCTTGCGAACGCGCTCGAGAAACTGGGCGCGATCTTCGGCGGCTACGCGGAATGGGGGCAGCCGATTCACTCGGTGGGGAACGATGTCCGCCTCCTCGGCCTTCCGATCCGACGGCCGGACACCGAGAACGCGTTCCGGATGCTCTGCCGGCACAACCGGTTCGTGCAGCACTACGGGCGCGTCCGCGACGCCGACGAAGTCGCCCGCCGCGAACTCGCCTGGGAGCGCGCCCTTCATCGCATCGAGGTCCGCACCGGGCACCAGGCGGGAGCCCTGCGTCCAAGGGAGTTCCTGGAACACCTCTCTGAAGAGCTGGACCTCGAGACGTTCGCACTGAGGCGGACCGAGCCGGCGCTCCGACAGCGCGCCGCTCCCCGTCGCAAGACCACAGTCAGAAAAGCCGGCTAGGAGTGGAGAAGACCATGGCTCAACAGGTGTTTGGCGACGTCCTCAAGAAGGGCGAGGAGATCTTCCAGAACGTCTCCGGAAGACTGCTCGAAAAACCCGCGGTGGCGAAGGCGTTCGAAGCCGCGATGGTGGGGAAGAGCAAGGTCGACGAGGGCGTCGCCGCGGCCTTGAAGCGGATGAACGTCCAGACCCGCAGTGAATTCCGCGGCCTCAAGCATCGGGTCGAAGCGCTGGAGGGCCAGGTGGCCGAGCTTCGTGAAGCCCTCGAGGCGATGAAGACGGCGCAGGTGAAGTCGGCCGCTCCGAAGGCGCGCGCCCCCAGGTCCGGATCCACGAAGGCCGGACCCGGGAAAGCCGCGAAGAAAGCCTAGGACGAAGTCATGGGCCGCATCGCGATCACCGGCGCCTCGTCCTTCCTGGGCGAGCGTTTCCTGCGTCGGCTGATCCGCGACGGTCATGGCGACGACATCGTGGTGATCGACGTGGCCGAACCTTCGATCTCTGAAGGCTCGATCCACTTCCGGAAAGTCGACCTCACCCAGCCCGCGGCCGATCAGGCCATGCTCGATCTTCTCAAGGCGGATGGCATCGAGACGCTGGTGCACATGGCGTTTTTCACCAGCCCGCGGCGCGACACCACCAACGCCCACGAACTCGAATCGATCGGCACCCTGGCCGTGCTCGCGGCGGCCGCCGCCGCCAACGTGAAGAACTTCGTGATGCGCTCTTTCACGTTCGTCTACGGCGCGCGCGCGGAGAACCCGGCTCTGATCCGCGAGGGCACGCCTCTGCCTCCCCGCGCGCCCCTTGGCTGGCTGCGCGACAAGGTGGAGGCCGAGGAGCACGCCGCGTCGTTCGCGAAGCGCTACCCCGAGATGGCGGTGAGGGTCTTGAGGTTCGCTCCCCTCCTGGGGCCGTACGTGCGGACGTTCTATACGCGGATCCTGGATCGGCGGCTGGTTCCCACCCTTATGGGTTACGACCCGCTGCTCCAGCTTCTGCATCCCGACGACGCCGAAGAGGCGCTCGTGCGCGCGACGTTCTCGGATGCGCGGGGGGCTTTCAACATCACGCCCCGCACGGTGCTGCCACTCGCGACCGGGATCCATCTTTCCGGCAAGGTTCCAGCCCCGGTACCGCACCTCGCGGCCTACCTCGCGGTCGACGCGCTCTACGGGGCGGGCATCGTCGAGGCGCCCTCTGGCTTTATCGACTACGTCCGCTACCCCTGCGTCGCCGACGGCGAAAAGGCGAAGCGCGATCTCGACTTCGTGGCGAAGTACTCGAGCCGCGAAGCTCTCGACAGCTACATTGCGTACCGGCATCCTTCACGCGACGCGGCGGAGGCTGATTTTGGAACCGACAATGCTGCCGAGCAGGCCCCCGTGAACGCGGCGGAGGGCGGGAGGTGAGCGCCACGCCCAAAGCGAAGGTTCTTCCTTTCGAGACCCGGGCCACCCGCGCCGCCCGTTCGCGTCGCGGCAAGTCGGCCGAGGCGCAGGAGAAGGAGAACCTCAGGAAGAAGATCGAGGAGCTCGAAGCGAAGCTGCGATCGGTCGAGTCGAGCAGTCGGGTTCCCGAGGGGCTCGTCATCGAACTCACTCGATTCCTCGCCCAGGGTATGGGCTCTCTCTCGTGGGACCGGGTGGCGCGGCTGCTGGCGGCCGTGCATTTTGCCTGGCACTCGGAAGAGACCGACGAGTTCGGCTACGACCCGAAGTTCACCGAGACGATCCGGCCTTTCCTCGAGTTCATGTACACGGTCTGGTGGCGCGTCGAGACCACGGGGATCGAGCGCGTGCCGGGTTCGGGCCCCACTCTCGTGGTCGCGAACCACTCGGGGGTCCTGCCCTGGGACGGTCCGATGATCAACGTGGCGCTGCGCCATGAACATCCGGCGCGCCGTCACTGCCGCATGCTCGCGCTCGACATGTTCGCTCTGCTTCCGTTTCTGGCGCCCTTGTTGTCGAGGAGTGGCGCCATCCGGGCGAATCCGGAGAATGCGATCCGCATCCTCGAACGCGG
>CAYNHK010000220.1:0-8261 GCA_964396875.1 uncultured Acidobacteriota bacterium | reverse complement strand
TAGATCTTCGCGAGCATCTTCTCGTCGGCGAGGATCTGCGCCATCCGCGGCTCGCCCTCTACCCAGACCTCGCGCACCCAGCCGAGATGGTTGAGGCCGAGATAGTCGAAGTGGCACTCGGACGATGGAACCCCCAGGACGTGGGCGATTTCCTCGAACAGTTCGGTGGGCGTGTCGCAAATGCCCAGCATGGGAACCCGTGCGCCTTTGAGCACGCCCTCGGTGACCATGCCGACGGGATTGGTGAAACTGATCATCCACGCGTCGGGAGCGTGCCGCGCCACGTCCTTCGCGTATTCCATCATCGCGGGAATCGTGGCCAGGGCCATGGCCCACCCGCCCACGCCAACCGTCTCCTGGCCGATCACACCGTGGTCAAGGGCCACCTGCTCGTAGTACGCGCGACGCTCGATCCCGCCGGGACGGATGCTCGCGATCACGAAGTGCGCGCCGGCCACGCATTCAGCCACGGTGGCGCAGACCCTGACGACCACGGCCGCGACGCGCTCGATGAGGGGCGACATGAGCTCGAGCCGGCCGCGGTCGACGTCGAAGACGCGCACTTCCGCGATGGGGAGGCCGGAGCGGCTGAGGCCGCGAACCAGCAGAGGCGTCCGCACCCCCGCGCCGCCGATGATGGCGATGGTGATCCCGCTCATCGAGGACAGACCTCGACTTGCGGATGATTTCGTTTGGAGCGCTCCATTGAGCCGATTATGCATCACCGCGGGACGCTCTCCCTCTCCTCGCGCCGGCGGTCCGAACTGGATGTAGTCTCGCGTGCCCCATGCACGACGTCCAGATCCTCTCCGACATCGCCACCGCCATCGTGGCCGCCACCGCGGCCGCTCTCCTGGCCCGGCTGCTCAAGCAGCCCCTGATTCTCGGCTATCTGCTTGCCGGCGTCGCCGTCGGTCCGGCGATGGGCCTCGGCCTCGTGCACGACCACGAAACCATCGAACTGATCTCCGAGATCGGCCTCATCCTGCTTCTTTTCATCATCGGCCTCGAGATGGATGTGGCCAAACTCGTGAGCGCGGGCCGCGCCTTGATCCTCGTCGGGGTCCTGCAGTTTCCGATCGGCCTCGCCATCGGCGTCCCCTTCTTCCTCCTGATCGGCCTGCCCCACGGCGACGGCCGGTTCGACGCGGCCTACGCCGCGGTGGCGGTGGCGCTCAGCAGCACGATGATCGTGGTCAAGCTTCTCTACGACAAGTTCGAGCTGTCCACCCTGCCCGGCCGCCTGACCCTGGGCGTCCTCGTCTTCCAGGACGTGTGGGCGATCCTCGTGCTGGCGATCCAGCCGAGCCTTCTCGATCCTTCCCCGCTCGTGGTCGGGGCATCGCTCTTCAAGGGCGTGTGGCTCATCGTCGCCGCCCTGGGGGCGAGCCGCATGTTCCTGCCGCGGCTCTTCGCGTTCATCGCCAAGGTCCCCGAGCTGATGCTCGTGACCGCACTCGCCTGGTGTTTCCTGATCAGCGGCATGGCGAGCGCGCTCGGGCTCTCGCGCGAGATGGGAGCGCTGATCGCGGGCGTGGGCCTTTCCACCCTGCCCTACAACCTCGATGTGATCGCCAAAGTCATCAACATCCGCGACTTCTTCGTGACCCTCTTCTTCGTGGCCCTCGGGATGCAGATCCCGGTGCCCACCGCCGCCATGGTGGCCCTGGCCGTGGGCACGTCCCTGTTCCTGGTCGCGAGCCGCTTCCTGTCCGTCTTTCCGATTCTGTACCGCGCCGGCCAGGGTCTGCGCACGAGCCTCCTGCCCACGATCAACCTGTCGCAGATGAGCGAGTTTTCGCTCGTCATCGCCGCCCTGGGGCTTTCTCTGGGTCACATCTCGCCCGAGACCGTGGCCATGCTCACCCTGACGTTCGCGCTCACGTCCGTGGCGTCAACCTACGCGATCGCCGCGAATCACGAGATCGAGCGCTCCCTCACCTCGCGCCTCAAGGGCCTCGGTTTCGCGGATAAAGGGGGAAACGCGGAGCCGGAAGGGAAGAAGGGGGAAGCCGCGGTGGTGTTCCTCGGCTTCTATCGCGACGCGAGTTCGATCCTCCACGAGTTCGAAATGGAGGAGCGCCAGGACCATCCCGACTCGATGCTGCACGAGATCCAGGTGATCGATTTCAATCCCGAAGTGCTCGACGAACTGAAACGGCGCGGTGTCGCGTGCCTCTATGGCGATGTCTCGAGCCAGGAGACCCTGCATCACGCGGCGATCCACCACGCCGAAGTGGTGGTGTGCACGCTGCCCGACTCGATTCTCAAGGGCACGTCGAACCTGCGCCTTCTGAAGCAGCTGCTGAGGACCTGCCCGCACGCGAAGATCATCGTCGCGTCGGAGACCATCTCGGGCGCGCGCGCGCTTTACGACGCCGGCGCCCACTTTGTCTTCATCCCGCGCTTCCACCCCCCGCATCGCATGGCCGAAGTCATAAGAACGGCGCGCGAGGAAGGCCTCGACCAGGTTCGAGGGGAGGAGTACCAGGCTCTCCTGGGCCGCGACGAAGTGCTCTCTTAGGGAAAGTGCTCGCCGCGCGAACCGTTCGAGCTACCGGACAGAACGTGGGCGGAGCGGCTGGGCCTGGGGATAGGGCGTGGCTACCGGGACCGGCTGTGGGTGCGGGTGCCGCGTGCGCGGCACGGACGTGCAGGGATACCCACCACAACCGCCACCGTAGCCGCCACCGTAACCGCCACCGTAACCGCCACCGTAACCGTACGGCGAACCGATGACGACGGTGGATCCGTAGCCCCAAGCCGATGGGCTGTTCGCGGCGGCTTCGGCGCGCGCCCGTTCGGCCTCGCGTTCGGCACGGCGGGCGCGTTCCTCGGCGTCTCGGGCCGCGCGCCAGGCTTCGTCGAGGCGTCGGTCATCCGCGGCGCGTCTCTCTCGTTCGCGGAGGATCGAATCCTGTTCCCCCGGAGTCATCCAGCGGCCGTCGAAGCGGACCATTCCCTGAGCGCGCTGGGCCTCGTCGGCCTCCATGTACCGCCCGGCCACGAGCACGTGGCCCAGGTAGAGATGTCCCTCGACGTTGTTGGGGTCGAGCGAAACCACGCGCGACCACATCAGCCGCGCCTCGGTCCGCAGTCCGTTCCCGGCCGCGTAGCGCGCAAGTTCGGCGAAGGCCTGGACGTCGCCTGGCTCGATCGCGGCGAGGCGGGTCCGATACTCGGAGAGCGCGCTTTCTTTCCTCTCGACCCTTTGAACCGCTGACCGCGGCAGGCTGATGCGTCCAACTCCCACGTCGATGGTGAGCGACGTGGCGGTCTCGCCGACAAGAACACCCTCGAGGCGCCCGCCCTTCTTGAGATGCAGGACGTCAGCAATGGCAGTGCAGCCAAAGAGGACAACAATCAGCAGAACACTCCAGAGTGTCCGAATTCGAGGAATCATTTGAGCCTCCTGCGCGCGGAAAGACCAGCGGAGCCGCACTATGGCATGAATGAAGCAAATCACGTGCCTCACTAAACCCCCAGCCTGTGGGCCAAGTCTTACTCTGCGAACGGGCGAAATCTCCCGTCGCTTAGGAGTCATAAATCCAATGAAACCATCTTTTTTCCTCACCTCAGTCGCCGCCGCCCTGCTTCTTTCTCCCATTGTGGCCTCGGCCCAGCCCCAGGACGCTCCGCCCAACCCGCCGAATCAGCGCCGGATGGGTCCGGGCCGCGCGGGCATGCCGGGCGAAAACCGGGGAATGATGGAGCGCCGCGAGGCCCTCAAGGCCAAGCTTGCCCTCACCGACGCCCAGAAGGCCGACCTCCTAAAGGTGAGGGAGTCCAATCGGCGCGATCGCCTGCGGAAGACCACCGATTTCAAGATCGCGAGCCTCGACCTCAAGTCGCTGCTTCGCGCCGAGAAGGTCGACGAGAAGGCGATTGCCGCCAAACTCGCTGAGGTCCAGGCCGCCCAGGGCGCGCTCCTGAAACTCCGCGTCGATACCGCCCTCTCGATGAAGAGAATCCTCACCCCCGAACAGCAGAAGATCATGGGCCAGCGCATGAAGATGCGCGCGATGGGTCGGGGCGAGGGCCGTGGGGAAAGGCTGATGCGTCGCCAGGCTCGTCCGCGCCCGATGATGGATGGCCGCGGCGGAGACGACCTCGAACTCGACCTCGAGTCCGAACTCGATTCAGATCTCGACGGCCACAAGGCGTCTCGCTGAACTTCGGCAGGGAACTTCCGTCTTCCGAGTGAACTGCTGAGAGAATCCCCGATGCTTGCCGAGACCCCGATCGCCCGGCCGGACCTCTTCATGAGTCAACTCGCCGACCGCAGCGAGGCGCGGGACGCGATCCGTCTCGAGGAGAGCGCGGCGATCGACGCCTGTCTGGCCGGCGACGCCTCCGCCTTCGACGTCCTGGTCCTGCGTCATCAGAAGTCGATCCAGCGGGTTTGTTACCGGTTCACCGGAAACGCCGAGGACGCGGCCGATCTCACGCAGGAGGTCTTCGTCAAGGCATACCGGTCGCTTCCGAAATTCCGGGGAACGAGCGCTTTCTCGACCTGGCTCTACCGGATCGCGGTCAACGCGTGTCTGAGTTTCAAGGCGGCCCGGAAAAATCGCACCGAAGAGTGGGACGAGGATCATGACGTGGTGGCCGAAGGGCCCGGGGTCGAGGAGATGGTCGACGCGCGAATGAGCGCCGATCACGTCCGCAGGGCCCTCGACACGCTTCCCGAAAGGCAGCGGCTCACCGTGATCATGAAAGTGCTCGAGGAGAGAACTCACGCGGAAGTGGCGGAGATCCTCGGGTCGAATGTAGGTACAGTGAAGGCGAACCTTTTCTTCGCCATCCGGAATCTCCGGAAACAACTCGCGGCCACGCTGGCGCCTCGAAAGTCGGGAGAGGATTGAGATCATGAACACCCATCGTCACCTGTCGAGCGAGGAGATCTTCGACCGCGTGAGCGCGGGCGAAGGTATTCCCGACCTTGCGGGCTGTCCCCGATGCGCTCCGGAGGCCGAGTCGTTCTCCCGTTTCCTGACCGCTCTCAAGACCGCGGACACTGAACTTGTCTCCACGACCGAGTGGGACGATCTTCTGCTCCGCAGCCGGATTCGCGAGGCGGTGGCGCAGGAGAAGGCCCACCGGCCTTCCATCTTCGACCGTTTCCCGCTCCTGCGGCCGGCCTTCGCGGCGGCGGTGGTGGCGAGTCTCGCTTTTTCAGTGTGGGCCCCCCTCTCCCGGTACGCGGGGGGAATGGGTGAGAGTCTCACCAGGGTTCCAGAGGTCCACGACCGCCTGCCCGCATGGACCCCTCTGCCCGACGAGTCGGAGGACGAGGGTCTGGCCGTGCTCGCGGAGTGGCTGCCGAGCGAAGAGGAACTCACCATCGCGCGCTGCCGCGCGGCCTGTCTTGCCGGTCTCACCAGCCATGAAGAAGAGAAGCTGCTGAGCGCCGTGGCCATGAATGTCGCCCGCGCGCCCCTGACTGGAGCCAGTCCGCTATGAAGAGTCGTATCCCCATGAACCACGCCGCGCTTCCCGCGGTCCTCGCCCTGATCCTGTGCGGATCCGCGACCCGCGTGGCCGCGCAGTCCGCGACTTTGGCCGGCGATCCTGCCGGGGCAGGCGCCGAAGTTCGTACCTCCGAGCCCTCCGCGGCTTCCAACCAGGAGCAGCCGCCCGCGGAAAAGGAAAAGAAGAGCCCCCGACGGGACCGATCGACCGACCCCGCCGCTCACATCCCCGAGTTGCGCGACGAGACCTTCCGACTGATGGACGCGTACCTCATCAGCAATCTGCAGGAAAGCCTCGGCCTCACCGACGAGCAGTTCGGCAAAGCCCTCCCCCTGGTCAAGAAGCTGCAGTCCGACCGCCGGGACTACGCCAAGAGGCGGATGCAGGCCCTTCGGCTGCTTCGCAAGTCCCTCCTTTCAGGATCGGCGACCGAAGCTGGAGTTGTGGACCTGTTGAAGGACCTCAAGAACGCCAGCGCTGAAGAACGGGCAGGGACCTTGCGGAATCTCGAGGTTCTCGACGCTGTTCTCACCCCGATCCAGCAGGCAAAGTACCGCGTCTTCGAAGCCGAGGTGGACCTGCGCCTGCGGCATCTGCTGGCCCGCAGTCAGGACAAGGAACGAACTCAGCGACGCTGATCGGCGTTGGGCCGCCTCGGAACCGAGCGGGTAAAGCACGTCCTGACATCGAGTTAGGAGCTGGCCCCGCCGGCGTCCCATCGCGCCGTGTTAAACTCCCGCGCCTTTGAAGATGCCCGCAAGGGGCGTCCCGCGTCGCGCCATGACCCATCCGCCTCTTCTCGAGATCGCCCCGCAAGACGTTCATCAGGTCGTGGGGCGTCATTTGCTTGTCGACGCCCTCGACTTCGTGTTCGATCTCGAGAAAAGCCGGGGCGCGTGGCTGTATGACTCCCGCAACGGCCGCAACCTCCTCGATTTCATGACGTTCATCGCGTCCTCCCCCATCGGGTACAACCACCCGAAGATGAAGGACGGCGACTTCCAGCAGCGCCTGTTGAAAGTTGCTCAGGTCAAGCCCTCTCTCTCCGATGCGTTCACCGTGGAGTACGCGGCTTTTCTCGAAACCTTCGCGCGTGTGGCCATGCCGAAGTATCTGCCGCACGCCTTCTTCATCGAGGGCGGCACCCTGGCCGTGGAGAACACGCTCAAGGTCGCGATGGACTACAAGGTCCGGCAGAACTGGCGGAGCGGTTCTGACCCGAAGGAGCAGCGTGGGCAGCAGATCGTCCACTTCAAGGAAGCCTTTCACGGCCGCTCCGGCTACTGCCTTTCGCTCACCAACACCGATCCCGCCAAGACCGACCTGTTCCCCAAGTTCCCCTGGCCGCGCATCGAGAACCCCAAACTCACCTTCCCTCCAAGCGCGGACTCTCTGCGCGATGTGGTGGCCCTCGAGCAGCGTTCGCTCGAGCAGCTGCGCAAGGCGTTCGAGGACTTTGGCGACGACATCGCGGGCATCCTCATCGAGCCGATCCAGGGCGAGGGTGGCGACAATCATTTCCGGCCCGAGTTCATCCAGGCCCTCAAGTCCATCGCGGATTCGACGAACTGCTTCTTCATCGTCGACGAGGTCCAGACCGGCGTCGCCCTCACCGGCAAGTTCTGGGCGCACGAGCACTTTGGGGTTGAGCCGGACGCTCTGGCCTTCGGCAAGAAGACGCAGACCTGCGGGTGCCTCGTGGGGACGAAGGTCGATCGCGAGCCCGACAACGTCTTCAAGACGAAGTCCCGGATCAACTCCACCTGGGGCGGCAACCTCACCGACATGGTGCGTTTCCAGCGTTTCCTCGAGATCATCGAGGAAGACCGGCTGGTCGAAAACGCGAGTCTGGTGGGCGAGCACCTGCTGGTGGGCCTGCGCGCGCTTTCCGGGGAGTTCCCGGATTACATCGCCAATTGCCGCGGCCGGGGTTTGATGATCGCTTTCGACACCCTCGCGGAGAAGCGCAAGGCGCTCCTTGCGAAGTGCTACGAACTCGGCATGATCGCCCTGCCTTCGGGCGCCCGTTCCGTCCGTTTTCGCCCACCCCTCACCCTGACCCGTTCCGAGGCCGATCAGGGCCTCGACATTCTGCGACGCGCACTTCAATCTCTCCCCGGAGGAGCAGGCAAATGATCGAAAACGAAGCCGCCATCTTCATCGCAAACGACGCGATGGCCGAGATCATCAAGGCGAAGAGCGCCAAGGGAAAACTCGTGCGCGTCGCCGAAGAGGGCTACTACGAGGTGCGCCTCACCCTCAACGGAAAACAGCACACCGCCTACCTTCCCGTCAACACCACGGTCGTGGTGGCCGCGACGCCCGAAGGGGAGTTCGCCTCCATCGCCGTGGAGCGCTGAGCCCGAAGCCCTCTTCCCCGATTTCAGAAACCCTTTTTCGTCGGCAAGGCGCGCCCTCGAGGGCGTCACGCCCGCCGACCGTACTCAATCTTCTGGAGATAAACCTGAATGTCCCGTGATCTAAAGATCATCCACGTCGGCCTTGGCCCCATCGGCATCGGCATCGCCAGGATGGTGCTCGCCAAAGAAGGCCTGAAAGTGGTCGGAGCCTGCGACCCCGCGTCGGAAAAGGCCAACAAGGACCTTGGCGATGTGCTCGGCCTCGGCAAGAAACTGCGGATCAAGGTCGCGGGCGACCCCGTGAAGTTCATCAAGTCCGCGAAGGCGGACGTGGCCGTGGTTTCCACCACGTCCTCGGCCAAGGTGGTGAAGGCTACGATCGAGGCCCTGATCAACCGCGGCATCAACGTGGTGACGACCTGCGAGGAG
>CAYNHK010000219.1:0-8272 GCA_964396875.1 uncultured Acidobacteriota bacterium | reverse complement strand
GGTGATGTTGGACTTGCGCGACGTGGTGACGTGGGTGAAGCGCTCGTAATGGCCGAGGTCGAGGTCGGTTTCGCCGCCGTCCTCGGTGACGAACACCTCGCCATGCTGGTAGGGACTCATGGTCCCGGGGTCGACGTTGAGGTACGGATCGCACTTCATGAGGCCGACCCGGAAGCCGTGGGCTTCGAGCAGACAGCCGATCGATGCCGCGGCGATGCCTTTGCCGAGGGACGAGACGACGCCGCCGGTGACGAAGATGTATTTGGTTGGCTTTGGCATCGTTTGGGTAGCTCCGTTAGAGGTTGGTTTGAAGGGAATCGGCGGAAATCAGCATGCGCACGCGCTCAAGATCGGCGGGCGTGTCGACGGCAACCGCGCCTTCGCCTTCGACGCGCTCGACGAGAATCGCCATGCCGTGGTGGAGGGCGCGAAGTTGTTCGAGTTGTTCGAGTGACTCGAGGGGCGAGGCCGGCAACGCCGCGAAGTTCACGAGCGCCTCGCGGCGGAAGACGTAAAGCCCGACGTGTTTGCGGGTCACGCCCGCCGCGATGGCTGCACGCGCCGCCGCTTCGAGCGTCCGCTCGGTGGTTCGGACGTGCGGGATCGGGCTACGCGAGAAATACAGGGCGTGCCCGCGGCCGTCGGTGACCACTTTGACCACCGTATCCGACATCATCTCGTCAATATGTCGTAGAGGCAGCGAGAGGGTTGCGATCGCGGCATCGGGGTCCGCCTTCAAACCGTTCACCGCGATGTCGATTGTCTCCGGGTCGATCATGGGCTCGTCGCCCTGGACGTTCACGTAGATGTCCGCGGCGATCTGGCGTGAGGCTTCGGCCAGGCGGTCGGTGCCGGTGGGGCAGGAGGGGGAGGTCATGAGCGCTCGTCCGCCGAAGGACTGCACGGCATCCATCACGCGCTGATCGTCGGTGGCGACCACAACTTCATCGACGGTTTTCGCCCTTTTCGTGCGCTCGTAGACGTGGCGAACCATGGGCCAGCCGTGAATGAGGGAGAGAGGTTTCCCCGGGAGCCTCGTTGAGGCAAACCGCGCCGGAATGATCGCTGCGACTCTCAACTGATGGGACTCTAACCTCTGGGGGCAGGGAGCCGCAATTTGCGAACTCGATTGGTAGGCTCCCGAGGTGCTGCGTGGAGTGATTTTCGACTTCGATGGCGTTCTCGTGGACAGCGAACGGGCGCACTTCGAGGGGTTTCGGGTGGTTCTTGCCGAACGCGCGGGTTTTGAGATTACGTTTCACGAGTACACCGAGCATTACCTCGCGTACGACGATCACAGCGGAATGCGGCGGGCCTTGGAACTCCACGGTCAGGCCGCGTCGCCGACCCTCGTTGACGACCTGGCGACTCGGAAGAAGGCGGTCTTCGCGGAGCTGCTTCCACGGATCTCGTTGCTGCCCGGCGCCCGGGACCTGATCCTCGCCCTTCACGATGTGGGTGTGCCCCTCGCCATCGCCTCAGGCTCGCGGCGTCATGAGATCGAAGTCCAACTCGAGGCCCACGACCTGCTGAGGGTGTTCCGCGGGATTGTGTCCGCGGACGATGTCGACAATTTCAAACCTCACCCCGAGCCGTATCTGCGGGGCCGCGCGGTGATCGGCGCGGGGGAGTCCTCCGCGGGTGTTGTCGCCTTTGAGGATTCGACCACCGGTATGGCCGCGGCGCGCGCCGCCAATCTCCGCGTCATTGGTGTCGCGAACTCCCATCCGCGCGAGAAGCTCGGCCTCGCGCACCGCGTGGTGGATTCGCTCGAAGAGTTGACGGTCGAAGACGTGACGGAGGTCGCGACCGGGGCGGTCTGAGGTCCGCGGGACCCCAAAAGGCCCGCCCGGCTTCTATGCTTCGCGGCATGGATGATCAGGTTGTGCGCGATCTTGTCGCGATGGGGAAGTTTCTGGGGTCGATCGACGGGGTCGGCGTGAAGAAGGCCGGGGGGGCGCGCGCGCCGGTCGCCACGGCGCCGCCCCTGCGTGCTGCGCCGACGAAGTCTCCCGCGGCTCCCGAGCCGCTCCCGGTCGGTCCCGCGTCGCGCCAGCCCGCGCCCATGGCCGAGATGCCGGTCGTCGTGGCCCGGCCCGCGCGTGACGTCACCACGGTGGAAGCCGCCCTCGCCGCCATCCGCGACGACATCGGCGACTGCAAACGCTGCCGCCTCTGCGAAGGCCGCACCAAGATCGTCTTCGGCCAGGGCAACGCGGGAGCCGAACTCATGTTTGTGGGCGAGGCGCCGGGCGCCGATGAAGATGCCTCGGGCCTCGCCTTCGTGGGCCGCGCCGGCCAGCTGCTCACGGACATGGTCGAGAAGGGGATGAAGATGAGCCGCGCGGATGTCTTCATCGCGAACGTCATCAAGTGCCGTCCGCCCGGCAACCGTCCTCCTGAAAATGACGAAGTCGCCACCTGCCAGCCTTTCCTCGAGGCTCAGATCAAGGCGATTCAGCCGCGCGCGATCGTGGCGCTCGGCGCCACCGCGGGCAAGTTCATGGCGAAGAGCGACGACCCGATCTCGAGGCTGCGGGGACGCTTCTCGTCGTGGGACGGCATCCCCGTGATGCCGACCTATCACCCCGCCTATCTGCTTCGCAATCCCGCAGCGAAGAAGGAGGTCTGGGCGGATCTCAAACTCGTCATGGACGTGTTAGGGACCCGCCCCGAATAGCCGCTCGAAGGCGTCATGCAGCAGAAGTCGCTTCCGGGGATCGAGACGGAAAAGGCCGCGGAGGTTCCGTCGAGCCGCGTCGTGGATGTCGCGCTGCCGCTTCCCTTGATGCAGCCGATGACGTATCGCGTCCCCAAAGGCTGGCCCGACGTGCCGCGCGGTTCGCGGGTCGAAGCGCCCTTCGGGAAGCGTCGGGTGATGGGTGTCGTCGTGAACGCCGAGGCGAAGGCGAAAGACGGCGTCGCGGTCAAGGATCTCACCGCCCTCTTCGACGAGGAGCCGCTGGTCAGCGACCGCCTGCTCGATCTCGCCCTCTGGGTCGCGGACTACTACATCGGCCCGATTGGCCAGGCGACCCGGCTCGTGGCGCCGCCCGGGGGTGTGCGCGCGTCGAAACGCCTTGTGGCCCTCACCGACGCGGCTTCGGAGATCGCGGCCAAGGACGATCCGATTCTCGAGGCGCTCCGCGAGGCAGGTGGGAAGCTCTCGGTGGCGTCTCTCGCCGCCCGCCTCGATAAAGACATCACGGCGCGTTTGCTCAAACTCGATCAACTGGGCCTGGTCGAGTTCGATGTCGAACTCGCGACCAGCGATTTCCAGCGTGTTCAGGTGGCGACCGCTACGCCCGAGCTTGCCGCCGCCGAACTCACCGGCCGCGCTCTCGAGGTCGCGACTTACCTTCGGGAGAACGATGGCAAGGCGCCGGTTCGGGACATCGTGGGCGATGTCGCGTCGCGCCGCCAGGCTCTCAAGTCCCTCGAGAAAAAAGGTCTCGTCGCGATCGACCTTGAAGTCCTCGAGCGCCGTCCCGATCCGAACTCGCAGCGCGCCCTTCGCCCCGCGCCTCTCGAAGAGCGCATCCTCACGGCCGAGCAGTCCGAGGCCGATACGAAGGTGGCGGTCGCCCTCGGCGAAGGTGCTTTCGCGCCGATCCTCCTCGAAGGCGTCACGGGCAGCGGCAAGACCGAGATCTACCTTCGGGCCGCACAAAAGGCCCTGGAACTCGGCAAGACAGCACTGCTCCTCGTCCCTGAGATCGGCCTTACCTCCACCCTTGTCCGCGCCGCTCGCGAACGCTTCGGCGAGGCGGTGAGTGTCCTCCATAGCGACATGGCCGAAGGGGTTCGGCACGACGAGTGGTGGCGGGCACGCCGGGGCGAGGCGAGGATCGTGGTGGGCGCCCGGTCCGCGGTGTTCGCGCCCCTGCCGAATCTCGGCCTCATAGTCGTCGATGAAGAACACGACTCCGCCTACAAGCAGGAAGACGCTCCGCGTTATCACGGCCGCGATGTCGCGGTCTATCGCGCTCGGCTCGAGAAAGCGGTCATTCTGCTCGGATCGGCCACACCGTCGATGGAGTCTCGGCTCAACGCCATCAAGGGCCGTTACACCTGGCTGCGACTGCGCACGCGGGTCGGCCCGATGGGACTTGCCCGCGTCCACATCATCGACCGCAAGAAACAGAAGGTCCCGACCGCGATCCTCACGCCACCGCTCATCGAGTCGATCGCCGAACGCCTCTCGCGGAAAGAGCAGACGGTTCTGCTCCTGAACCGCCGCGGCTACGCGACGAGTCTGGTGTGCCGCGAGTGCGGGGCGGCCGCGCAATGCCCTCACTGCTCGGTGGCGTTCGTCCTGCATCGGCGCGGTGAACAGGCGCAGTGCCACTACTGCGGTCTCATGAAACCGACGCCTGTCCGGTGCTCAGTCTGTCGCGGCGACTACCTTCGCCTTCAGGGCTACGGCACGCAGCGCGTGGCCGAGGTCCTTCTCACCACATTCCCCGACGCGAAGGTCGACCGGATCGATCGCGACATCGCGGGCCGCCGGGGTGCGGTCGAGAACGTCCTTCACAAGTTCGAGAAACACGAGACCGACATCCTCGTGGGCACGCAGATGATCGCCAAGGGTCACGACTTCCCGAAGGTGACTCTCGTTGGTGTGATCGATGCCGATGTGGGCCTCGGCCTTCCCGATTTCCGGTCCGCCGAGCGGACGTTCGCCCTGCTGACTCAGGTCGCGGGCCGCGCGGGCCGCGCCGATCTCCCCGGAGAAGTTCTGCTCCAGACCCACAATCCGAAGCACTACGCGATCGAGTACGCGCAGAACCAGGACTACGACGCTTTCTTCGACCGCGAGATGGAGTTCCGCAGGACGATGGGTTACCCGCCCCACGACGCGATGGTGAACATCCTTTTCCGAGGTCCGGCCGAGGACGAGGTCGCGAAGAACGCGCGCAGCATCGCGCGGCGCCTCAAGGCGAAGCTTCAGGCGGGCGTCCTCGGTCCGTCGCCTTCGCCGCTTTCGAAAGTTCGCGACGAGTTCCGGTATCAGGTGGTGGTGAGAGGGAAGCGCGGCGTCATCCGCGAGGCCGTCCACGAGGCGCTGATCGCCGAGTTCGGAGACATGCGTTTCCCCGGCGTGGCGGTTGACGTCGATCCGCTCAGCCTGATGTGATCTGCTGAGTGAATCTCATCCTTCTCGAAGCCGGTGAGATCGACGCCACGGGTGCCGCGCGCCTCACCGGCCCGCGTGCCGTCCATGCTCTCGACGTTCTCAAAGTCTCCGCGGGCCAAAGCCTGCGTGTCGGCCTGATCGACGGTCCCCGGGGAACCGCCACGGTGCGGGCGATCGATCGAGGGTCCGTCGACCTGATCTGTGCCCTCGAGTCCTCCGTCCCCGAGCGGCCGCGCGTCGACCTTCTCCTCGCGGTGCCGCGGCCCAAGGTGATGCGTCGGCTATGGGCACAGCTCGCGGCTCTGGGCGTGGGCCGTATCGTGCTCACCAACGCGGAACGCGTCGAGCGTCCGTATTTCGACACGCATTTCCTCTCGCCCGACTGCTATCGGCCCCTGCTCATCGAGGGACTGCAACAAGCCCAGGACACCCGTCTGCCCGAAGTCTCGATCCATCGACGGTTCAAGGTGCTGGTCGAGGATCATCTAGACGCCCTCTGCGGCGCCGGCCTGAGGCTCGTCGCCGATCCCGGAGGGTCGGCCTCCGTGGGGGCCGCGGTGCGCGCTCGAGTTGCTCTCGATCCCGCCTGCCGCGTTCTTCTGGCGGTTGGTCCGGAAGGTGGCTGGAACCAGTTCGAACTCGACCTGCTCGCCGCTCACGGCTTCAAGACGACCTCGATGGGTCCTCGCACGCTCCGCACCGACAC
Organism: uncultured Acidobacteriota bacterium; assembly: GCA_964396875.1. Lineage (GTDB taxonomy): Bacteria > Acidobacteriota > Vicinamibacteria > Fen-336 > JAGNNV01 > JAGNNV01. The sequence goes on along the minus strand of CAYNHK010000219.1, from coordinate 2,429 downwards.
TGCTTGTCTTGCCCTGCTGGCCCTCGTCCATGACGCAATGGGCCGAAGCGGGTAGAGACTCAAATATCGGTGGGTTTGGGGATCTCGGCGGTGGGCGCCATCACGATCTCGGTCGACTCGATTTCCTTGCCGGGCTTGAAACGGATGCTGCGCCCCGGAGGAATGGGCACTTCCTGACCGGTCCGCGGATTTCTGCCGATGCCGCGTTTGCGTGGGCGAATGATGAACACGCCAAACCCGCGAATCTCAATACGTTGCGAGTTCAGCAACGCTTCCTTGAACGACTCGATCACAGCTTCGGTGGCCATTTCTGCGCGCACGCGGGTGAGATCGGCCGCTAGTGCAACCTGGTCAATAAGATCGGCCTTGATGAGACTCATCGGACTTCCTCGGCGGATGGAAAGGCGGGTCGGGCCGCCTGGGGCGATTAGGATAGACCAGTGAAGCCCGAATCCCCAACCGTGTCCCACGCATTGCCGCTTGTCGCCCTGGTGGGTCGGCCCAATGTTGGTAAGTCCACTCTTTTCAATCGTCTCACCGGACGCCGGCAGGCGATTGTCGATTCGAAGCCCGGCTCGACCCGGGACCGCGCTTATGGCCGGGTGGAGTGGCAGCGGAGGGAATTCTCAATTGTCGACACTGGCGGTCTCTCTCCGGGCGCCGACGAACACTTCCTCAAGCTCAGCAAAGTACAGGCGGACGTCGCGATCGGCCAGGCCGCTCTGGTCATCCTCCTCGTGGACGCGCAGTCGGGCCTGCTTCCCGACGACGAGGCCCTGGCCCGCAAGGTTCGCTCGTCGGGCAAGAAGGTCCTCCTCGTCATCAACAAGGCCGAGGCCGGCCGTCGTACGACCAATGAATTCGCCCGTTTGGGCTTTGGCGAACCGTTCCCCGTCTCTGCTGAGCACAACGAAGGCATCGGAGACCTGCTCGACCTGATCACCGAACGCATCGAGGCCCCCGAGATCCACGAAGTCGACGAAAACGTTCGCCCCATTCGCGTCGCCCTCGTGGGCCGCACCAACGTGGGGAAGTCGTCCATGCTCAATCGGCTGGTGGGCGAAGAGCGCTCGATCGTCTCGCCCGTCTCGGGGACCACGCGCGACGCCGTCGACTCCGAGGTCGTCTGGCAGGGGAAGCCGTACCTCTTCGTCGACACCGCCGGGATCCGCAAGGTGCGTCTGCTCGAAGATGGAGCGGATCATGTCGCGGTGGTGCAGGCGAAACGCGCCATCGATCGCGCCGAAGTCTGCGTCCTCATGGTCTCCGCCGAAGAAGGCATGCGCGAGATGGACGCGACTATCGCGGGCCTCGTTGAGGACTCGAGCCGGGCCGTGGTTGTCGCCGTCAACAAGTGGGACCTCGCGAAGTCTCTCGAAAAAACCGCGGCGCAGATGCGCGAGGAGTTCTCGTATCGCATCAAGTTCCTCGAGTACGCGCCGGTGGTCCTCGTTTCCGCGAAGACCGGCATGGGGCGGAAGGACCTGTTCACCGCCATCGACAAGGCCCGTGTGGAATGGTCTCGCCGCGTGCCGACCGGTCCGCTGAACCGCTGCCTGCAGAATGGGGTGGCACGAAACCCGATCAGGTTCAAGAAGGGCGCCGACGGCGTCAATCTGCTCTATGCCGCGCAGATCCGCGTGGAGCCTCCCACGTTCACGTTGTCGGTCAATCGCGAAGGCGAGTTGCACTTCTCGTCGGAGCGGTTCCTGGTCAACTGCCTGAGGAAGGAATTCGGCTTCGAGGGTTCTCCGATCCGGATCTGGCTGCGCGTTCGGCGCTCTAGATCGGGACCGCAGTCGTTCAAGATGCGGAAGGCCGTTCCGAGGCCGAGAACCGATGGTAAACCCAGCAGCGGCAAGGACATGACACCTGAAGGCTCAAGTGAGTTCGAGTCCCCGAAAACTCGGATTGACAAGAGAAGACCCCGGCGTTCATAATCTCGTTGAATTGCACCGGCCTAAAGCGCTGATGTAATGTTTTTTTTCAGCACTTTTCCCCCGGTTCCGTCCCCCCTTGTTCCCAGGTTAGGGAGTCCTCGTTTGACCAAGGCCGACATCGCCCGCGCCGTGTACGAACGCCACGGCGGCCTGTCCAGTCGTGAAGCGGCGCGCCTTGTGGACACCTTCTTTCAGCTTTTGCGGGAGCGTCTGATCCGCGGTGAGAAGGTCCAGATCACCGGTTTCGGCACGTTCCTCGTGAAGACGCGACGCGAGCGTCGGGGGCGCAACCCCAAGACCGGCGACATCATCGCGATTCGCTCGCGAAAGTCCATCTTCTTCAGGTCTTCTCCCCAGGTTGAAGCCGCCGCCACCATTTCCTCGGAAGCCGCCGTGTGATGAGCAAGCGAGTCTGAGGTCCAATGGTCGAGCGCAAGATTCCAAACAAGCTGTTCTTCAAGATCGGCGAAGTTTGTGAACTCACGGACA
>CAYNHK010000218.1:0-8300 GCA_964396875.1 uncultured Acidobacteriota bacterium | reverse complement strand
TCGGGGAAGATGTCGCCGTAGTACATCGAGCCCTGGTTGTAGTCCGACCGCTTCTCCCAGGTCACCCCGTTGTCGGAACTTCGATAGATGCCGCCCTTGCGGTTCGCGGCCTCGACGTTGGCGTACACGAAATACGGATCGGTCGGTGCGATGGCGAGTCCGATGCGACCCAGCTCTTCGCTCGGCAGTCCGGTGTTGACCTTCGCCCACGTCTTGCCCCCGTCGGTGCTGCGGTGGATGGCGCTTTCGGGTCCGCCGTTGATCAGCGTGAAGAACGTGCGGCGGCGCTGATAGGCCGAGGCGATCACGATGTTGGGATTGCGCGGATCGAGAACCACATCGCTCACGCCCGTGTTCTCGGAGATCTTCAGCACCTGCTCCCAGGTTTTGCCGCCGTCGCTCGTCTTGTAGAGACCTCGATCGCCGCCCGCGGTCCACAGCGGCCCCTGCGCCGCGACGTACACGATGTCGGTGTTGTCGGGGTTCACGACGATGCGTCCGATGTGCTCGGAATTCTTGAGGCCTACGTTCTTCCACGACTTGCCGCCGTCTTCGGACTTGTAGACGCCGTCGCCGTAGGCCACCGACCGCTGCGAGTTGCGCTCACCGGTTCCGACCCACACGACACTCGGGTTCTTCGGATCGAGGGTCAGCCAGCCGATCGAAAAAGATCCCTCGCGGTCGAAGATCGGCTGCCAGGTCGCGCCACCGTTGGTGGTCTTCCACACGCCCCCCGAGGCGCTGCCGACATAGATGATGCCGGGATTATCGGGGTGAACCGCGAGGGTCATGATGCGGCCCGAGGTCATCGCGGTGCCGATGAGGCGCGCGCGCAGGCCGCCGAAGGTTTCGCTCGAGAGCGCCGGCTTCTTCGGAGCTTCGGGGCTTGGGGACGCCGATGCCGCGGCTTTTGCCGGAGCCGCCTTCTTTGTTGCGGCGGGTGATGGCGAAGGCGTGGGCGATGGCGCCTGGGCGAGGACGGCGCTCGCGCAGAGCACGGCAATGATGGAAAGGGGTCGAGGGGTCATGAGGATCTCCGAAGGGAGGGCAATCCTACAGCGCTAGCCCTCGGCCGTGCCCGCGTTGAGGGCTGGTAGTTGGGGGACGGGGTTGCTTCGTCGGCAGCGCCTCCGACGGCCTCCTCGCAATGACGAGAGGTCCAATTAGATTGGTAGTGGGCAGGGCTCGGGAGCGGGGTCGCAATTCAGGGTCCAAGGTCGTTGGACCGGTCGTCATTGCGAGGAGGCCGCCGGAGGGCTGCCGACGAAGCAACCCCGTCCCACCACTATCAGCCGACTAGCAAGGCTGCGGCTGGACTGCCTCGCCAAAGCCGCGACCGTCGCGTGCGAGTTCCTTCAACAGACCCGAGGGCCGTACGAGCGCGCCCTGCTCAGCGTGCATCCGGTCGACGATCGCCGCGATCTTCGGAAGGCCGAAACCGTCGGCCCAGTGCATCGGACCGCCGCGATGTCTTGGGAAACCGTAGCCATGAATCCAGATCACGTCGATGTCGCCGGAACGCGCGGCGATGCCCTCTTCGAGCAGGAGCGCGCCTTCATTCACCATCGCGCCGAAGCAGCGTTCGACAACTTCGGCGTCTGCAATCTCTCGGCGCCTGAATCCAAGCTCCGCGCTGACCGCCAGCACCAGAGCCTCGACTTCGGGATCGGGGACTCCGGCGCGGCTGCCCTTCTCATAGCGATACCAACCCGCCCCTGTTTTCTGCCCGAAGCGTCCCAGCTCGCACAGCCGATCCGCGATGGGCGAATAGCGAAGGTCTTTGGGACGCGTCGCGGCCTGGCGCTTGCGGATCCGCCATCCGATGTCGAGACCCGCAAGATCGCCGATCTGAAACGGACCCATCGCCATGCCGAAGTCGCGCAGCGCCTTGTCGACCTGATGAGGCAGCGCCCCTTCTTCGAGGAGGAAATCAGCCTGACGCCGATACGCGTAGAGCATCCGGTTGCCCACGAAGCCGTCGCACACGCCGACCACAACGCCGATCTTCCCGATCCGCTTGACCACATCGAGCGACGAAGAGAGGACGTTCGCGGAGACCGTCGCGGGCCTCACGACCTCGACGAGCTTCATGATGTTCGCGGGTGAAAAGAAGTGAAGGCCGAGCACGCGCGACGGGTCTTTCGTCTCCTCCGCGATCGCGTCCACGTCGAGGCTCGACGTGTTCGTAGCCAGGATCGCCCGGTCCGAACACACCTCGTCCAGCTTCGCGAAGACCCTGTGCTTGAGATCCATCTCCTCGAACACGGCCTCGATCACCAGGTCCGCGGATGAAAGGGCAGCGTAATCGGTTGCCCCTCGAATAGCAGCGATGCGCGAGGCGCATTCGTCCGCCGTGATCCGGCCCTTCACCGCTGATTCCTCATACGTGGTCCGGACCTTCGCGAGGCCACGATCCACCGCCTCCTGCGTTTCGTCCGTGACCACCACGGGAATCCCCGCGTTCGCGAAGGCCATGGCGATGCCGCCGCCCATGGTCCCGAAACCCACGACACCCGCGCTGCGGATCGCCCGCATCGTGGTGCCCTTCTTCAACTCTCCGGCTTTTTGCGCCTCGCGCTCGGCGAGGAACACATGGCGGAGCGCGCGCGATTCCTCGCTGGCGAGCAGATCAAGGAAGGTCTCGCGCTCGAGGCGCAGCGCCTCGTCGAAGGAGAGCGATATCGCACGCTTCACGCAGTCGAATGCGGCCTGCGGAGCCTTCCTCCCCTTCGCGGTTTTCCGCAGATCCGATTCGATGCGCGCGAGTAAATCGGCCGTCGGCGGAACGACAGCGATGTCGCGCGTCCTTCTCGCCGTCCTTCGGCTGACTTTCTCCGCGAAGGCGATAGCGCGTTCGCGCACGGTGTGCGCGGGTACCGCCTCATCGATCAGGCCAAGAGGTACGCCCTCTGCCGCCCCGACACGCCGTCCGTTGAGAATGAGGTCGAGCGCCGCCTCGACGCCGATCAGCCGCGGCAGACGCGCGGTGCCGCCCGCTCCGGGCAGGATCCCAAGCGTCACCTCGGGCAGGCTCATCGAGGCGCCTTCCTCGGCCACGCGATAGTGGCAGCCGAGCGCCAGTTCGAGGGCGCCACCTGCGACCGTCCCATGCAGGGCCGCGATCACGGGCTTCGTCGATGCTTCGATCCGGTCGATGAGGTCCGGCAGAGAGGGACCGTCGGCCGCGGCCTGTCCGAACTCGCGAATGTCAGCACCCGCGCTGAAGTGTTTACCTTCGCCCGCAATCACGATCGCGGCAACGCCATCGTCGGACATGGCGGTTTCCAGATGCTCCGCCAACGACTTCTTGACCGAGGCGCCCAGCGCGTTCACCGGCGGGTTCTGGATCGTGAGCAGGGCCACACTGCCCCGTTTCTCGAAGTTCACACTCATGGGCTCGTTCCTTCAGTTTGATTCAGGGCCACAAGGTTCCCTGGGCCAGCTCCCGGTCGAGCCGGGAGAAGGGCCAGATCTCGATGCCGTCATCCGTCTTGAGCGATCGCTCGCCTGTGTAAACGAGGATGCGGCGCGCCACGCGCGGCAACTCAGCGATGGCCTTGAGCCCGCCCGCCATGCCCATCTGGAACCGGTCGGCCGATTTCACCTCGATGGCCAGGAGCTCATTGTCGCGACGCAGCAGGAAGTCGACCTCAAGGCGGCCGGGAGCGGGTGTCGACCAGTAGAAGATTTCGTCGAACAGGTGCCGTATCTCGGCATGGGCGCGGAGCAGACTCAGCACCAATCCTTCGAACAGCGCGCCCCGCTCCTCGATCGAAACGGGGCCGAGCTGACGCTTGGCCGCGCGCACGACGCCGGGGTCAACCCAGTACAGCTTGGGATGCTTGCGCTCCCGCACCCGGAGCCGCGCCTCATAGGCCGAGAGCCGCCGGGCGATCAATGTGTCCTCCAGGATCTCGACGTAACCCTCGACCGTCGTCCTCGCCACGCCGCAGTCGCGCGCCAGACCCGAGATGTTCACCACCTGGGCGTGACACAGGGCCGCCACCGGAAGAAAGCGAACGAAGCCCGGCAGATTGCGGACGGCCGCCTCCGCCTGGATCTCCTCGCGGATGTACAGATGGACGTAGCTCTCGAGCGTGGCCCGCGGGTCGGGCGCGGAAACGACGAGAGGGAGGGAGCCCAGGGAGAGCGTCTTCGCCAGGTCGAAGTCCTTCCCCATCTCGTGCGGGGTAAGGGGATACATGGCTTTGCGAAGGGCGCGGCCGGCGAGGAGGTTGGTCCCGGCCACCCGCAGCTTCCGAGCACTCGAGCCAAGCAGGGCAAACCTGAGCTTCCGCCCCTCGATAAGTCGATGGACTTCGTTCAGAAGGGCCGGAATCCGCTGAACCTCATCAATGACGACGAAGCTCTCGGGGCTGCGCGACGCGAGTTCAAGCGCCAGCAGCGACGGGTTGACGAGCCATTCCTGATGGAGCTGCTCGTTCAGGAGATCGAAGTGAACCGCACCCTTCAGTTTCTCTTTCGCCCAGGTGCTTTTCCCCGTGCCGCGAACGCCAAACAGGAAGAAACTGGTGGCCGGCGGCTCGAGGAGACGACGATACCCGGTGCTCATGACGCCGTCATTATGTCATGCAAAATGACGGAATGGTATGCACCACTTCAGACCCTCAGGGCTTCCTCTCCGAGTCCCCCAGGAGACGGACGAGTTCTCCCGACCAGATGGCGGGCCAGGAATGGGTCGAATGCCCGCGGGTCTTTTCCGAAATCGGAATGAGAACCGCGCGGCCCTTCTTCACCCGCTTGATCTGCTCCTCCAGGACGCCGAGCTCCGGTGGATTGACCTGATCGTCGGCGGAATTGATCGCCACCAGCGGGCAGACGATCTTCTCGAGATCGGGTTGCGGGTCGTAGTCGCGCGAAGATTCGAACTGGTAGAGCATGTCGTTTGCATCCGTAGAGCGGAGCCGCTGCGCCACCATCTCGTCGAAGAAGGTGTCGGCGGCATCGCGGGTCGGCGCACGCTTCTGCCACTGGAGCGGAACGCTCGTCATGAAGACGAGCGTATAGACCGCCGCGGTGAGGCCGCGTGGTGTCGTGGAGTATTCCCCGCCCTTCCACTCCGGGTCGTTCCGAATCGAATCGCTCACCATCCGGCGGAACATGCGGTTCCGGCCCGCGATCTGGACGGGAAGGCTCGCCAGCGGCATCGCCGCGTCCATGAAGGTCGGGTACCGCGTCGCCCACATCCACGTGTGCATTCCGCCCATCGACGTGCCCATCACGAGTCGGAGGTGATCGACCTTCAGGCCTTCAGTGACGAGGCGATACTGGGCCCGGACCATGTCGCCATAGCCATAGCGCGGAAACTTCGCGCGCAGGCCATCGCTTGGCTTGCTCGACTTTCCATGGCCTATCGCGTCGGGAAGGATGATGTAGTGCTTCGCGGCGTCGAGGATCTGGCCCGGGCCGAAGAGTTCGCCCCCGAAGTTATCGCTCAGGAACTGGGCGCCCGTGCCGCCGGTTCCGTGGGTGATGAGAACGGCGTTCGTGACCTTGCCCCGCGCGTCACGCACAGGCTGGCCCAGGGTGCGGTAGTGGAGATTCAGGGCCGGGAGCGTCTCGCCGGAGTCGAATCTGAAGTCGCGGATCTCAAAGTCGCCCTCCGTCACCGCGGGCTTTGCCGGGCCGGCCTGCATCGCCACCGCTCTGCTGGCGAGAAGCGTCAGGAGAAGAAGGCCTCGCATCAGAGCGCGTGTGAAAATCATGGCGCGGAACTTACCAGTCGGCGACATATAATCCGCGGCTCGCGGTTGTCCTTATCCGTGTGCCTGTAGCTCAATGGTAGAGCAGCGGCCTTTTAAGCCGTTGGTTGGGGGTTCGAGCCCCCCCGGGCGCATATTCCGTCTCCTGAGTTGGGGGGCGGTGCACGGACCCGCCCCCCAAACCCCCGTCGCTGCGGCCAAAGTGAATTTGGCCTCCGCTCACCTCAGGCGAGCGAGCCACGGACCCGCCCCCCACGCCCCCGTCGCTTCGGCCCGAGTAAATCGGGCCTGCGCTCGCCTCGGGCAGCATTACACGGACCCGCCCGCCTCAGTCGCTGGTCTGAAGCACGTCAAAGGCCCGGCCGTTCCAGATGTAGATACGCTGCCACGACTCGTAACCGGTCAGAACAACGACGTCGCTTGCGCTCTTCACTGTCTTCTCGTTGTAGGGATCGGTGAACGTCCCCGGCCCTTCCTTCCAGACAACCGCGGTGCTTCCCTGCTCCATCGTTTCGACTTCGACCAGGACCCACGCCGCCATCGCCGGACGGGCGACGATCAGCCGCACCTCCTTTTTGGGCCCGACGCCCATGACAATGACCGCGAGCGCCGGTCGTTCCCTGGCGCCGAAGAACTTCCCGACCCTGACGCCGGGACACGCACCCGGATGGTCCGCACGAAACAGGGCCCGCTCGTCCTCATACAGATCCGACGCGGTCAGCACCCGAGACGAGCCGAACCGGCTCTGAAGCGTTTCCCGAAGCGCGGCGGGCAGAGCGCACGGCTCGCTCCGCGACGGAACATCCTGTGCCGCCGACAACGCAAGCGCGAGAGCGACCGCCGCGAGAACCATGAACTACGGACGCAACCAGGAAGACGTGCGCGTGTTCCCGTCGATGACCGAGGCGTCGCGGTCGGGCCCGACCGAAACCAGAGGCACCTCGACGCCCACCAGTTCGCCGATCTTCTTTATGTAGTCGCGCGCCTGCACCGGCAGGTCTTTCCACTCCCGAACGTCGCCCGTGGGAGTGTTCCAGCCCTTCATGTTTTCGTAGATGGGTGTGCACTCTTCGTAGATCGCCACGTCGGCCGGGATGTCGTCGAGCCGCGTGCTGCGGTAGCGATAACCGACGCAGATCGGAATGTCCTCGAGCGGGTCGAGAACGTCGAGCTTGGTGAGGGCGATGGCCTCGAAGCCGTTCACGCGCGCCGAATATCGCGTGACCACCGCGTCGAACCAGCCGCAGCGCCGCGGGCGGCCGGTGGTGGCCCCGTATTCGCCGCCGCGCTCGCGCAGGCCCTCGCCGGTCTCGTCCTTGAGTTCGGTGGGAAGAGGTCCGGTTCCCACTCGGGTCGTGTACGCCTTCACGATGCCGAGAACGCCATCGACTTTCGAGGGGGGCACGCCGAGTCCGGTGATCACGCCGCCAATGCCGGCCGACGAGGAGGTCACGAACGGATACGTTCCGTGATCGAGGTCGAGCAGCGTGGCCTGGGCGCCTTCAAAGAGCACGGAGTAACCCTCAGCCATCTCGCGGTGAAGCAGCGCCGAGACATCGCGCACCCTGGGCGCGATGCGCGCGCCGAAGGCCTCGAGATCATCGGCTGTCTTCTTCCAGTCGATGTCGCTGGTCACCCCGTAGCCGCGACAAAGGGCCTCGAAGTGTTCGCGGAGGGCGGCGAGCTTCGCGTCGATCCGGTCGCGCAGGAGCAGGTCGGAGATCCGCATTCCGCGGCGGGCCGCCTTGTCCTCGTAGCAAGGACCAATGCCGCGGCCCGTGGTCCCAAGCTTCGCCTTGCCCTTGCGCTCCTCGCTCATGAGGTCGAGGGCGCGGTGATGTGGAAGGAGCACGTGGGCCCGATCCGAGATGAGGAGGTTCGCGGCGACGTCGATGCCGAGGGCTTCGACCTCGCGGGTCTCCGCATCGAGGGCGGCGGGGTCGATGACGAGACCCGGGCCGAGCAGGCAGAGAACGCCCTCGTGCAGGATTCCGGAGGGGATGAGATGCAGCACGAGCTTCTTGTCGCCGCGGATAACGGTGTGGCCGGCATTGTGTCCGCCATTGAAGCGAGCCACGATCTCGAAGGCCGGGGTGATCAGATCGACGATCTTCCCCTTGCCCTCGTCCCCCCACTGGCCGCCAATGATCGCGATATTCGGCATGGTGCGCTGTCTCTGAGGCCTTGTGGTTGGTGAGAGGAATGGGGGCCCGAAAACACGACCCGGGCGGGGAGCGGGGATTGTAAGGGACGCCGGTCGGGTAACGGCAAGGCGACCCCGGACTCACCCTTCGACAGGCTCAGGGAGCACGGTCAGGGACGGACCTCACCTAAGATCACCTCCCCCGAAATGACGCCCGTCCTACTCACCGGAAACGATCTCTCTCTCGCACAGCTCGCCGCGGTCTCAAATGGCGCGCACGTGGCTTTTAGCGAAGCGGCTGTGGCCGCGATGCTGGCCTCGCGGGCCGTGGTCGACGGTGCGGTGGCCCGGGGCGACGTGGTCTACGGCGTCAACACCGGCTTCGGCAACTTCGCGGACGTGAAGATCGGGCCGGCCGATCTCGAGGCCCTGCA
>CAYNHK010000217.1:0-8521 GCA_964396875.1 uncultured Acidobacteriota bacterium | reverse complement strand
CAGCCTGATTGCTGTTCTTAAGGGGTTAGGTCCAACAGGTATTGTATCCCCAATCCCTTCCCTGAGATGGAGACGCCCTTGACCGAGGATACCCGCACCTTCAACCTGCTGCTCGACGAAGGTTTCAGCAAGGCCGCGTGGCACGGCCCCAATCTTCTCGGGTCGTTGCGGGGACTGACCCTGCCCCAGCTTCTTTTCCGGCCGCGCAAGGAGGGGCACAACATCTGGGAACTCGCGGTCCACTGCGCGTATTGGAAGTACGCGGTCAGGAACCGCCTGAACGAGGGCAAGCGGAACAGCTTCCCACTCGAGGGAAGCAACTTCTTCCCGCGGAACCGGGGCCTGACCCTCGACGACTGGAAAAGAGACCTCGCCCTCCTCAAACAGCAACACAGCCTGCTCAAGGCCGCGATCGCGGCCCTCGATCCAGAGACCTTCGATTCGAGAGTAGCGCGTTCGCGGCACACGGTCAGACGCACTGTGCTCGGCATCGCCGCTCACGACATCTACCACGCGGGACAGATCGGCCTGCTGAAGCGGATGGCCCCGGGCGCCTGAAGAGTAGGAACCGGACTGCCTGGGTCGGTACAATGCGGGCATGACGCGCTTAGCTCTGGTCGCCGCACTCCTCCTTCAGGGGGGGATGCAGCCGATGACGCCTTCTCTGATGACCTCACAGCACTTCGAGGTGACCGCGGCCTACGAAGCCCCGGCGAAAAAGGGCGCGCCGGGCAACCTCGTGTTCGAGTTCAAACAGAAAGACCCCGACGTCTACATCAACGAAGAGCCGGCCCCGCGGATCAAGTTTGCGGCGGGCGCGCCCCTTGTGGCTCCCCCGCCCCCGAAAGGCTCGGGGGTCATTCCCGACCCCGCGAATGTGAAGTATCTCGACCTCTCGAAGCCGGTGCGCTTCGCGGTGACCCCGGCGCCGGATGCGGCCAGGGGCATGAGCCGGGTGAAGACCACACTGTCGTACTTCTACTGCTCGAAGCGTGAGAACTGGTGCCGCAAGGGCACGGCGGACTTCGACCTCGCCGTCGTCCTCCCGTAGCGCCTAAGTGATCCTCGCCTTCCAGTCGGAACTCACGGCGCGTATCCGCCAGACCGTGGCGGAGACCTTTGGCGTCACCCTCGACGAGATCCTCGTTCAGACCACCCCGAAACTCGACCTGGGCGACATGGCCCTGCCCCTCGCCTTCGACCTGGCGAAGAAGATCGGACGCAAGCCGCGTGAGATCGCCCAGGAGCTGGCGCCCAAACTCACCAGCCTCGAAGGGGTTTCGCGCGCGGATGTCGCGGGCGGAGGTTTCATCAACCTCTTCCTCGACCGGAGCGCTTTCACCACGCGGCTCGCCACGGCAATCACCGCCCCGCCGCCCCGCGACAAGCGCCCCGGCCGGGTGATCGTCGAGCACACGAGCATCAATCCCAACAAGGCCGCGCACATCGGCCATGTCCGCAACTCCATCCTCGGCGATACCTTCGTCCGGCTGCTCCACGCACGCGGGCACGAGGTCCTGACCCAGAACTACATCGACGACACCGGCGTGCAGGTGGCGGACGTCATCGTCGGCTTCGAACAGCTCGAGAAGAAGTCGCTCGCCGACGTGCAGGCGCTCGACCACCGTTTCGACTATTACTGCTGGGATCTCTACGCCCGCGTGTTCGAGTGGTACGGCGAGGACAAGGAGCGCAAAGCCCTTCAGGCCGCAACCCTGCACGCGATCGAAAAGCACGAGGGGCCGACGGCCAAACTCGGCGAGTACGTGGCCGCCCGGATCGTCCGCGCGCATATCGCCACGATGGCCCGCCTCGACATCGGCTACGACCTCCTGGTCCGCGAATCCGACATCCTCCGCCAGCATTTCTGGGCGAAGGCCTTCGACCTCCTGAAGGAAACCAAGGCGATCGAGTTCGAAGACGAAGGCAAAGCCAAGGGCTGCTGGGTCCTCAAGATGGACGCGACAGACGGCGGCATCGACGAGAACAAGATCATAGTGCGCTCAAACGGGACCGTCACTTACACCGGCAAGGACATCGCCTACCAGCTCTGGAAGCTCGGCAAACTGGGCCTGGACTTCCGTTACCGGCGTCATGAAGACTCGACGCCCGCAAGGCCGCTGTGGTCGTCGACCAGCGGATCGGCGGATGAAGGCGCGCCCGCTTTCGGCGCCGGCGCATCGCTTGTCTTCAATGTCATCGACGTCGGCCAGAGTTATCCGCAGCGTGTGGTGAAAGCCGGCGTCGCCGCGGTGGCCGGGCCCGAGCCCGCGGAGGGCACGCGGCATCTGGGCTACGAGAAGGTCGTTCTCTCGAAGGCGACGGCGAAAGAACTCGGCTACGAGGTCGACGAAGACGCGGGTGTGGTCAAGGTTTCGGGCCGACGAGGCCTCGGGGTGAAAGCCGACGACCTGATCGACGCGCTCGAAACCAAGGCCTCGCACGAGATCGCGACGCGGGATCCCGAGCGCACGGAAGCCGATCGCACGAAGGCCGCTCACGACATCGCGGTGGGCGCCCTGCGCTACTTCATGCTGCGCTTCTCGCGCAATCGCATCATCACCTTCGACATGGAGGAAGCGCTCGCCTTCACCGGCGAGACCGGCCCCTACATCCAGAACAGCGTGGTCCGGGCGAAGAACATCCTCGTGAAGGTCGCCTCCGAGGGCCACGACGTCAAGGCCCTGCTCACCCGCGCCCTCGACAAGAACCTCTTGACCCCTTGGCTCGCCACCGAGGAAGGCTCCTCGGCCTGGTCCCTGTTTCTCGCCATGGCCCGCACCGAAGAGGCGATCGAAACCGCGGTCCGGACCGAAGAGCCGAGCGTGATGACCCGGCACGCCTTCCAGATCGCCCAGGCGTTCCACGGCTACTACCAGAACCCGGCGCACAGCGTTCTCCGCGCCGAGACCGAGGATCTGCGCGCGGTGCGCGTTCTCGTCGTCGATCTCTTCATCCGTCACACCACCGATGTGGCTTCGCTGCTCGGCATCCCCATTCCGGACCGCATGTGAGCGGCTCACGCCCCCGCATCGTCATCACCGCCGGAAGCAATCCCGGAACGACGAACCACGCCTGGCTGCGGTTCGACTATCTGCACGCTATCTCCAAGGCGCACGGCCTCCCGAGCATCGTCGCGTCGGGTTTCAGCAACCCCCTCGATGAAGCGCAGCAGCTGGCCGGGGAGATCCTCGACAATTGCGACGGCCTGATGCTCTCGGGCGGCACCGACGTGGATCCGAAGATCTTCGGCGAGGTGCCCCACACCGCGCTTGGCCGCGTCGACCCTCCTCGGGACCCCTTCGAAATCACCCTCGCCCGCGAGGCGGTCCGCCGCGACATGCCGGTCCTTGGCATCTGCCGCGGACTGCAGGTTCTGAATGTCGCCCTCGGGGGCACGCTGATCCAGGATATTCCGAGCGACGTTCCGGATGCGGTCACCCACGAGACCGGTGAAAACCGGGTTGAGATCGCGCACGAGGTCACGATCGAGCCCGGTTCGAAGCTCGCGTCCCTGTTGTCGACCCCACGCGTCGGCGTGAATTCGTTCCACCACCAGGCCGCGAAACGTATCGGCGAGGGCCTGATCCGCTGCGCGGTCTCCCCGGAGGACGGCATCATCGAGGGCCTGGAGATGCCGGATCGGCAGTTCGTGGTCGCCGTGCAGTGGCATCCGGAGAACTTCTGGAAGACGTCGGCAGTGTTCGATGGCCTCTTCAACGGTTTCGTCGAGGCGTCACGGCGGTGGGCCGAGAAGCGTCGAATCCTGCGGGCATCATGAAGCGATTCGGAGCGGTTCGGTCTATCGCGGCCGCCGCCCTCTTTATCGCCTTCCCGTTCGCCCCATCCGCGGAGGCCGCGGGTCTCAAGTGGGAGAAGGACTACAAGACCGCGAGGAACCGTGCGGGCGCCGAGGGCCGGATCGTGATGGTCGACTTCTGGGCCGCGTGGTGCACGTTCTGCGACAAGCTCGACCAGACGACCTACAAGGATCCGGGCGTGGTGCGACGGCTTTCGAAATCCGCGGTCTCGGTCAAGGTGAACACCGAGGGCCGCGTCGACGAGCAGGAACTCGCGGCCGAACACGGCGTCGAGGGTCTGCCCACCATCGGCTTCTTCACCCCCGAAGGCCGGGCGGTGGCGCGCATCGAGGGCTATGTCGACGCCGCGGCTTTCCTGAAGCTCCTCACCACCGCGGAACTCGAGGGCGGGGACATGCTGGCGTGGGAGAAGACGCTTAAGGCCGATCCCTCTAACTTCGCGGCGCTCTACGGCCTCGGGTCGAAGATGTACGAACTCAACTATCACGACGACGCGCGGCCCCTTCTCGAGCGGGCCCGCCGAAACGACAAGGGCGCGCTGCGCGAGCGCAAACGAGTGCGGATGATGCTGGCGCGGATCATCGAGACCCAGTCGAGCCTCGTCGACTCGGAGACCATGCTGCGCGAGGGCCTCGCCCTTCCCAAGGAGCCCGACATCGATCCACGCCTGCAGATCCTGCTCGCGCGCTGCCTGGCTGGGCTCGGCAAGAGGACCGAAGCCAGGGCCGAACTCACGCGGCTCATCGCGGCCTATCCGGCTCATCCGGTGACGAAGACGGCGAAAAGAACGCTCGAAGACCTCAGGTAGTTTTCCGGTCCAGCGCCTCGGCGATACGCGCGCTCAGCTTTTTTGCACGCCCCCCGCTGATCAGGTCGAAGTGATGGCCGGGGATGTCAATCACTTCCACCCCGCGAAGCGCCAGCCGTTTCCAGTCGCCGGAGAGGTCGTTGAGTGCGCTCTTCTCGCTCGCCCGGAAGAGTGTGACCGAGAGGTCGCAGGGTTCGACCCGGTGAGACGAAGCCGCAACCTTGAGACCCGGGACGAACATGGAGCGCCGCGCCGGAGCCATCGCCCCGAGGCGGCTCAAGAACGGACCAAGACGATTCCGCATCGACGTGAACATCCGGTTTCGCCATCTTCTGAAGCGATGGGACCGGCTGGTCACGTTGCGACGCGGGGCGCCGGGCACGAAGGTATCGATGAGGCCCACGAAGCGCACATCCTGAGACTGGTTCTGCAGCCTCCGCGCCATCTCGAAGGCGAGCACGCCGCCGAGAGAATGCCCGAGAAGCAGGTAGGGTCCGCGAGGCTGAGCGGACTGCAGGGCGAGGACTCCCTGGTCCGCCGCGGCCGCGATGGCCATCGGCGGCTTGAGGCCCACAAAGGAAAGGCCGAGGATCGGTCGCCGCGGGTCGAGGGCGTGGAGCAGGGGCATGAACCACATCGGGTCGCCCGCGAGGCCAGGAAGACAAACGAGCGGGGGCAGGTCACCTTCGCGGCGCAGCCACGTGGCCTCGACTTCGGTGGCATTTCCGCGCGCGACCAAGGGCGCGAGCAAGGTCACCGTCGGCGCGTTCAGCAGAACCGCCGCCGAGAGGCGCACGCCCATCGCCTCGTCGATCCTCATCATCAGGGCCACGGCCTTGAGCGAGTCCCCACCCCAATCGAAGAAATCGTCGTCGACGCCGAGGGCGGGCACGCCCAGCCCCTCGCGAAACAACTCGAGGAGGGCAACTTCAAGAGGATTCCCCGGTGGGCGGCCCGAGAGGACGGAAAGGCCGGGATCGGGCAGGCTCTCGCGATCGACTTTCCCGGAAACCGTGAGCGGAATCGCAGGGAGACGCACGAAGCGCATGGGGACGAGCGTCCGGGGCAAAGACAGGGAAACGAACGTGCGCAGCGTGGCCGCGGTGGCGGGAGTCCCACGATCGACGACGTAGGCCACCAGCCGGCCTCGGCCCGTGGCGTCGGGGCTGGTTCGGACCGCGGCATCGGCGACGGACTCATGGAGACGGAGCACATCCTCGATCTCCTTCGGCTCCACCCGCACGCCGTCGACATTGAGCTGGAGATCGAGCCGGCCCAGCACCGTCAAACGGCCTGTAGGCGAGAGACGTCCGCGGTCGCCGGTTCGATACCAGCGAATGGGGGGAGCACTGCCCTCCGCGGCAGTCTCGATGAACTTCGGATCGTCGCCCGGCTCGCCGCCTGAATATCCCGTCGCCAGCATCGGTGTCGCGACCCAGACCTCACCCTCGGTCGCCGTCTGCCCGTCCAGACCTACAACGCGAAGACTCACGCCAGGAAGGGGCGCGCTCCCTGACGCGGCGCCCTCAGACGCCATCGGGCCGGTCACATCGGCAGACGCGATGACGCCCGAGGTCTCGGTCGTTCCATAGCCATCGACCAGGCGGGTGTGCGGCAGAGTCGCGCGGAAACGCGACGCGACCGCGGGAGGCAGCGCTTCGCCGGCGCTGCGAATCACACGGAGAGCGCGCACAGAGGCGGGAAGATCCGGTTGCTCGAGAAACGCTTTGATGAGCCGAGGTGAAAGGTACGCGGAGGTGACTCCAAGCGCCGCCATCAGACCCACCAGACCCTCGGCCCGGTCGCCGATGTCGTCGCTCGCGACCGCGAGGGCTACGCCGCTCGCGAGGATCGTAAGAGCCACGGGCATACCCACGAACGCCGGGCTGGTGCGGAGGAGGTGCACATCGGCGGACGTGAAATCGTAGGTTCGGCGTTCCACTCCGGAACGGATGGCCAGAGCGGCGTGGGAAAGACGGACTCCCTTGGCCTGTCCCGACGAGCCCGAGGTGAAGATGAGGCAGGCGTCATCCTGGCCCTGCACCACGATGGCCGGCGGCGAAGAATCCGACGGCTGAGCGCCGACGGAGATGGCCTGGATGTGGTCCACACAATCCGGAGGCGTCGACCCGGAGATCAGTGCCCATTTCGCGCGCGAAGCGTCGACGAGCTTCCGGTTTCGGGCCGCCGGAACGCGCAGGTCGATGGGAAGAAAGACGGCTCCCGCGCGAAGGATGGCGAAACAACCGACCACGGTTTCGATCGAACGGGGCAGGGCCACGACCACGACCTCGCCACGGCCGACGCCCTTCTCCGTGAGGAGTGCGGCGAGGCGACCCGATCGATTCCAAAGCTCGCCGAACGTGACCCGGGACTCGAGGTCCAGCAACGCGACCCGGTCGGGGTCCCTCGCGGCCACCTCCTCGAGCAGGCCGTGCAGGGTCTGGCCGGAGGCGAACGCGGGGTCGGTCATGGGTGTGCGGAACGATAGCCGAGCGTGGAAACGCGCGGCCCGGGACTCGGGTCGCCGATCGGCCTACAATCCGGGGCCATGAAGACTCGATTCTTGCTGGTCTCCCTCGTGGCTCTCCTTGCGCCAGGCGCCGGTTCGGCAGCGCAGAAAAGCGGGAAGGCGCCGGCGCCTGCCCCAAAGCCCTTCAGCGTGGTCGAGGCCACGATTCCGGAGATGCGTCTCGCCATGGCGCAGAAGCGAACGACATCCCGCGAGATCGTGCTCCAGTACCTCACGCGCATCGCGACGTATGAAGACCGGCTGAACGCCACGATCACCGTAAACCCGAACGCGCTCAAGGAGGCGGAGGAACTCGACCGCGAACGGGCTGCGGGAAAGATCCGCGGCCCGCTCCACGGCATCCCCGTGGCCCTCAAGGACAACATCCACACCACGAACATGCCCACCACGGGAGGCGCGCTCGTGTTCGACGGCTTCACGCCGGGTTACGAGGCGACGCTCACGAAGAACCTGCGCGACGCGGGGGCCATCATCATCGCGAAGACCGGTCTCACCGAACTCGCGAACTGGGTGGCTTCGGGCATGCCCGCCAACTACAACGCGCTCACCGGCTACGGCATGAATCCCTATGATCCGCGACGCGACCCACGCGAAGCCAACTTCGATGGACGACCGGTTCTTTCGACCGGCGGGTCGAGTTCGGGCATCGGCACCGCCGCGAACTTCTGGGCCGCGAACGTGGGCACCGAGACATCGGGATCGATCCTGAGCCCGGCCAACCAGAACATGCTTGCGGCGATCAAGCCCACGGTGGGCCGGATCAGCCGGTACGGAATCATCCCGATCACCGCCGATCAGGACACCGCGGGACCGATGGGCCGCACCGTGACCGACATTGCGGTGATGATGGGCGCGCTCGAAAGTGCGGCGCCCGACCCCAACGACGCGGCTACAAAGGCCTGCGTAGCGCCCCCCGGCCGCGACTACACGAAGTTCCTCAATCCCGCCGGCCTCAAGGGCGCGCGCATCGGAATTCCTCGCGCCTCGTTCTACGACCGCACCCCGGTGCCGGGGCAGAAGGAGCCGCGCGGAGGCCTGAACCCTGAGCAGCAGAAGGCCATGGACGAGGCCATCAACATCCTCCGCCAGCAAGGGGCGGTCATCGTCGATCCGGCGGACATCCCAAGCATCGTCACCGAGGATGCGGCCGGCAGCTTTCTCACCTGGGGGGTCTGCGGCGGCCTCGACAACGGCAAAGGAAAGGACGCGGAGTGCTCCATCGTCTTGAAATACGGGATGAAGCGCGACTTCAACGCGTGGCTCAAGACCCTGGGCCCGGCAGCGCCGTGTTCGTCGACAACGTCGACGTCGAGAAGGAGTTCCGCGACGCGCTCGCGGCCGTGCGCGGCGAGGGGCTGG
>CAYNHK010000216.1:0-8553 GCA_964396875.1 uncultured Acidobacteriota bacterium | reverse complement strand
GAGGCGGTACAAAGCCGTCACCGCGTTCAGCGCGCGCGTGGCCGCGGCGGAGGTGGGGTAGAGCGATCTCGCCCTCTGGAACTCCTCCATCGCACTCCCCGTGTCGCCCGCCATCGCGAGCGAGAGCGCCAGCTCGAACTGGGCCTCCGCGGCGAGATCGCTCGCGGGATAGTCGAGGACGGCCCGGCGTGCGGCGTCGATCGCCGAGTCGTACCGGGCTCCGCGCCTGAAGACGGCTGCCGAGGCGACGAGAGCGTGGGGCACGAAGCGGCTTTCCGGATACAGGCGGATGACACGCTGGAAGTTCGCGAGGGCGTCGTCCATCGCCGCCTGGTTCGCGGCGGTCTTGAACGCGATGAGGCCCATCTGGAGGTAGGCGCCCGGGGCCGAGTCGCTCTGCGGGTACCGCTTCGCGATCTGGTCGTAGACCTCGCGGGCCTTCGTCAGGTTCTTCTCGACCTCTTCCGCGTGGCGGCCCATCTCGAGGAGAGCGTCGTCGGCGACGGCCGAGTTCGGAAACCCGGTGACGATGGTCTGGAGGGCGTCGATGCCCTGCCGGTCCCTGCCATTCTTGAGGTCGGCGCGCCCGTCCTCAAGAAGGCGGCGGGCCTGATCGTCAGCGCGCGGGGGGCCTTGGAGGGCCGGCGACGGCGAAGCACTCAGCACGACGGTCGCGGCCGAGATAGAAGCCAGAAGCGGCCACTTCACGGCTTTCTTCCCTGAACGAAGGCGGGTTTTCCTGGCTGAATCAACACCTTCTCCTCGACGCGCACACCGTCCGGCCACTCGAACGCCACAACGTGGTTCCCGGCTGCGATGGTGCGGTCGAGAATCGGCGGGTAGTCCACGAACACGCCATTCACGTAGATCTTGCAGTTGTCGGGGGTCGCGCGGACCCCGAGTTTACCCGTGGCGGGCGTCCTGACCGTCGCCGTGCCGCCCGCATCGAGACGGACCGATTCCCGCTGCCTGAGGAAGATGGACGGCGCTTCGAGAAGGACCTCGTGACTCCCGGCGCTCACCGTGGTGGTCAATCCGGACTTCTCCGATCCCACGACCCGGCCCGAGACCGTAACCGTGACCGGATAACCGCTCTCCACCACCAGGGTTGAGGGCGGGCCGACGGGCGCGAGGGTGGCGCTGAGCGAAGATGGGATGGGCAGGGCCACGCTGATGTCCTTGGATTCGTAGCCTTCGAGGGACAAGGTGATCGAGTGAGGCGCGTTCGCCGTGACCTCGGTGCGCAGCGGTGTCACGCCCACGGCCTTGCGGTCCACGCGGACCGTGGCTCCCACGGGCTGCGAAGTGATTTCGATCATCGCCTTTGCCACCGCGGCGACGGGGGCGGGCGGCCTTGTGGGCGCCACCGCGGCCACGGCCGGTTTGCTTGGGACCGGCTCGGCGCCGGGCACGAAGATCTCGGTGATCGTGGGCGAAGGCCGGGCGGACGCCGTGTCCGGCGTCTTCGCCTGATTGAAGTAGAGGAAGGCCGCGACGCCGCCCGTCACCAGGGCCGCGGCCACCGCGGCATACACGAGGATGTTCGATTGACTGGCGAGCGGCGCCGCGCCGGATGGATCCGGGCGCCCGCCCTGAAGGATGGTCGCCGCGCTGCCGCTGATCGTGCGGCCCGAGGCCACGGTCTCCTCGCCCTGCGCGGCCGCACGGCCGAAGGTTGCGTCGAGTTCGGGAAAGCTCGCGGTTTCCGCGCTCGCCTGGGGATCGAGGGGTTTTCGCTTGAGGAGCCGGCGAAGGCGCTGCGCCTCGGCCGCTTCGGGATTCGCGCGCGCGATCGCCTCGACGACTCTCTGAATCGAGGCATCCGTGTTTCGGGCCGCGAACGTTTTCCGCGCTTGCGAGAGGGCCGCCACGTCGTCGGTCGACAGCGGAGGTGTCGGGTAGCGCTCGCGAACCCGCTGCAAGGCGTCGGCCATCAGGGCGGCGGACGCGTAGCGCGCGTCCGCGTCTTTCTCGAGCGCCTTGTCGATGATGGCCTGGATTTCGACGGTGAGGGGGCCGGCCGCGTCGAGCCTGAGCTTCGGGTGAGGCTCATTGACGATCCGATACAGGACGCGCGTCGGGTCGTCGGCCATGAAGGGCCTCTGGCCCGCGAAGAGTTCGTGGAGGATCACGCCGACCGCGAAAACATCGGTGCGGCCGTCGAGGACGCCGCCTTTGATGTGCTCCGGGCTCATGTAGTACGGCGTCCCCACCATCATTCCCGCGCGGGTGACCGAAGTGCTCTCCACCTTGGCGATGCCGAAGTCCAGGATCTTCACCCCTCCGTCGTCGAGGACACGGATGTTCGAGGGCTTGATGTCCCGGTGAACGATCTGGTGCGAGTGGGCGAAGTCGAGGCCGCGCAGGGTCTGGATCACGATGTCGAGGCGTTCGGTCGCCGAAAGTCTTTCGCCCGAACGAAGCAGGGTCTCGAGATCCTCCCCGCCGAGGATCTCCATCGCGATGTAAGGCAGGCCGCGATCCTCCCCCAGTTCGAAGACGGTGACGATGTTCGGATGCTGGAGTCGGGCCGCCGCCTTGGCTTCGATTTCGAATCGCCCGCGGCTCTCGTCGTCCGGTGAACCCTCGAGTCGCAGGGTCTTGATTGCGACATCCCGATCGAGGGTCTCGTCGCGACCGAGGTACACCACCCCCATCCCGCCTTTGCCCAGGCGCGCCCGGACTCTGTATCTCCCGATGTGGTACCCGGAGGGGGCGGGATTCTGGCGTGCGGCGCCGCTGTTGGAGGTCATGGGAATCGACGGCTGCAACGCATCGAGCGATGACCTCGAGCGCTCACTCGTCTCGCTTCACGAGCAGGACAGTGATGTTGTCCTCGCCGCCGTGGGCGTTGGCCTCGATCACCAGTTCTTCCGCCGCTTTCCGCGGATCGGGGTTGTTGCGGACGATCTTCTCGAGCTCCGAGTCGACCACCATCCCGGAGAGCCCGTCCGAGCAGAGGAGGAGCACGTCGCCCACCGCCATCACGTGAGACGTGATGTCGACGTTGAGCTCGGGGGCCGCGCCGATGGCCCGGGTCACCACGTTGCGGAGCGGATGCGATCGCGCCTGTTCGTGGGTCAGGACCCCGAGGGCCACCTGTTCGAGAACCCAGGAGTGGTCCACCGTGATCTGTTTGATGCCCGCGCCATTGATGAGGTAGAGCCGGGAGTCGCCGACGTGGGCGATGTGCGCGGTGGCTTCCTCGAACAGGACGCCGACGATGGTGGTGGCCATGCCCTCGTAGTCCGCCTGGGTGAGGCTCAAGTCGAGGACTTTCTGATTCCCGAAACGGACCGCGGTCTTGAGACGATTCGCGACGAGGGAGAGGTTCGGGTCGACACCCCAGGGCCAGGTGATGTCGGTCTCGGTGGCGGTGAGGTCCACGAACTCCGCCATGGCCTGGACCGCGGTGCTGGACGCGATCTCGCCGGCCGCGTGGCCGCCCATGCCGTCGGCCACCACGAAGAGCCCGTTCTTTTCGAAGATACCGAAGTAGTCCTCGTTGTTCTTGCGCCGCCTGCCTACGTCCGTGGCCCCGAAGAAGTTCAGCTTCAAGGTCTTCTGCCTTCGATTCGGCAGGGGAAAGGGCTGAACATCGTGCGCATCATGGAGGTTCGGTAAGTAGACATCAAACGCGGAAGGGGAAGCAACCCGAACGCTTCCTAGCGTTTCCGCAGGCGGTCGAAGAGACCCCGCGGAGTCTCCGCGGTGGAAGCACGCGGGGCTTCGGGCCCTTCCGGGGCGAGCGGTATCTCCTTGAGCGCGCGCGCCACGTCGGGATGATCTGGCTTGAGAGCGATGGCCCCCTCGAGGGCGCGCTTGGCCCGTAGTTTCAGCCCCTGCGAATGCAGCAGAAGCGCGTACTCGACGAGGTACGAGACGTTTTTGGGCTCGATCTTCGACGCGGTTTCCATGTGATGCATGGCGTCGCGCACCCAGTTGGGATTCTTGGCCATGGCCATGGCGAGCATGGCGTGGGCGCGTGCGTTGCCCTCGTCGTTGCTCACCGCCATGTTCAGGAGTTGAACCGCGGTGTGGTAGTCCTTCTTCTTGAAGGCCTCGATGCCCTGGCCCAGCGCATCGAACTCGACCCGGCCGCTCGAGGCGATGGGGGCCGCGGGGGCTTCGGGGGTTGCGGGTTTTGTTTCCTTCGGACCAAGGGGCGGGCCCTTGACCATGGGCGGCGCGGCCTTTTGCGCCGGGGGCGTCCAGCTCTCGTTGTTCGGAAGCTTCGCGCTGTAGTCGCGACGCGAGCGGTCTCTGGAGAGTGTGTCGTACGCAGCCGTCACGTTCTTGAAGGCGTCCTCGGCCTTTTTTCGGGCCTCCGGATCTTTCACCCGATCTGGATGGGTGTCCCGAGCCAGCTTCAGGTAGGCCTCACGGATCTCGGGGCCGGTCGCGGTGCGGGGAACGCCGAGGATGGCGTAGTAGTCGGTCATATCCAGGACTCAACGGGGAGTGGCCGCGAGGATACCCGATTGACCCCCGCGCACGAACCTCTCCGGAGGATCAGTCCTTCGTGCCCTTCTGAGTCTGGGCCTTCACGAAGCGTTGCGCCGCCTTTCGTATGGCCTCCGGCACGTTTCGATCGACGGTGAGGGCCTTCTGGTCTCGCGGCTGGAGCCGGGCCACGAAGCCCATGGCGATCGGCAGGGGCGTCCGCGGATTCTTCACGAGCGAGCTGATGACCGTGTACTTCTTCGTCCAGTCACGGTTCGTGCCGATGCGCCGGAGCACTTCATCGGAGACGTTCTTCATGCCGGCGATTCCCTCGATCTCGGCCTCGGTGATCTTGGGAGAGCCGAGGACGGCCAGGGACACGAGCCGGTTCGGATCGCGGATCAGGAAACTGCGCGTCTGTGAGTCCTCCGTGAGGGCCGCCTTGATCTTCTGTCCGGTCTTCAGGCTGAAGAGGCGTTGGAGGCCGCTCATCGCCTTTTCGTCCTTCTTCTCGTCGTCGGTCAGGAGCGCTTCGACCGCTTCTTCGGGCTTGAGCTCGATGACGTTCTCGTCTGCCGTCGGGGCCGGAGCCTGGGCTTCCACCGCCGGTTCTTCGGCAACGGGAGGCGGAGGCGGCGCAGGTGCTGGCGGCGGCGTGGGCGCTTCCGGCTCCGGCTCGACGCCGATCGAAAAGGTCTCGCGCAGTTCGACGAGACGCCGTCGCTGGTCGCGGGACAACATCGGGTTCGCTTCGATCCGCTCGAGCAGAGGGGGATGCCGGAGCAACCGGGTCTGGTTGATGACCACCAGTTCGGCGAGCGCTTCAGGGAGTCTGCTCGCTTGTTGCGCGATGGCCTCGTCCGGAGTTGTGGTGTTCTGGAGGCACGCTTCGAGGACCTTCGCGTCGGTGCGGACGGCGAGCGCCCAGGCGAGGACGCTGACCGACGCGTCCCGGGCCTTCACGAGCGGCAACAGGGTGTCGGCGCTCAGTTCGGAGAAAGTCTTGGTGGCGAGTTTCGAAACCTCGGGCAGCGGGTCTCGGTGCATCACCTCGAGCAGATCCACGAGATCCTCGGGCTTGAGGGGAAGGGCGCCCTCGGCCGCCATCATCCGCACTTCGAGCGGCACCCCGCCCTTGCGGATCTGGTCTACGAGCGGATTGCTCTCGCGATCAGCCATCGTCTAAGCCGCCCTTCCCATCGCCGTCGCCCCCCGGGTTGTCTTCAAGCGGTGAGGTTTCAGCCGATGGGTTTGACGGGTGCTTCGACCGCGCCCGCGGAGAGCGCGCCGATGGCCTCGGGGGAGAGCGGGATGTTCCGCTTCACTTCGCCGCGATTTCCGAGCGGACGGGGCGGGCCCGAATCGATCGCGACCAGAAGCCCCCCGGCATTGCCCACCGCGAGAGAGGCGTTCTGACGGGCCGTGATCGAGAACGACTCGCCCTTTTTGAGCACGCGATTCTCGACTCGGTCGCCGCCCACGTCGAGACCGATCCAGCAGTCCTCGGTGGCGGTGAGGGTGAGCTGGAGAGGCTGGGGAAGGACCGAGGCGGTAGGCACCACGGACGGCACGCTCGATACAAGCGTCGCCTGGGGCCCGGTCACATCGACTTGTTCGGGAGTGGGGCTCGTTACGGCATCGACCGGCGGAAGCGTGGGAGCGGGCACGGCTCTTTGCGAGAGGCGCGGACTGAGAATCAGGGCAGCGACGCCAGCCACCACGAGGGTGGCAAGGCCGCCGTTGATGAGCCGGGTCGCGAGACGGCTCGAGACCCGCCGGCCCCGTTCGCCGACGGTGTCGTCGACCACGGGTGGCGCAGGCGCGTGAAAGCTGAGTTCGTTGAGGATCTTCTGTTCGTCAAGCGCCAGGAAACGCGCGTACTCCCGCACGAAACCGCGGACGAAAAGGCCTTGCGGCAGTTTGTCGAGGCGATCGTCCTCGATCGCCTGGAGCATGCTCACGCCGATCTTGGTGGCCGCAGCGATCTCCTGCAGAGTCACTCCGCGGAGTTCGCGTTCGCGTCGAAGAGAGGCGCCGAAAGACGTCATGGTTGTGCCGTTATTTCTATCGTAATTAAGCGGGAGCCGCCACTTGTTCGAATTCTAGGCCCGGACGCCCGCGTTGGGAAGACAATTTGTGAGCTTTGTCCCCCCAGAGTCAAACGTTGAGCGCTCTGCTACTCTCGCCTGGCTCGACCGCGCCATGGCCAACCCCTCGATCCCCCGCGAAGCACCCTGGCTCATCTACGGCGCCAACGGATATACAGGAGCGTTGATCGCCGAGGCGGCGGTGCGGCGTGGCCATCGGCCGAAGCTCTCGGGGCGAAACGCCGAGGCCATACAAGCCCTTGCGGCGCGCCTTGGAGCCACCCCAGCCACTTGCAGTCTGGGTGATCCGCAGGCGCTCCGGGCAACCGTCGCCGGGTGCCGTGTGGTTCTGCATTGTGCGGGCCCCTTCGCTGAAACGTCGTCGCCCATGCTCGAGGCCTGCCTCGCCGAAGGAGCGCATTATCTCGACATAACCGGCGAGATCGACGTCTTCTCCGCCTGCCACGCCCGGTCGGATGAGGCTTCGAAACGGGGCATCCTCGTGGTTCCCGGTGTGGGCTTCGATGTGGTGCCCACCGAC
Organism: uncultured Acidobacteriota bacterium; assembly: GCA_964396875.1. Classification (GTDB taxonomy): domain Bacteria; phylum Acidobacteriota; class Vicinamibacteria; order Fen-336; family JAGNNV01; genus JAGNNV01. The sequence goes on along the minus strand of CAYNHK010000216.1, from coordinate 1,482 downwards.
GCTGTGGCCGCGATGCTCAAAGAAGCGCTGCCGGACGCGACATCTCTCGTGCTGGCCTTCGAGGCGGGCGGCGGGCTCAGTGTGGGAACCGCGAAGACGAGCGTCGCGGGGCTTGGGAAGGGCGGCCGGGTCCGTCGGGGAGGCGCTTTGGTCGAAGTACCGGCGGCCTTCAAGACGCGGACTTTTTTGCGCGACGGTAAACCCCGGACCGCGATGACCATCCCATGGGGGGATGTGTTCACCGCCTACATCACCACCGGGATTCCCGACATCGAGGTCTACATCGCGGCCTCGCCACGTACCATCGCGTCGGCCCGGCGTCTCAACTGGATCCGCCCTCTTCTTCGCTTCGGCGCGGTCACGCGCTTCATGCAGAGGCGGATTGCAGCTTCGCTGAAACCGCCTTCCGCCGCGACTCGCGCGAAGACGAACTGCTACGTCTGGGGTGAGGCTTTTGCCCCTGGTGGTCGAAGCGCACGGATCGAGGTCGAGACGCCGAATGGGTACGACCTCACGGTGACCGCGGCGCTCGGTGTCGTGGAACGCCTTCTCGCCGAGGGCGACGCTGGCTCGGGGTACAAAACCCCATCCCAGCTCATGGGCTCCCGCTACGTCTTGAGCCTGCCGGGCGTGATCGCGAAGGCGGGACTGTGAATCCGAATCAGAATCCGGCCGAGAGTCGGACGGGCCGGTATCTCGAAGCGCTTCTCGACCGGCATCTCAAAGACCTCAAGTTTGGTGAAGTCACGCGCGCGCTGCGCGCCCTTTCCGCGGGTTACGTGGAGAAACGGGAGGAGGGCGGCCTCGCGCGGGCGCTCGACGGTCGTGGAAAACGCGCGGCCTTCGCGCTGTACTACGGCGGCACGCATTTCCTCGCCACTCAGGCTCTCGTTCGTGAGTTTGGCCTGGGCTTCGAGGCGGGACGATCCACCATCCTGGACCTCGGTTGCGGGACCGGAGTCTGCGGCGCGGCCTGGGCCATCGAAAGCGGAGGCTCTCCGCAGGTGATCGGCGCGGACCGGTCGTCTTTCGCCCTTCACGAGGCGAGGTGGACCTATCAGACACTGCGCGTCAAAGGCGAGACGAGCCGCTCGATCACCGAAACCCTCGAGTCGATCCGAAGGCCAGAGGGCATCGTCATCGGATGGACGCTCAACGAACTCGACGACGAGAAACGCGACCTCATCGGCGCGAAGATCGCGCCCTGGGTCGCGAGGGGCTCGCGCCTGCTCGTGATCGAACCGGTCTCGAAGCGCGTCACGCCGTGGTGGGACGGTTGGACGGCGAAACTCCCGGCCGACCGTTGCTCGATTGCGGAAAAAAGACTCCGCCTCGATCTACCGCCGAAGATCGCGCTGCTCGCCCGAAGTGCCGGCCTTGGAACGGAAGCCACTGTCCTGCGCGTACTCGTTTCAGGCGCGCAACGCGACTGAGTGTTTAAGCGGAGGCCGAATTGACTTCGGCCGAAGCGCTCGGGGGTGT
>CAYNHK010000215.1:0-8630 GCA_964396875.1 uncultured Acidobacteriota bacterium | reverse complement strand
GCGGGAAGATGTACTCCTTCTGGGCGATGAACTCCTTCAGGATGTCGGCCTGGATCGTGCCCGCGAGCTTGTCGGCGGGAACCCCCTGCTTCTCGCCCACCAGCATGTAGAAGGCGACGAGAATGGGCGCCGGCGAGTTGATGGTCATCGACGTGGTGACATCGCCAAGCGGGATGCCGTCGAAAAGCGTCTCCATGTCCTCGAGCGACGTAACCGCCACGCCGCACTTCCCGACCTCGCCGAGCGAAAGCTCGTGGTCGGGATCGCGGCCCATCAGAGTCGGGAGGTCGAAGGCGACGGAGAGTCCCATCGAGCCATTCGCGAGGAGGTACTTGAAACGCTCGTTGGTCTGCGCGGCCGAACCGAAGCCCGCGAACTGGCGCATCGTCCAGGTCTTGCCGCGATAGGCGGTCTTGTGGACGCCGCGGGTGAATGGGTAGGAGCCCGGATCACCGAGGTCGCGCTCGTAGTCGAGACTCTTGACGTCCTCCGGTCCATAGAGTGGCTCGATGGGGCGGCCCGAGATGGTCGTGTACGGCTTCAACTCGCGGCCGTCATCGACGGTCTTCGGGCTGGCATTCGTCTCGGTCTTGGCCATGTTCTCTCCTGAATCTCTGATCTCGGAGTCTACTGGCGCGCCCCTTTCTTCGTCCGGGCCAGAGGGGGAGCAGACTCGCCGCGTTCCCAGCAAGCGATCAGGATGCCGAGGCGTCTCAGCCGTGTCTCCTCGTTCACCGGACTCATCACCCAGAATGCATGGGTGCGAACGTAGCCCGGCGGGCGAGTCTTGAAGTACTCGAAGGCCTTCGGATTCGCTCGAATCTTCCGGAGGTAGGCGGGGGCAAAGCCCTCGGGTTTCGATTCGAAGGAGTACTTGCGGGGCGGGGCCTGATCGCGGGCATCGAAGGCGGCCTGGCCGGCAGGCGCCATTCGGCCGGCCTCGATCAGCGCCTCAGCTTTGCGAATGTTCACCGCGCTCCAATAGCTCTTCGCCTTTCGCGGGGTGAAACGCACACTGAAGCTGTCCTCGTCGATCGAGCGGCGCACTCCATCGATCCAGCCGAAGCACAGGGCCTCATCCAGAGCCTCGACGTAGGTGACGCCACCGGTCGATGCGCCGACTTTGGTGCATCGCAGGAGGATTTCCCGTTCCCGGGCGTGATGGTTCCGAAGCCAGGAGCGCCAGTGAGCCGGCTTTGCAAAGCGCTCGAGTTTCATGCCATTCTCATTCTGCAACAAAGGAGGGGGCGGACGGCGGCGGCCTTATGTTGTGCCGCCGCTGTAAGTGTCACATGACCGTCCGCGGGGTCTCTCCTCGGCTGCATAGCCTGTCCACGCCGCAGATCCGCGGCTCAAGCAAAGGAGAAGAGTCATGAAGAAGTCACTCATAGTCCCCGTGGTCGTGGCCATGGTGGTGGCGGTCGGCTGCGGCGGGGGTTCGTCCTCGTCGCCGACGCCGGTGGTGGTCGCCACACCCACACCCGCGGCGGCCGCCATCGCGGGCACCCCCAACGGGGCGCTCGTTCTGCACCCCAGTCTGAACCCCGCGTTTTCCATCGCCATGGAGACGCCGATCCGGATCCGCGAGACCGGCGGGGGCACCGCCGACTGGAACTTCGCGAGAATGGCGTTCTTCCTCAACGGGAGAGAGATCGAGCGGGTCGAAGCCGGCGCCGACACGATCCGGACGGCCGGGGCGACCAGAATCACACCGAGTGCGAACACGGCTTACAACCTGATCTTCCGGTTCAACTCGGACGATTTCGACCGCATCGATCTGACCCTTGGTTTCAGTGACGTCAACACCGGTCGGCAGTTCACGGTCGCGGTCGACACGAACGCGTTCACCGACGTCAACTTTTCCCTGTCCCCGCTGTTCCGGGGCTTCCGTCGGAGCGGCGCGCCTCTCTGAGCAACGCCAACGGCCCTGGGGCGGACCTTCATTGGCCTGCTCCGGGGCCGCATTCGTTTCTCAGCGCATCAGGAGGGCAGGAACGACGCTGTCCCAGCTGTGCCTCGCGGCGTAGGCAAGACCGTTCCGGCCGAGACGTTCGGCGAGAGCCGGATCACCCGCGAGGTTGTCCAGTGTCTCCGCGAAAGCCGCAGCTTCCGGCTTGAGTATCCAGCCCGTCGAGTTCGGCTCGACCTGCTCGGTCGGGCCTCCCGAATCGGTCGCGGTGAGCACGGCCTTGCCGCTCGACATCGCTTCGAGGGTGACGAAGCCGTAGTCCTCGTTCCGAGGCGCGAAGTAGACGGCGCGGCAGCGAGCGAGATGGTCGAGCTTCGCGGATTCGCTCAAAGGGCCCGCGAGTTGCACTCGGGCCTCGAGACCCTTCTGGCGGATGAGTTCGCGCAGAGGCGCCTCGTCATCTCCCTCCCCGGCGATCACCGCGCGGAATGTTCGATCCTTCATGAGCGCCATGGCTTCGACCAGCAGGTCCATCCTCTTGAGGCGGTGCAGGCGGCTGACCGCGAACACGTACGGTTCATAAGCTTCGCACCGGTAGTCGCGGGCCGGAGCGGGAGGATGGAGAACCGTGGAGGGCACGCCGATGAAGTGGTTGAGGCGGTCCGTGACGGTCCGGGAGATCGTGAACAGCTTCGAGACGTTCCGGGTCAGGAGCCTTCGGTCGAGACGATGGACGAAGTACTTGCGGATCGTCTCTTTGAGGCGGCCCTTGCGGCCGAAACCCTGCATGATCGAATCGAACAGGTCGTAGTATTCGCGCATCGTGTGGGTCAGCCAGCAGACGTGCTTCGGGTGACGCAGCGCGAATGCCGGATAACGCATCGTGATGATCTGGTCGATGGCCCGGCCGTCCGCCCCCTCCGAGACATCGGTCAGGCGAGTGGCCTCGTAGGCATCGAACTGCCGGCCAAAACGGTTGGTAGGAGTCTCGAAGATCTCCGCCTCGTGCCCGGCGCGGCGCAGGGCGGCCACGGTCTCCTCGGCGATGACCATATGCCCCCCGCGCACGAAGGGCGCCGAGGAAGTGACGACGAGAATGCGGCTCATGCCTGGCGTTCGGCCGACAGATCGTCCCGCCGTTTGATGATCTTCGCAGGCACGCCTGCCGCGATCACGGAGTCGGGAAGCGATTCGTTGACCACCGCCCCGGCACCGACGACGACATTCGCGCCGAGGGTGACGCCGTCGAGCACCTTGGCGCCCGCGCCGAGCCAGACGTTGCGGCCGATGACGACACCCTTCGACGGACGCGGCTGATCGATCATGACCGCGCCGAGGTCTGTGTGATCGTGACCGCCCCCGACCACGTAGGTGTACGCGGCAAACAGGCCATAGTCACCCACCTCGACCCGCGACGAGGAGAAGACTTCGCAGTTGAAGCCGACGTTGATGTGGCTTCCAAGGACGATGTCGCCGTCCTTGCACGAGAGGATTGAATTTCGGCCGATGAAGCCGTTGTCGCCGATTCGAATCCCCTGGTTCGCAACGCCCTTCGCATCGAGCAGAACGTTGTCGTCAATGACGGTTCCGTCTCCGATGTGGATCTTGTGGGGATGCCTGAGGGTAACGCCCTGGCCGAAGACCACGCCCCGGCCGCACGACCCAAGCAGGGTCGGGTAGAGGACCTTTCGGAGCACCAGGCCCAGCGCGCCGGGAACCCACGAGGAGAACGCCATCACGAACTCGAAGTGAACCAGACGGAAGAAATCGCGGGAGCCCACGACGAGGTCCTGGTACTTCACCGATGACGCACGCGGGTCCTTGATCGCGGCCTGAATCCCGACGTCCTTCATCGAACCGGGGTCGCTCACAAGCACCTCAGGCACTTCGAAGATTCGTCCCGGTGTCGTACGATCACGGTTTATTCTCTCAAAAGCGGCGTCCCGCGCGGTCGAGAGCCCTCGAATCATCCCCCCGAAGCAGAACCCCTTCTTGAACCGCAGCCTCCTGCTCCTGATCAAGCTCGTCCTTTCGGTGGGACTGCTCGTCTACCTGCTCCGAAGCGTCGATCTTTCGGACGTCATACGCCATGTGGTCGAGGGGGATCACTGGCTGTTCGGGGTCGCGGTCGTGATCTACGCCACCGTGGTGGTGCTTTCCACGGTGCGGTGGAAAGTTCTGCTCGACGCGCTCGGGGCCACGACACCGTTCTCCCGGCTCTGCCAGTCGTACATGGTGGCCACCTTCTTCAATAACTTTCTGCCCAGCAACGTGGGGGGCGACGTGGTGCGGGTGCGGGACGCCGCGAAGGCCGCGGGCTCCCACACCGCGTCCCTCACCGTCGCGGTCCTCGATCGGGTCATCGGTTTCGTCGCCCTCTACTTCATCGCCACAACCGCCTTTCTCTTCGGCGGACCCATGGTCCGCGGACTCGCGGGGGCGCGGGTGATCCTGCTCGGGCTCACCGCGCTTTTCATTGTCCTCGGCGCGATCTTTCTGAAATCGGGGATGGTCAGCGCGGTCATCGAGAGGTTAGGCCTGCGGCGGCTGCCCTGGGCTTACGAGAAGTTCGAGTCCGTCCAGGCGGCGGTGAACTCCTATCGGGCAAAGAAGACGGCGGTGCTCGAGGCGTTCGCCCTCTCCCTTCTGCTTCAGTTCCTGGGGGTCTCCTACTTCTTCATGGTCGCGAGCGCGCTCAAGATTCCCCTCGAGTTCGGGGCCTGCCTGCTGATGGTGCCGCTCTGTACGCTCATCCAGGCGATTCCGATCTCTTTCAACGGTTGGGGCCTGCGCGAAGGTGTGTACGTCGTCTACTTCAACCAGGTGGGTCTGCCGCGGGAGAGCGCCCTGGCGTTCTCGATCGTCGCGGCCGGGCTCGTGGTCCTCCTCTCGATCTCCGGCCTCTTCGTGTGGCTTGCGCGGAAGTCGCACGCCCACGAAGCGCCCCAAGACGCGGCCTGATGGCGTCGGCGCAACGGGCGGCCGACGCGGGCCGGCTCCTGCTCGACCTGGTCTCGCGCGATCCCGCCTTCGTTCGGGGCGGCGGCATCGAGCCCACGGCCATCCCGGTCTTCACCTTCCACAGCCTGGAGCCCGAATCGTTCGAGAGGAAGATGCGATACCTCCGCGATGCGGGTTACCAGGCGATCGGTATGCCCGCTTACCTCGACGCGCTCCTCGGCGGTCGGGAGGCTCCCCCGAGGTCGGTGCTGATCACCATCGACGACGGCCGGGCGACAACCTGGACGGTCGGATATCCAATCCTGAAGCGTCTCGGAATGCGCGCCACCGCGTTTCTCGTCACGAGCGCGGTTCACGACGCGGACGAGGTTTCGAAGACGATCGATGAGGTTGAATCAGCCGATCGTGCTGGTCTCGTGGCGCGGGATGGTTCCGCAGACCGTCCCTTCGTGACCTGGGGAGAGGTCCGCGCCATGCGCGAAGTCATCGATATCGAGAGCCACACCCATCTGCATGCGCGGATCCCCGTGAGCGCGGAAATCTCAGGAGTCAGAACTGAAGCAATGCAGTCGGGCTACGGGGCCTTCGATTGCCCCTTCCTGGAGGTCAACGGTCGCCTGGCGCGTGGCGGCGACGTGCCTTTGGGGACCCCGCTGCCGGTCTCGGCGCCGAGGCTCTCCGGGAAACCGGCGTACCGCGCGGGCGGCCGATATGAAACCGAGGACGAGCTTCGCGAGGCGATGCGCTTCGATCTTGGCGAGGCCCGAAGGCTGATCCGCGAAAAGGCCGAGGTCGAAGCGACGACGGTCTGTTATCCGTGGCACGTGTTCTCGGAGGAAGCGAAGCGGATAGCCGCCGAGGTCGGGTACCGGGCCGCCTTCGCAGGGAAGGCATCGACGCCGCCCGCGATCTCGCGTGCCGGCTCCGATGTGTTCGAACTCGCGCGGGTCGGCGAGGACTACGTCGAACGGCTGCCCGGCCCCGGACGGCGATCGCTACTTTCAGTGCTCCGAGAGAAGCTGCGCCGACACCGGTGAGGCGGATAGATGTGAGATGGGGTTGCTTTACCGTCTACAACCATCCGCTTTCTCGGTACCACCGAGCCGTTCTTGCGATGCCTTCGGTCACGTCCACCATCGGGGCGTAACCGAGAAGGCGGCGCGCCTTCTCGATTGAGAAGGAACGGTTCTTCACCCAGAAGTCGACACGCCGCCGATGGATCGGCGGTTCGATGCCGAGGGGAACGCATACCGCTTCGACCACATCGCCCAGCCGCTGGATCGGCCAGGCCGGGATGTGGAACGGCCACACAGAGCCGCCCGTGGCCTTCGCGACCTCGCGCGCCAGCTCGTCCTGTGAGACCGACTTCGGCCCGGCGATGATGAATGTCTCTCCGGCGGCTTCCTTTCGGTCGAGGGCCAGAAGAAAGCCCGAGACCAGATCGTCGATGTAGACGAGGTGATAGTGCGCCTTCCCGCTTCCCACAACCGCGTAACGGCCGCGCGCGATCCCCTTGAACACCTTCAGCAGGCGCGTCTCGCCGGGGCCGTAGATCGCGCCGGGCCGAACAATGGCGACCTCGAGGCCGTGCGTCCGGCCAAATTCTCGAGAGAGAGCGTCCGCCTCAGCCTTCGTCTCCTGGTAGATGTCCGAGGGTGCGATGGGCGCGTCCTCGTCCGCGGGCGGATTCTTGACGTCGCCGTGGACCCCGACGGTGGAGGTGTGAACGAACCTGCGAATCCCCGCCGCATGCGCGGCTTCAAGAAGAAGTCGCGTGCCATGGACGTTGACCTCGCGGTAGTACGAGTCTGGATGTCCGGCGGTCCGATAGACCGCCGCGATGTGCATGACCGCGTCGCAGCCCTCCGCCAACCGACGGGCATCGTCCGCATTCCCCAGAACACCCTTCACGATCTCCGCTCCGCTGGCCGAAAGCTCGGGCGTAACCGAACCCTCGCGCACCAGCGCCTTCACGCTGTCCCCGCGGGCGAGGAGGTGCTTGAGAACATGGCCGCCGGTGTAGCCCGACGCTCCGGTGAGCGCTACTTTCATCGGCCGCCTGCCTTCGGGGTCAGCGAACGGAAGAGATCTGCATAGCGCGACACCGTGGTCTCGAGGGCGAACTTCGCTTCGGTCCTGCGTCGCGCTGCATCTGCGTAGCGCGATCGCAGCGCCGGGTCTTCGATCAGCCGGCGAAGGCCCGCGGCGAGCGGCTCGACCTCGCCAGGCGGCACCAGGATCCCGGTGACGCCGTCCTCCACGATGTCGGGAACACCGCCGGTACGCGACGCCACCGCAGGAAGACCACAGGCCTGGGCCTCGACCGCGGACATGCCGAGAGCTTCGTCGAGGGTCGGGAAAACAAAGATGTCCGACGCCTGGAGATACGCCGCGACGTTGTCGACCCGGCCGGTGAACGTGACGCGGCCGGCGAGGGCGGGGGCGAGTGCGAGTTCGCGGAGTTTCTCCTCGATCGAGATCACCTGCCCCTGCCCCGAACCGACCAACACGAGGTGCAGCCTGGGTACGTCGGCCAGAGGCTTCATCGCCGCGAAGAGCGTCTCGAGGCCTTTGCCCTCGATCAACCGGCCCGTGTAGGTGACGAGGAGTTTGTCCGCGGGCAGGCCGAGCGAAGCGCGAAGCGAGTCCTTCCGGTCAAGGGACACCGGCGCGTATTCGGACATGTCGATGCCGTGCGGAATGGCGTGGACCTTCTCGCGCGGGAAACCGGCCTCGACCGCCTCTCGCGCGATGGCCTCGGAGATCGCCACCACCGCGTTCGTCCGGCGAAGCAAAAGGTTTCGGAACCGAGCGAGCCGGTAGACGATTTCGCGGGCGAGGCCGCGGCTCTCTCGCCCCCACAAGGCGAGGGACCCGTCGAGTTCACCGTTCAATTCGGGGCGCAGAACCAGAGCGCACCGCGTGCCCGCGATGGCCGCGCGCGCGGGAAGGGCCAGAACACGCGTCCCCCCGTTCATCAAGACGTCCGACTCCGCGGCGAGGGCCCTCGCCAGACGGTACGCCTGGGGAACCATCCCGAACTTCTTCCCCCGACCTTTGCCGGTAGAGCCGACGCGGTAGATGGTCACTCCCCCATCGTCCTCGCGCATCGGAAGTTCGGCGCTCGACTTCCGTGTGATCACGTTCACAGTGAATCCCAGGCGTGCGAGGCCAAGGGCCAGGGTGCGCGTGTGTTTTTCTCCCCCACCCAGAACCGGATGGTACGTCTCCGCCAGCAGGAGAACGCGGGGCTCGGCCACGGGCTGCTTAATGCTCGTCGGTCTTGAGGACGTAGATCGGCTTGTTCTGGCTCTCGTGATACGTCCGCATCAGGAGCTCAGCCATCAAGCCGAAGTTCACGAGCAGGATTCCGGTGAGGAAGGAAAGGCCGCCGAAGAAGAGAAGCGGCCGCGAGCCGATGGCCTGGTCGGCGAAAAGGCGGATGAAGGCGAGATAGCTCAGGATGCCGAAGCCCACGACGCCGAAAAGAAGACCGAAAAGCCCGAAGAGATGAGCGGGCCGGGTGCCGTAGGTCATGAAGAACTTGACCGTGAAGAGGTCGAGGAGCACACGCGTGGTGCGGCCGATGCCGTACTTGCTCACGCCGCGGGTGCGCGGCCGATGGTTCACCACCACCTCCGCGACGCGAACGCCCATCGACGAGGCCACGGCGGGAATGAACCGGTGCATCTCGCCGTAGAGGCGAATGCCTTTGACGACATCGGCGCGCATCGCCTTGAGCGAGCAGCCGTAGTCGTGA
>CAYNHK010000214.1:0-8651 GCA_964396875.1 uncultured Acidobacteriota bacterium | reverse complement strand
GATGTCGCGCATGTACTGGAACGTCCAGCCGGTGTCGTCGTAGGGGCGCGGGTTCTGAGCCGGGTAGTTCTGGATCGAGAAGTACATGTCGGCGAGTGTGCGATAGGGCTGATCGGCGCGAATCACGTAGTCACCGGCTTCAACACTCACGTTGCCCGCCTTCACCGCAGCGGACGCGCGATGGATCTCGAGGCCCTGACGGAGCAGCTCGTTGATCGAATCCGCCACTTCGCCCTTGCGCCGCTGGTTCGCGGGAATCACCCACGCATGGACCGGGCCGTTCTTGCCCTTGTCCACCGAACGCTTGTTCTTGAGCCAGTAGTTCTCCATGTACTTCTGGCGGTTCTTCGCCATGTGCGAGAGAGAGAACAAGACTCCAGACTGCTGAATGTTGGTGTTGTTGCGCGGGCCCCACTTGATCGACGGCAGGGGAGGGTTCGGACGGAACCACTCGCGGCTCGTCGCCGTGGCGGGCAGGCGCAGGTTCTCGTTGTTGTCCGGACCGTAGCTCTGGACTTCGTAGAACCGCCCGATCGCGTTGTGCGAATGCGCGATGAAGAACATGTAGTTGGGCGTCCAGCCGTCGTAGAAGCCGTAGGTGAAAACACCGGGGACGCCACGCTTGGTCAGCTCCTGCACGTCATGGTTCGCGAAGTCCCACCATTCAGACACCGTGATCGGATCGATCGCTTCGTTGTAAGGGCCGGTGCCGGTGGACGAGTAGAGATACGACTGGGCCTCGTGCAGATCGTGCATGACAATCGGCTTCCACTCGAGCTGGGTCTTGGTGACCGCGCGGGTGAGGTTCAGAAACTGGCCCATGCCGTCGCGGTTGTTGTCGTGGGCCACGTACTTGCCCCAGTACATGAGGGGCGGGCGCGGCTTCCCCGTCTTCTTGCCGTAGTAGTAGGTGTCGACGTGTTTGTCCCGGCCGTCGGGTTCGATCACGGGAGTGATGAACGTGATCACGTTGTTCCGGATTTCCTGGATGAAGGGCGTCTCCTGGACGATCAAGCGGTACGCGAGCTCCATCAGGACCTGCGGGCCGCCGGTCTCGGGCGAGTGCATGCCGGAGGTGAGCCAGTAGATCGGTTTGCCCGTCTTGATGATCTGCTGGGCCTGCGCTTCGGTGGTCTTCCGTGGATCGGTGAGAGCGGCGAGATTCGCCTTGTGGGTGTCGAGGGCTTTGAGCGTCGCTTCGTCGGCGATCGCAAGCATCACGATGTCCCGGCCTTCCTCCGACTTGCCGATGGTCCAGAATTTCGCGCGCCCGGGCGCGGCCTTGGCGAGGGCCTGGTAATACGCATAGAGATCCTTCGTGTACGCGATCTCGCCGGGCTGGCCGATGATGTAACCGAAGTGCTTGAGCGGCGTCGGGACCGTGCTGGACGCGGGCAGATGGTCCACGAGTTCCGTGGTGATCCGCGGATCCTGCAGGTGCTGCTTGATGAGCTTCGTGTACTCCTCGTCGATTTTCTGGGCCGCCTTCTGGGCGAACACCGGCTGGACGAGACAGACGGCGAGGGGGATCGCGAGAAGGCTCGCGCGGGAGAAGAGTCGAATCATGAGGAACTCCTGAGGTGTGAGAGGGCCAACCGTGCGCGCTACGTTCACACGCGCCGTCTCCCGAGTCAACGAGCCGGGCGACAGATTGGCTGTCGAAGAGCGCAGACCCTCACTTGACCGGCCCGCGTATTCAAACGATGCTCCGAGCCATGCGCCAGGCCGTGGTGAATCAGACGCCCGAGGAATCTCCAGAGGCGCCCCACACCACCGCGCGCGATCCGTTCGATCTCAGTTCGCTGACCCTGACTCGTCAGCCGGGCGCGGACACCCCTCCCGAAGACGAGGCGGCCGAGCGCGCGGCTTCGATTCCGGCGGGAGTCGTCATCAACGGCCGCTACCGGATCGACCGACTTCTCGGCCACGGGGGCATGGGCGCGGTTTACCGGGTCGACGATCAGCTTTTTCCCGGCCGGCCCACCGCACTCAAGCTCTTCCTCCAACACATGACGGTGAGCGTCGACCTCTTCCGCGCCGAATTCCGGACCATGGCGTCGCTGCGCCACCCAAACGTCGCCCGCGTCTACGACTTCGAGATGGTGGCGGGGCTCGACGCGTTCTTCTTCACGATGGAGCTGCTCCCGGGATCAACGCTCTCCCAGGCGTTACGCCATCCCGGCGCCGAGGATGCCGCCACCCTCGATGGGCAGAGCAGGCAGCCCGAACAACTCACTCCGACGCCAACGGCCCCCATATTGCCGTGGCGCGAGGTGGTGGACCTCCTGGTTCCCGTGATCCGCGCGCTCGCCTATCTCCACAAACGCACCGTGGTCCACTTCGATCTCAAGCCCAGCAACATCATGGTGACGCCGAGCCGCCTCGGCCGCCAGGTGAAGGTGCTCGACTTCGGCCTCGCGGGCCTGCGGGGGGCGACGGGACAGGTGATGGGCACGCCGCAGTACCTCGCCCCCGAGATCGCCCAGCGCAGGAAGGCCGACCATCGTTCGGATCTCTACAGCCTCGGCGTCATGGCCTATCAGCTGTTGTCCGGCGAAGTTCCCTACGACACGACACCGGGCATGCAGTGGCTGCTGCGGAAGAAGACGACGGAACGCGTGCGCTTCGGGCCGCGCGAGCAGGAGACCGTGCCGGCCTGGCTGCGCGACGTGATCGAGCGGCTGTGCGCGATCGACCCGGACGAACGCCACCAGACCGCGGGCGAACTGCTCGACGACATCAACCGCGCGGGCGGACTCGCCTACGAACTCGAGACCCAGGACACGAAAGAGAGTTACCTCTTCTCGAGCCAGTTCGTGGGCCGCCGCCGTGAGCTGTCGGATGTCCGGAAGTTCATCGAGGCCGGCCTCGCGCAAGGCGTCCAGGGCGGTCTCTTCGTGGCCGGGAAGAGCGGCATGGGCAAATCGCGTCTCATGCGGGAGATCCGGCAGACGGTTCAACTCCAGGGTGTGCCCTTCCTCGAGGCCGACTGTTTCGAACGCGACCTCTCGGAGTTTGGCGCGGTGGCGAACCTCGTCCTCCAGGCCGCGGGTCTCGCGAGGTCGCAGGCGAACCACACGCTTCTGAGCCGGCATGCTCCGGAGATGGTGAAGCTTGTCCCCTCGCTCACCCTCGAGGGCGGCATCACGCCCACACCTCCTCTCGAAAACGCGGATGCCGAGCGGCGGCGCATGATCGAGTCGGTGGCCGAGTTCCTCGCGGGACTTGGACGCATCGTGCCCTACGTCGCTTACGTGAATGACCTGCAGTGGGCGCGTTCTGGAACCATCGATCTGCTCGCCTGTCTCCTGCGCCTGCGGTCCGAAGCGGGCGCTTCCACGGGTCTGTGTCTCCTCGGAAGCTATCGACTCGACGATGTCCGCGACCGGCCGCTGGCGCGCCTTGTGGAATCGGGGGCCTCCCTCGAATCCCTCAAGCTGGTGGAACTCTCACCGCTCGAGGATCTGCATGTCGCCGAACTCCTCAAGTCGATGCTCGGCCTGAGCGAACTGCCCGAAGGGCTCGCGGCCCGCGTGGCCGAATCGAGCGGCGGGCTTCCCTTCTTCGTCGAGGAGATCCTGCGCGACCTTCTCGAAGGCGGACAGCTCGCGATTCTTCGCGGCCAGGGGGCCGCTGGATCGAGCGAGGCGCTTGGCCTCAGCTTCGATGCCTCAGCGTCATTCCTTAAACGCGCGGGCCGGGTGAGCGCAGACGAACGGCAGCTGCTCGATGTGCTAGCAGTCTGTGGACGGCCGGCCGAGCCCGGTGTGCTTCGCCGCGTCGCCTCGCTGAGCGCGCTGGCGGTTCAGGATGCCCTGCATGTGCTGACCGAGAAGCAGATGGTGATCGCGGTCGCGGGCGAGCGGGAACGGTACAACCTCGCGCACGACCGGATGCGGGAGGCCCTCTATTCGAGCCTCGCCGAGGACGCGCGGGCCCGGCTGCACCTGCAACTCGCGAGGACGTTCGCGCAGGACCTCGACCAGAACGAGCGTGGCGAGAAGCTTTTCGAAACCGTGGGCCATTTCGACCAGGCCCTCCCGCTTCTCTCCTCAAACACTCCCGAAGCGGTTCGGGAACGATCGGAGGTGGCGCGGCTCCACCTCCGCGCCGCCCTCGCCACCAACGCCGCGGGCGCTTTCGCTTCCGGCGCTCAATACCTCGAACGTGCGCGTGCCCTGCTTCCCGAGCGGGCCTTCGAGCATGACTACGACCTGGCCCTCGCCGTGGAGCATGCCCTCGCGTCAACTCTCATTCCCCTCGGGCGAATCGACGAGGCGCTCGCCACCGCGGACCGCATAGTCCAAAACGCGCGGAGCGTCCTCGACGAAGCGCCGGGGTGGGAAGCCCGGATCCTCGCCCACACCGCGAGGAACGAATACCCGAAGGCGATCGCGGCGGGTCTCGAGATCTGTGGCCGGCTCGACATGCCGTTGCCATCCTCCCCCACCGTTCTCGACATCGTCTGGAACATCGGCCAGGTGATGTGGAAACTGCGCGGGCGCACCGATGAGGATCTGGTTTCGCTTCCGCGGATGACCGATGAACGCGCGAGCCGGCTCATCCGCATCATGACGTCGATGAACAGCGGCGCTTACGTCACCCGGCCCTACCTCTGGCCGATTCTGATCAGCCGCACCTTCATCCTCACCCTGAAACACGGCCGAGGCCCGACCCACGCGCTTCGCTTCGCGTGGTTCGCCACCGCGTTGTGCGCGGTGGGCGCCTACCAGACCGCGGTGCGCTTCTCGCGACTATCGACGCGCCTCATGGACGCTCCCGATGGCGCCGCGTTCCTCCCCAAGCTCCACCACGCGATGGGTCAGTTCCTCGCCCACTGGCGCGAGCCCATGTCACGATCGGCGGAGTGGTGCCGCGAAGGCGTCACCATGGGCGAGCGGGTCGAGGACGCCGAGTTCACGGGCTATTGCCACATGGGCTGGGCCAAGGCGAGCCTCGAAGCGGGGCAGCCGCTCAAGGAAGTCCGCGCGATCTGCACGGGCGCGCTCGAGACGATCCGCGCGGCCGGACAGCGAGGAACCGAGGTCATGCACCAGCCCACCCTTCAGGCCGTAGAGGTGTTGATGGGCCTTAAACCGTTCCCCGAGGAACTGATGATCGAGGACAAGGCCGCGGTGGCGAAGCTGTCCAATGCCCAAAACGGCTTCCGCCTCCTCGACAAAGCCCGCCTTCTCTGCTTCTTCAGACGACCGGTGAGTCCGGCCTTCGGAACCGATCTCATCTCCGTCACCACTTACGGTCTGCCCGCCACTTTCTATTTCTCGATCGCACACTACTTCGCCTGCCTCGGCTGGCTGCTCCACGCGCGGGCATCCGGCACGGGTCTCGGGTCGCGGATCGCTTCGATGACGCGGGTGTACTTCGTCCGGCGGAAACTGCGGAGCTGGGCCAGGACCTGCCCGCAGAACTTCGAACACCGGGCCCTCCTGGTCGACGCGGAGTGGCTGCGGACGCTCGGTCGAACGAGGAGGGCGATTCGCCGCTACGAACAGGCGGTCGCAGCGGCCCGGGAGAATGGCTACGTCCAGGATGCCGCACTCGCGTCCGAACTTCTCTCTGAACACCTGATCGAACGCGAAAGGAAGATGGAGGCGCGTCCTCACCTCGCCGCCGCAGCGGACGGCTATCGCGCGTGGGGCGCCGAAGCGAAGGTCAAGGACATCGAGCGCCGCTTAGATGGAGATGCCGTTCGGAATCACTGACGGCAGTGGACCGAGCTCAGACCGAGAATCGCCTTCGGATCCAGCCTTGACAGCTCATCAAACGAAGGGGCCTTGAACGAGGTGTCTGCGACGACAGCGCTCACAAGGTCTTGGCGACCGCGACTTCTGCGGCGAATTCTTCCGGGCTCATGTGAATGGGACGGAATGCCCATCTTGCCGGTGCCTTGAGGAACTCGATGCGACCCATGCCAAGGAGTCTTGCGGCCTTGCCCGAGGAGATGGCGGCGCGGCGATAGAGATCGAGCACGATCGCTTCGTGAGCTGCCTTCTCGATGGGCCGCCCGCTCCCTCCCTCATTGCGACGAGGCAGCGAGAAACGCCAGGAGAGAGCAATCTCGCGGCTCCAGCCACCACTCGGTCTATCAGGTCGAGGGTGCGCTTGACCACGGCAAAGCTCGCGGCTACGCTCGCAGTCATGGGAGTTCCCGGGGGGCGATCGCCGCGCGTGCTGCCCTGTGTCTTCGCAGCCGTCTCCCTGGTGGGCTGCGGAGGAGGCGGACCGCCCGCCGCCCCCACCACGCCCACCGCAACGGCTAGTCCCTCGCCTGTGCCGACGCCCACGCCAACGGTCCTGCTTCGGGGGACCACGCAGGATGCCGTGGGAGACACGCGGTCTGATCATCCGGTTCCCGTTATTCCCGACCTGACTTCCGCCAGCATCGAAGTCTTGAGTGACGGAGGGGTACATTTCCAGGCAAGGTTCGCTCCCGGCACCTTCACGAGGGATACCACCCTGGTCGAATTCACGATGGACGTCGATGAAAACCCCGACACCGGAGAGAGTTCGCCTGCGGTCTACCGCGGCATCGACTACTTTGTGAAAGTGGGCTCCAGTTTTTACGGCGCGACTGGCCATCTGCGGCGCTACAACAACGAGCCCGTGGCGACCGCAGTGGCGACGTTCACGTCCGATGGGATCGATCTCACGCTGCCCGGGGCAGGAATAAACACTCGTATGGCGTTCCGTGTTGGCGTCTCGACACAGCGTAACGTCGGCTCGAACGGGTTCACTTCGATTCAGGATCGGGTGCCGGACGAATTCTCGGCACCAGCACTGGTGCGGTAAGCCCGCAAGACCGGGAGCGCAAGCGAAACGAGGTGCGATGTGCCAGTCCATTCGCGCGGCCGTGGAGGCGCAGTGGCGGTCAATCCCGCGTAGTCGAGGAAGCAAGCGGGCACGCCTGACGCCGCTTTCGATGGGTTGCATCGGCGCGAACCCCCAGGGTATGCGAGGCTCCGCCTACGAGGGTGCAACCCGTCGCCTTTCGCCGTCCGCTTCCTACGCAACCTCGTGGCCTGTCCTGTCGTTCCCGCCTTCGCCCTGGTCACCTCGCGCCCGTCGCCTAAGCCCCTGGCTCTTCCATTAGGGAGAAGCGCGGGGAGGCGAGCGTCCAGGCACTTCGGTCAACTCGCCCTCGGCGGCCAGATAGCGGGTGATGCTCACGGGGTTCTTCACCACGGCGAGCAGCCATCCGGCCCTGACATCGTGGGCAAGTGAGAGCGTCCACGGCGAAGGTGCGTTCCAGAAGTTCGGCCCATGGGTGATAGCCGCTCTTGCGCACCCTCTTCTCGGGTTCCTCACTCACCCAGGGGCAGAGGCGGGTAAGCCGCGCGCGCCACGGGCTCGCCGCCGCGAACACCCCCGCGTGGGGTCCACTCTGCGGACAGCCCTCCGCAGGGGTTTGGCCTGAGGACGGAGGGTGGCCGGCATCCGAACTCGGGAGAGTCGCGGA
Source organism: uncultured Acidobacteriota bacterium (assembly GCA_964396875.1). Classification (GTDB taxonomy): domain Bacteria; phylum Acidobacteriota; class Vicinamibacteria; order Fen-336; family JAGNNV01; genus JAGNNV01. Next base: position 1,174 of record CAYNHK010000214.1, on the reverse strand, counting down.
TGCCTGAGCGCGAAGACCAAGGCACCGTTCCCTGAGCGCGATCCGGCCGTCGACGGCAACCCGGTGAGTCCCAACGCCGTTTGAGGGGGCAGTGGGCCGCGAGCCCGAAGCGCCCACCGGTTCCAAGCCCCGCCCGACCTCTCGTCATTGCGAGACCCACTCCGTTCCGCGGTGGGTCGAAGCAACCCCGGCCAGCCACTACCAAGCGTGCCGAGGATCGCTCCGCTCCCCGCAAACCGTCGGGTCGCTGCTGAGAAACCCGTGCGTTTACGCCTCATTTCAGCCCAATTTCCGTCATCGCGAGGGACCGTTGTTTTGGTGTGGACCGAAGCGATCCCTCAAGAGATTGCTTCGCCGATCGCCAACCGACGGCCGGCTCGCAATGACGGATCGGGGTTTCTCTCTACAGTCACGGACGAAGTCCGTGGACCGGCTCGCGATGACGGCGCCAGGCTCCGCGCTCATCCGACAGGCGGCTCAACCCGCATCTGCCCAGGATCGCTCTGGACGGCGTCTGGCAAACCGCGCTCGGTTCGCTTACGCTCCTCCCTGGCGCCAAGAATCAATCGCTTGACGTTCTTAGTCACGTATTCCGGTGGGGAGCAAGATGGTCGACCGCCGCACAATCGGGCAATGGCTCGGCCGCCGCTCAGAAGAGACCTGGACCTTCGTCGGCCTCACCGCGATCTGTGGGGCGCTGTTTTACGGGCCGGTTGTCCTGGGGCAAGTCTTCTTCCAGCGCGACATCGGCATGTGGCTGTATCCCCAGATCGAGGCCTTCGTGCGCTCGATCGCCGCTGGCTCGTGGCCAGTCTGGGACGATTCCCGCGGCTTCGGCCAGGCTCTTCTCGCGGATCCCAGCGCCGAGATTCTGTATCCGGTCACCTGGCTCAACCTCATCATGCAGCCGTGGACGTTCTATACCTTCTCTGTCGTCCTCCACTTCCTCTTCTCGGGGGTGGGTCTGGCCCTTCTGGCCCGCAGGTGGGGCATGTCGCCGATCGGCGCGTGGCTTGGCGCCTCCATCTGGCTGGCCTCTGGCCCGTTCCTGTCGCTCTCCTCCCTCCCTCATCACATGGTCGGCGCCTCCTTCATCCCATGGGTCTTCCTGACCGCCGACACCTCGCTTGAACGTGGTGGTCGCCGCGCCACATTCTGGTGGGCCGCGGCCATG
>CAYNHK010000213.1:0-8700 GCA_964396875.1 uncultured Acidobacteriota bacterium | reverse complement strand
CCCGAGGTGACGAGCTTGAGTCTTCGGCTGCCCCGGCTCACCACGAGTTCGGCGTCGGGCGCGACTTCGCGGCTCCACTGGCCGTCGACGGTGACGTGCACCGGCGAGCCCGACGAACGCACCCGGATGCGGACCGGAGATGTGGCCGGAATCACGACCGGTCGATTCGAAAGCATGTGCGGGCAGATGGGTGTGAGCACCACCGCATCGAGCAGGGGATGAAGGATGGGCCCGCCGGCCGCGAGGTTGTACGCGGTGGAACCCGTAGGCGAGGAGACGATGAGGCCGTCCGCGCGAAAGTCCGACATGAAACGGTCGCCGACCGAAACCGTGAACTCGACGATGCGGGAGACCGTCGCGGCCTTCGCGATGGTGACGTCGTTGAGGCCCTCATGGGTGGTGAACACACTTCCGCGGACCAGGGCGACATGCAGCATCGACCGCAGCGAAAACGCGTAGTGGCCGGACACCAGGTTCTTGAGCGCCTCTTCGACCTCTTCGCTCGTGATCTCGGTGAGGAAGCCAAGGGAACCAAGGTTGACGCCCAGCACCGGCGTCTCCTCGTCGATCACGCTCTGCACGGCGCGGAGCAGCGTGCCGTCTCCGCCCAGGACCACCACCGCATCGATCGGGCCCCGTGCCTTTTCCTGCACGACCTCACAGCCGAGCGACTCGAGGATCTCGAGAACGTTGACCCTTGTGGGATCGGTCTCCGGCAGGTCCTCGCGAGTGAAAAGGGCGATCTTCATTCGGGACACGGGGCTCTCACGATCGGGGGTCGATTCATGCCGGGAGGCCGCCATCATGGCAGAACGGACGCGCCGCCGTCACTTCTCCTGCGGGGACCCGGGCGAAACCGCATGCAGGAAAAACTCGCGGTTGCCTCCGCTGCCGTCGATCGCGGAGCGGCAGACCGCGACCACACGGAAACCGAGAGCTTCAGCCGACTCGCAGACTCCGAGCATGACGCGAACGTGGACCGATGCGTCGCGCACGATGCCGCCGCTCCCCACTTCGGCGCGGCCCGCCTCGAACTGCGGCTTCACGAGGGACACGATGTCGGCGCCGGGGGCAAGAATGCGGGCGAGGGCGGGCAGGATCTTGAGGATCGAGATGAAGGAGACATCCATGGTGGCCAGGGTTGGCCGCTCGGGCAGCGCGTCGGCTGAGAGATGCCGCGCGTTGGTGCGCTCGGCGAGGATCACGCGGGGGTCCTGACGAAGCCTCTCGTGGAGCTGACCCACACCGCTGTCGAAGGCGTAGACGCGGGCGGCTCCGCGCGCGAGCAACACCTCGGTGAAGCCTCCGGTCGAACTGCCGATGTCCGCCGCGACGCGTCCTTCGCAGGACACGCGAAAAGCGTCGAGCGCGCCGATGAGTTTGTGCGCGCCACGCGAGACCCAGGTCTCCTCGCCATCGACTTCGATCCCGGTTTCCTCGCTCACCTGCAGGCCCGCCTTCGGCCGCTCCACTTGATCGACGCGCACGCGTCCCGCCAGGATCAGGGCCTGCGCTCTTTCCCGCGAGGGCGCCAGGCCCCGCCGCATGATCTCGAGATCGAGCCGGCGGCGCGTGAGACTCAAGACGCCCGGTGGATGATCCGGGACGCGAGCTCGCGCAACAACGAGGCTTCGGATCCGAAGGTGTTCAGCGCGTCCATGGCCTGATCGTGCAGCGTCCCGGCCTGCTGCCGCGACGCTTCCAGTCCGTGGAGAGCCACCCACGTGGCCTTGCCCGACTTCACGTCCTTGCCGGGGGTCTTGCCAAGTGCGGCCGCGTCGCCGCTCACGTCGAGGATGTCGTCCACGATCTGAAACGCCAGACCGATGGGCTCGCCGTAGGCGCGCAGCGCTTCGACCTGCGCGGCCGTGGCGCCCGCAAGCAGGCCGCCCCCTGTGACCGTAGCCACGATGAGAGCGCCGGTCTTGGTTCGATGGATGCGCTCGAGATCCTCGGGCCTTGCCGGGACGCCTTCGTACTTCAAGTCGTCCATCTGGCCGCCGATGAGGCCCTCGGTGCCGCAGGCGCGGGCGAGAACCGTGAGCGCTCTGAGCACCACTCCGCTGCGCTCGACCGAGCCGATGCCCGTGGCCACGATCTCGAAAGCCAGGGTTTGAAGCGCGTCGCCGGCGAGGATCGCGGTCGCTTCATCGAAGGCCTTGTGGCAGGTGGGGCGGCCACGACGCAGGTCGTCGTCGTCCATCGAGGGAAGATCGTCGTGGATCAGCGAGAACGTGTGGATCAGTTCAACCGCGCAGGCGAAGGGCAGGGCCCGCGCGCGGCCTTCATCGCCGCCGATGGCATGCGCCGCGGCGAGTGCGAGCAGGGGCCGAACCCGCTTTCCGCCCGCGAAGACGCTGTAGCGCATGGCCGCGTGCACCCGCTCCGGCCATTGCGATTCCGGGGGCAGGGCGCGGTCCAGGGCGAGGTCGATCTGCGACCTCAGTTCATCGAGCTGTGGGGCCAAGTGCTCTGGTCTTTGAATCAGCGGGTGGGCTCGGCTTTGGGGGCACGGTCGAGGACCTTGCGTGCGTCCTGGGAGAGGACTTCGATCTTCGCCTCGGCCTCTTCCAGCCGATCCTGACAGAACCGGGCGCGGGAGATGCCTTCCTCGTAGAGCTTCAGGGATTCTTCGAGGGAGAGATCCCCTTTCTCGAGCGAGCCCACGATCTGCTCGAGACGGGACAGCGCCGTTTCGAACGATTCCTTGTTTTCTTCGTTTCCGGCCACGCTCGTTAGACCTCCTTTTCCACGTCCGTCACTGTGGTTCGCAGTCGCCCCTTGGACAAGCGGACCACGACCGGGTCGCCCGTCTTCACGTCTTCCGCCCGAAGCAGAATACGCCCGGAAGGGGTGGTGGCGAGAGCGTAGCCGCGGCTTAGAACGGCAAGAGGCGAGAGGGCATCGAGCTTCGCCACCATGCCAAGAAACCGCGAGCGACGCCGGTCGAGCGCCGGCCGCATCCCGCGAGTCAGGACGAGGAGCCGTGCCTCGAGACCACGGGACAAGACGGCGAGGCGGGCGCCGGCGTCCCGCAAGGCTTTCGAGTCGAAGGAGCGGGCGGCCCGAACCCGGCGGCGATCCATTTGCGACGCGACGAGGGCGCCCATCGACAGCACCGCCCGATCGACGCGGGCATGGGCGCGGCCGAACACTTCCCGCGGGGCCTGGGCCTCGCAGCGGGTGGCGAGGTCGCGGAACGTCGAGACACGCTTCGCGTGCGTTCGATCGACCGCGACGCGCGCACGGGCAAAGGCCGCGGCGACCCGGCCGCGGAGGCGCTCGAGTTTCGTGCGCTCGCGTTCCATCACGCGATGGGTCGAGACCGCGTCGAGCCTCTGACGCCATCGTTCCCGGCTCGCGTCGAGGGCGCGCTGGAGAGCGGCCATCGCATTGTCGGTGCGAAGGTTCGCCTGGCGCTGGATGTCCACGACCATGCCCGCCGCGACCGAGGGCGTCGAGGCGCGGACATCCGCGACCAGGTCGGCCACCGTGAAGTCCGTCTCGTGCCCGACCGCGGAGATGACGGGCGGCCGCGAGGCGACGATGGCTCGTGCCACCGCCTCGTCGTTGAACGGCCACAGTTCTTCAACGCTGCCGCCGCCGCGGGCGACGATGATCGTATCCACGTCATCACGCTCGGCCAGGAGACGGATCGCGGTGGCGATCTCGAGCGCGGCCCCCTCGCCTTGAACGCGGGTCGGGGAGAGAAGAAGGCGAACCCTCGCGCCGCCCTTGGTCAGCGTGCGTTCGATGTCGTGCCGCACCGCGCCGGTGGGAGAGGTGACGAGGCCGACGGTGCGCAGGATCGTCGGCAGCTTCCGCTTGCGCGACTCCGCGAAGAGACCTTCGTCGAGCAGACGCGCCTTCAGGGCCTCGAGGGCGCGCTGGAGATCGCCCGCGCCGAGAGGTTCAAGAACGTCGACGTGAAGCGAATACCGGCCTCCCGGCGCGAAGACACGCAGGGCGCCCATCGCGACGACCCGCATACCCTGCTTCGGCTCGATCGCGAGATCGGCGCGACGGTCGGCCCAGACCATCGCCTCCAGGGTAGCGCCCGCGTCCTTGAGCGTGAAGTAGGTGTGGCCGCTCGCCACCACCTTCACCGCGGAGATCTCGCCCATCACGCAGACGGAGGAAAAGCCGATGGCGATGTGGCGCGAGAGCTTCTCGGTCAGTTCGGAAATGGAAATCGGCGTGCGAGCGGGGGCCGGAACGGCGGCGGGCGGTTCAGGGGAGGCCGCACCTTCCGCCGCGGGCGCGGGCTCGAACAACGTCGACTGGAGTCGCTCGCGCAGGGGCCGGCCCGGAACCGCGGTTCTCGGCGGCGGTGTTGGGTTGCGGCGTGTCGTCATCGCAAAACCGTCTTCCGCGTTGGCCTAGAGAGAAAGGACTTCCGTCTCCGTGAGGAACATCCGGTCGATGGACGCCGCGCGCCCGGTGTCCTCGTCGATCGCCACCACCACCGCCGCGAAACGCGGATCGGCCTTCGCGGTCTCGAACTTCGCGGGCAGACCGTCGATGAAGCGCTTGATGATGATGTCCTTCTCGACCCCGATGACGGAATCGTAGGGGCCGGTCATCCCGATGTCGGTGCAGTACGCGGTGCCTTTGGGAAGGATCCGGTGATCGCACGTCGGCACGTGGGTGTGGGTGCCCACGACCACCGAAGCCAGACCATCCATGAAGAAACCCATGGCCGCCTTCTCGGACGTGGTTTCCGCGTGCATGTCGACGAGGATGACCGGGGTTTCCTTCCGCAGTTCCTCCGCGATCTTCTTTCCGATCGTAAAGGGATCGTCGATGGCGCCGTTCATGAACACGCGGCCCGACAGGTTGAGCGTCGCGACCTTCACCCCGGTCCGGCTCTTGCCGATGTGATGGCCCTTGCCGGGCTGACCGACCGGATAGTTCGCGGGACGAAGCAACTGCGGGAACACGTCCATGATCGACATGATTTCGCGCTTGTCCCAGATGTGATTGCCCGAAGTCAGGCAGTTGACGCCGAGACTCAGCAATTCCTCCGCGAGTTCGCGGGTAACGCCGTTGCCGCCGGCAAGATTCTCCGCGTTCGCGATGCAGTAGTCGATGGAACGCTTGCGCAGGATCTTCGGCAGAGCCTGCTTGAGGATGCCGCGGCCCGGAGAGCCGACGATGTCGCCGATGAGGAGGACGTTGATCATGGCAACATTGGACCGGCAGACGTCAGAAAGAAGGACACAGGCAAGGTTACATGTTCCAGCAGACGATTCAGGACGTGCTCGCGGTGGCGGAAGCCGGGCCCAGGCCGGAAGACCTGCTGGAGCGATTGCGGGAAACTCTCGCCGCCTTCGAGCGTTTCGAATCCGGCGAGATCCTCGCCGAGACCCCGGAAGGTCTCCGCCGCTTCGTCATCGCCCCGGGGCTGACCGAGGCGGGAGCGAAGATCCTGGATTCCCTCGGCGACGAACCGATGTTCCGAATCGACACCCCGACGTCGCTTCTCGCCCTTCGGCTCGAAGCACCGGGAACAACGCGCGCCGCGATCGTGCTCGGGCACAAGCGGGCCTGGTCCTTTGCCGCCGCACCCCTGTCGAGAATCCGAACCCTCGGGAACCTGGCCCTCCGGCTTCTGACCCGCGCGTCTAGGACGGGTTCCGGCACACCACGATGATCGTGCGGTCGTCGGTGGCCTTGAGGCCCTCGGCGAACTCATCCGCCTTCTTGAGCAGGTGATCCTTCATCGCGGTGGCGGAGGTTCCGGGCACACCCAGCACGAACTTCGTGAAACCGTCTTCGCCGAGTTCCTCGCCCTTGCTGTTCCAGGTCTCCGAGAAACCGTCGGTGAACACGACCAGCCGGTCGTGAGGATCGAGGGTGGTCGTTCCCTTCTCGTACATCGCATCTTCGAACAGGCCGAGCACCATGCCGCCGGTGGTGAGGCGGTCGACCGCTCCGGTTCCCCGCGAGAGGATCGGGGCGTTGTGGCCGGCGTTCACATACTCGAGATGGCCGGTGTGAAGGTCGAGACGCCCGAGGAAGAAGGTCACGTACTTGTTCGCGGGAACGTTCTGGGTGACGAGGTTGTTCATCTCGGAAAGCGCCTGCATCAGGTCGTCGTCGAGCCAGTGGTCGCGGACCGCGGCGCGAAGAATGGTCATGATGAGGGCGGCCCCGGTGCCCTTTCCCGAGACATCGCCGAGCACGAAGGTGAGGCGATCCTTGGTGACGTGGAAGTCGAAATAGTCACCCCCGACCGCACGGCAGGGCTCGGTGCCCGCGGCCACGTCATACCCGTCGAGCACGGGAGACGCCTTGGGCAGCATGCTTCGCTGGATCTCCGCGGCCACCCGCATGTCTTCCTCGAGACGGCGCTTCTCGAGGCTTTCCTCGAGGAGGCGCGCGTTCTCGATCTTGGCCGCGGCCACGCTCGCGAGCGCGGTGACGAGTTCGAGATCCTCTTCCGAGAACGTGTGGGTGCGCTCGCGGGAGTCGAGGTAGACCACACCGATCACCGATTCCTTGCCGCCGTCCGAGTGCCACAGGGGCGCGCACATGGCGGAGCGGATGCCGGTGGTGACGATGCTCTGCTCGGACTTCAACACGGCGTCTTCGAGGACGTTCGGGAGGAGGATCGAGACCTGCTCCTTGAGCACGCGGCGTGAGATCGAGCGGCTCACTTTCAGGATGGGCTCTCCCCTCCTCGTCTTCGAGGCCTTGACCACCGGGAGCTGGGCGCCCGGGGGGCCTTCGAAGAGCGCAATGGCTCCGCGTTCGGCGGCCACCGCGGCGAAGAGGATGTCGAGGATCTGATCGAAGGTCTCGGAAATGGGGCGATGCGCGAGAAGCGCCGCGGCCGCGCCCGACAAAACGGTGAGAACGCGGTTCTTGCGAACGAGATCTTCGGCGCTGGCCGGGGCCTTGAGGACACCTTCCTGGAGGGTGCGCACGGAGAAGACGCGCGTGCCCACCGCCTGGATGTCGTCTTCCGTCTCCTCGTCGGCCAGGCTCCACTGAACGGTGACGGTGTGATCGCCGAGCTTGATCTGATCGCCCTTGCGCAGCGGGGTCGGGCCCTGGATGCGCGAGCCATTGACGAGCGTCCCGTTCTTGCTCCCAAGGTCCGCGATCACGAGGCCGCCGCGGTCCATCAGGATCTCGGCATGCATGCGCGAGAGCCATTGGTCGGGAATGAAGATGTCGGCATCGCGGGAACGGCCGAGCGTGGTGCGCTCGCGTTCGACCTTGATGCGACGTTCTCCTTCCGACGACTTGAGAAGAAGTTCGGGTGTGGCGGCCATGGGAAGGGGGCATTCTAGCCAGTTAGCGCGCCCCTCCACGTTCGCGGCCCTAGAATCCGCGCGGCTGCCGAATGACCTCAACCGACCCGCGATCGAGACGCAGCGCCCTGACCGCGGCGGCATTCCTCATGGCCACGTCGGCGATCGGCCCGGGGTTTCTCACCCAGACCGCGGTTTTCACCGGGATTCACGGCGCGGACATGGCCTTCGCAATCCTCGCCTCGGTGCTCATCGACATCGGCGTGCAGTGGAATGTCTGGCGCGTGATCGGCGTGACCGGGCTTTCCGGGCCGACCATCGCGGCGGCGATCCACCCCTTCCTCGGAGGCCTGCTCCGGGCCCTCGTCGTTTTCGGGGGCTTCGTGTTCAACGTGGGCAATCTGGCCGGCTGCGCGCTGGGCCTCGCGATTTTCGGTGTGCCGCTCGGAGCGGGAGCGGCAGTCTCGGGCGTGCTGGCGATGGTTCTCCTCGCCCGGCCGGGCGCCATGAAACCCGTCGACGTCTTCGTTCAGGCCCTGGGTTTCCTGATGCTCGCCCTCACCGCCACGATCATGGTCATGTCGCGGCCGGACTACCTCCTCGCCGCTCAGCGGGCAATCCTGCCGGTTGAGTTCCCTACCGGGTCGATCCTGACCCTGGTGGGTGGCACGGTCGGGGGCTACATCACGTTCTCGGGCGCGCATCGTCTTCTGGCCTCGGGACTCAAAGGCGAGGAAGCGGTCCACGACTTCGACCAGGCGGCGATTCGCGGAATCCTCGTCACCGCGGCGATGCGCACGATCCTGTTCCTGGCGATTCTCGGCGTGCTGCAAACCGCCGCCGGGCCGCTCGACCCCACCAATCCCGCGGGCGCCGCGTTCCGCCTCGGCGGCGGTGTGCTGGGCGAGAAGTTCTTCGGCATCGTGCTCTGGAGCGCGGCGATCACGTCGGTGGTGGGGTGCAGCTACACCTCGCTCTCGTTCGTGCCCGGTGCTGCGAACGGTGTCGCGAGGAACCTCGGCCTTGGCTTTTTCATCCTCGCCGCTCTCGGCGTGTTCCTCGCCGTAGGACGGCCGGCTCAGCTCCTCGTCTGGGCAGGAGGCCTCAACGGCCTCGTGCTCCCGTTGAGCCTTGGTGTGATTCTCGTCGCGTCTCGGCGCGTGGCGATCGTGGGCGCGTACAAGCATCCCACCCATATGACGATCGCAGGAGCCCTCGCGTGGTTAGCGAGCGTCGCGATCGCAGTGTTCGGGATTCAGGATCTGCTGAAGAGGTTGTAGCCAGTTGGTAGTGGGGCGGCGGGGTTGCTTCGTCGGCCGCTTCTCGATGCCCTCCTCGCAATGACGTGAGGAAAAAGCGGCCGATAGCGGCTGGAGCCACTATCAAGCTCGTGCTGCGGGACGTACCCCACTACGTCATTGCGAGGAGGCCATCGAGAAGC
>CAYNHK010000212.1:0-8713 GCA_964396875.1 uncultured Acidobacteriota bacterium | reverse complement strand
ATCGACGAGGTCGACGAGTTGAACGAATACTCCGAGCGGGTCAACCAGAGGCTGCGCAGCGTGTTCATGAAGACGTTCTCGGAGAACCTGGTCGCGGTCATGAGCGGCGTCGGCATAAGGCGGAGCTGGAAGAGCGAGGGCTCGCCCTGGTACAACTTCTTCGACGAGTTCGAGCTGTCCGGCCTGTCCCGCGACGAGGCTGAGGAGTTGATCCGCACCCCGGTCCAGGGCGTCTTCCGCTTCGAGGACGAGGCGGTCGAGCGCATCCTGCACGCGAGCGACCTCAAGCCCTACATCATCCAGAAGTTCTGCATCCACGCGGTGAACCACATGATCGAGGACGGCCGGTCCACCATCGCGGTGCGCGATGTCGAGGCGGTCGAGGCCCTCGTCCTCTCCGACGAGTCCGCCACACCTCCAGAGCGCCTCCGGCCCGACGTCACACCTCACGCCTAGAAGGGGAAACGAACCCGAATACCATGCGCAATCCATTCATCGCGGGCAGCTGGGTCCGCGGAGACAACTTCTTCGGCCGGACAAATCTGCTCCGCGAGATCCTCGACGGTTCGCGGGACTCGTTGTGGGTGATCGGGGCGAGGCGCATGGGCAAGACCAGCCTGCTGAAGGAAATCGAGGCGCGCACGCAGGCGAGCAAGGAGACTCCCTACCTCGCCCTCTACTGGGACCTGCAGGGCAGCTCCGACGCCCGCGGCCTCGCCGACGGACTGATCGCGAGCATCGAGGACAACGAGCACTTCCGCCGCGCCGCGGACATCGACATCGACGCCATCGAAGACCTGTCCGTGACCGACATGCTCCAGGCGGTGATCCGCCGGGCGGTTCGCTCGGGGTGGAAAACCCTGATCCTGATGGACGAAGGAGAGGAACTGCTCACCGTCGCGCGCAACGAGGTGGCGACGCTGGGGCGACTGCGCCGCGTGCTTCAACGAGGGCCCGAGGTGCGTTCGGTCATCACCGCCACGAGACGGCTCGCCCGCCTCGATGAGACCGCGGCTCTCGTCACTTCTCCGTTTCTGCACGGTTTTCTACCCCCCGCCTACCTCACTCCGCTCGAAAGCGACGAGACGGCCGCGCTCCTCGCCCGCGGCGGATTCAGCGAGTCGGCGGTCACCGCGATCGCGGAGAAAACCGGCAACCAGCCCTTCCTCGTCCAGCTCATCGCCTCGCGGCTCTTCGAGAACAAGGATCTCGAAGGCACGCTCGATGTCGTCGCCAACGACGACATGGTGTCGAACTTCTTCTCCGTGGACCATCAGACCCTCGAGCCGATCGAGCGGCGGATCCTCGAGGAGGTCGCGCGCGAACGGTCGCTGGCCCCCGCGGACATCGGCGCCGCCCTCTCCGCCCCCGGCGACACCCTCGCTCCTCATCTCCTGGGCCTCGCGCAGATGGGCTATCTCAAGCAGGCGGGCGGCAAATACTCGATCGGGAACTGGTTCTTCGAAACGTGGCTGCGAAGGCAGGCGCTCCAGCGCAGCGGGAGCGGCGAGGCTCGTCGGTAGACAAGAGCGCAGGAAAACAGGGAGGATCTCACCATGATCACGGGTTCCAACCGGGTTTTCGAACATGACGGCCGCGAGTTCCACATCCAGGTCGAGGACCTCGGCCAGGGCGACACCCTCGAGGTCCGCGTCTACGACAAGGGCGCGGTGCTCTTCGTGAAGCGCGTCCCCTACGCGGAGGCGGTGGCGGGAGCGCCCGAACGAGAGGAAGCGATCCGCGCATTCATGGTGAAGACGATTCAGACGGTAAGCGCCGCGATCGCGAAGGGGAAGATCACGTAGGGGGTTGGTAGCGGGGGGACGGGGATTCCTCCGGCACGAGGCCTACTCCTTCAGCCCTGTGACGATGAGGATGGCACCAACCACGATGGGGGCTACCGTGTAGCTGATCCAATGGATCGCGGTACCAGCTGAATTTCCCCACTGCTTCTTCATCGCATCGAGCTTCCCAAGCCTGCTCGGATCTGTGAAGCGAACATAGAAGGTGAAGAGGCCATATGCCGAGTGCGCCTATTCCGAGGAGGAGATTTACGTTCATGGCTGCTTCCCTGGTGCCATTGTCGAATACTGCGTTCACCTGCAAAGCGCGCCACTAACGAGTGGTCGGCGACGAACGAGCCCGGCCGCACCACGCGCAGATCCTTTGTCTGGTGCAACGCGTTGTTCTACGCCCCTTGCGAGGATGCTCGCCACTCGATAGAGAGCTTCCTGCCCTGTTGGGCACCGTCCCGAAGATATGGGTTGATCAGGGTCTGATAGGGAATGCCCGATGACTCGGAACTCTTTGATTCATTGCATTGTTCGACCGCTTGCCATATTGGGCGACATGAACCTCTGGCTACTCCGTCCGTGACCACGGGAGCGTGCGGTTCGCAAAGCCTCCTTGCCCACTCACAAGGTGGAACACGTACGAGCCCAGGCAGAAGCGGCCGAAGATCAGGGCCCCGAGTGCCGCGAGCAACAGTGCCTCGAAAAACCACGCGAGGCCGCGCGAACCCGACAGCAGAGCAACTCCGATCGCGAGCATGAATGTGCCGGCCATGAGTTGGGCGAAGCGTCGAGGATTCGGGGCAGGACCTACGGCTGGGCGGTTCCTGGGCTTCGCCACGACACGGTTGTAGAGGACGTCGAACGGATTCAGGCGGGGCACTGCCGCGTTCCACCAGAGGAGGACCCAAAGGAAGAGGAAGTACTCCCAGGATTGGAGCACCACGCCAACGAGTACCAGCGCCCCGATTATGCGAGGCTGCCACATGAGCGCCGGGTACCGGTAGGCGCACGACTCCGCAGAAGCGTCCCGGAAGCCCTGCTGCCGGATGAAGTTCAGTTCAGCCGTCATGCATCACCTCGCCTCTTGTCGGTCGAACACTCGCGTTCAGCTGCAAGGGGCACTAAACGAAGATGCGGCCGGCGGAGGCCGGACGCCTTTGAAGCGCCCCTCGTCAGTTGCATCGCGTTGTTGTACGGTCTCCCCAACATTTGCCGACCATTCCGGCCAAGCTTAGTCGTCCTCAAACAACTCATCAGAGACATCTGGGAAGCCGGAGTTCACGGAGCCCCGATTCCCTGGGTTGCCCGGTGATCCAACATTCCCGGGATTTGCAGGGTGTCCTATGTTGCCCAGATTCCCGAGATGCTTGTCCACGATCATGTCGTTATGTAGCTCACCGACATATTCGCCCGACAAGGCATGGACGTGGGTGCCGCTCAGATCTACGCGCACGATCTAGTTCCGATACGGGCGCAATTCGGGTCGCGACGCGACGGACGGGGCGGCAGTCGTCGTTTGCGTGCCATGGTCCGCAGCGATCGCGAGGACCTACGGCGTAGCTGAGAAGAGGGGGGCACGGGTCAAGAAGCAGCGTCAAACCGGGCGGCGGATGACCGCCGTCAGCACGGTAAGAAGGCGGAGCACGATGGCGCGGGCTTCCGTGGTGTCGGGAGCCGCGACCTCGAGTTCGAGAAGGTCGAGACATGCGAGACACTCGACCGCGGATCCCCGGGCGATCGTGTAGTGGCGGGCGCGTTCACGAGGAGTGGCACGACCCACCATCCGATTAACTCAGCCACCGGTCGCGGGCACGACCTTCGAGACGCGGCGACGGTGACGCGCACGATGGTCGGTCGGCGGTGACGTTCACGAACTGACGAGCGGGGTCTACGGCTCACGGTCCGTCAAACGGAACTACGCGCACGTTCACGATCCGTCGAAACGCGACCTACGTTCACGATCGTCGAACTTGGCGTTCCGGAAGCCTGGTAGTGGCTCGACGGGGTTGCTTCGGCCCTCAGCGAAACGGACTGGGCCTCGCAATGACGTAGGGTGGTACGTCACGCAGCACGAGCTTGGTGCCAAACGTCACGCGGCACGAGCTTGGCCCTAAACCTCGCGGAGGAGGTGGCCTAGTTTCTTCTTCTTTGTTTCCAGGTAGCGCCTGGAGATGTCCGTGGGGGCGATCTCGATCGAGACTCGTTCGGTGATCTCGAGCCCGTAGCCCTCGAGGCCCACGAACTTGCGCGGATTGTTCGTCATCATGCGGAGTTTCTGGACGCCCAGTTCGGCGAGGATCTGCGCGCCGATCCCGTAGTCGCGCTGGTCGGCCTTGAAACCGAGCGATTCATTCGCCTCCACCGTGTCCTGGCCCTCATCCTGCAACGCGTACGCGCGGATCTTGTGGATGAGGCCGATCCCCCGCCCTTCCTGACGAAGGTAGAGCAGAACGCCGGCGCCCTCCTTCACAATGCGTTCGAGGGCGGCGTCGAGCTGCTCGCCGCAATCGCATCGCCGCGAGCCGAAGATGTCACCGGTGAGGCACTGGGAGTGGACGCGCACGAGAACCGGCCGGCCGTCGCGCACGTCGCCGTGGACCAGAGCGATGTGCTGCTCGCCGTCCACGACGCTCTCGAACGCATGGATGCGGAAAGCGCCCGCCTTCGTGGGAAGGTTCGCCTCCGTGATCTTGCGCACCAGACGCTCGTTCATCATCCGGTACTGGATCAGGTCCCGGATGGTGATCATCCTGATCTTGTGCTCGGCGCAGAAGACCTCGAGTTGGGGCACCCGCATCATCGTCCCGTCGCTCGCCATGATTTCGCAGATCACACCCGCGGGTTTGAGCCCGGCGAGACGCGCGAGGTCCACCGCGGCCTCGGTCTGGCCGGCGCGAACGAGCACGCCGCCATCGCGCGCGCGGAGCGGAAACATGTGACCGGGCCGCGCGAGATCTTCGGGCTTCGTGCTCGGATCCACCGCGACGAGGACGGTGGTCGCCCGGTCGGACGCGGAGATTCCCGTGGTCGTCCCCTTCTTCGCCTCGATGGGCACGCAGAACGCGGTGCCGAACTTCGCCGAGTTGTCGGTGTCCTGGACCATCAGGGGGATGCGCAACTGGTCGAGGCGCTCGCCGGTCAGGGGCAGGCAGATGAGACCCCGGCCGTGCGTGGCCATGAAGTTGATGGTCTCGGACGTGATCTTCTCGGCGGCGATGGTGAGATCGCCCTCGTTTTCACGATCCTCGTCATCCACGACCACGACCATGCGGCCGGCGCGGATGTCGTCGATGGCGTCCTTGATGGGGGCGAAAGCCACGGTGGTTCCTTTGCGTTCGTTCCTGCGAAGAGCCGATGCTACTTCGGGAGGAGCTTCTCGACGTACTTCGCGATCATGTCGACTTCGACGTTCACGAGGTCGTGGACCTTGAGCCGGCCCAGTGTCGTCACTTCGAGGGTGTGCGGAATGACCGCGACCTTGACCTTGGGGCCCATGACCGCGGCGCAGGTAAGCGACACCCCCTCGAGGGCGATCGAGCCCTTCTCGACACAGTACCGGGCGAGATCGGCCGGCAGTTCGAAAGTGATCTCGCTCGAGGCCCCGGTTTCACGGATCGCCGCCACCGTAGCCACGCCGTCGACATGACCCTGGACGAGATGCCCGTCGAGTCGCGAGGAGAAGCGCAGCGGCCGCTCCAGATTCACGCTCGTCCCCGGCCGCAGCCGCTTGTCGAACCGGGTCCGGGCCACCGTCTCCCGCGCGAGGTCGAAGCGGATGAGATCGCCTTCGAGCTTCGTCGCGGAGAGGCAACACCCGTTCACGGCCACCGACGCGCCGACGCTCAGGTCCGGCAGCGCCTTCCTGACGCGGACAGCCAGACGATAGATGTCCCCGTCCTGCTCGCAGGAGATCACTTCTCCGACATCTTCGACGATTCCCGTGAACATCTGCTCAGGCCTTTCGTTCGTAAACCTCGACCTCGAGGTCGCCCGCGTGCTCGAGGCCGTAGTGAAGGGTGGGCGAGGTCTCGAGGACAGCACGCCGCACCTTCACCGCCTCGCTCAGGGTCCGCGGATTCCGGCCACCCACGACCGGCCGGCTTCCGCGCCCGCCCAGGATCAGGGGAGCGCGGAAGATCACCAGTTCATCGAACAGATGGTCGCGCACGAAGGACCCCATCACTTCGGAGCCGCCCTCGACCATCAAAGAGGTGAGGCCCCGATCGAACAGGCCGCCGAGCGCTGTCGATAGCGGCACCCGGCCGCCCGGGCTCGACACAACAATGACCTCCACGCCCAGCGCCTCCAGACCGCGGCGGCGCGGTTCACCCGAATCGCCGCCGATCAGGATCAGGGGATTCCGCCGCGCTGATTTCACGAGACGCGAGGAATGCGGCAGGCGAAGGTGCGAGTCGAGCACCACGCGGGTGTAGGGGCGGGCCGTCCTCGGCTCGGGGAGCAGGATGGGGTCGTCCTGAATCGCGGTCGCGTATCCGATGAGAACGCCGTCGAACAACCGGCGAAGGTCTCGCGCCGCGTTTCGCTGCTTCGGCGAGGTGATCCATCTGGATTCGCCGGCTGCGGTGGCGATGCGGCCGTCCAGAGTCATCCCCGCCTTGAGCGCGACGAAAGGCCGACGCAATTGCATGGCGATGTTGAAATTCCGGGTCAACCGCCGACCCTCGTCCGCGAGCACGCCTTCGACGACATCGACGCCGGCCGAGCGGAGCATCCGGACCCCTGCGCCGCGAACGTGGGGATTGGCGTCGCGAACCGCGAAGACCACGCGCGCGACTCCCGCCTCGATCAGGCGCGGGGCGCACGGAGGCGTGCGCTTGGCCGGGTTGGGCACGCAGGGTTCCAGCGTCACATACGCGGTGGCGCCCCGCGCTCTCCCGCCCGCGGCGGCAAGTGCTGCGGCCTCGGCATGAGGTCCGCCGGCGCGCGCGTGAAATCCCTCGCCAACGACACGTCCGCCCTTCACCAGGACGCAGCCCACGGCCGGGTTGGGATTGGTTTCGCCCAGGCCCTTTTCCGCGAGTTCCAGGGCGCGGCGCATGAAACGCTCGTCGGCGGCCGCGCTGATCCGCGTCATCCGAGCAGGCCTTCCGCGAACGCATGGGCGTCGAAGGGCACGAGGTCGGCCAGGCTCTCGCCAAGGCCCACGTACCGGATCGGCACCTTCATCGCGGACACGATGGCCACCGCGATACCGCCCTTGGCGGTGCCGTCGAGCTTGGTGAGCACGAGACCGGTAAGCGGGATGGCGCGCGCGAACTCCTGGGCCTGGGCGAGGCCGTTCGAGCCGGTGGTCGCGTCGATCACGAGGAGGGTCTCATGGGGGGCCCCTTCCGCTTCGCGCGCGGCGATCCGGCCCATCTTGGCGAGTTCGGCCATGAGATGGGCCTTGTTCTGCAGACGCCCCGCGGTGTCGACGAGAACGCGCCTTGTGCCCGCGGCCCGCGCTTTCCGCAGACCATCCGTCACCACCGAGGCGGGATCCTGGCCTTCGCGCGATTCGTGAAACGCGGCGCCGGACCGCTCCGCCCAGGTCTTGAGCTGGCCCACCGCGGCGGCGCGGAACGTATCCGCGGCAACGATCAGGGTGCTCTCGGACTTGTCGCGAAAACGCGCCGCGAGTTTGCCGATCGTCGTGGTCTTGCCGACTCCGTTCACTCCCACCACGAAGATCACGTGGGGATTCCCCTGGCTCACCGCCGGGCCTTTGATGTCGAGGATCGCGCGCACTTTCTCTTTGAGAGACTGGCGGATCACGGCCGGGTCGGCGCCACCGGTGAGGTCGCGGCGCAAGGCGGTGAGGATCTCCGCAGCCGCCGCGGGGCCGAAGTCGGCGGCGATCAGGGTGTCTTCGAGGGAATCGAGGGTGGCTCCATCGAGCTTGGCGAGGCCCCGAACCAGGTCGCCGACATCCGTGTTGAGGACGGCGCGTGTGCGCGTCAGTCCCTGCTTGAACTGTTCGAGGAGCCCCATGGACCCCTCAGTCTATATTTCTACCTCGGGAAGGCTTTGAGTTTCTCGGTGGCCTGGCGTCCCGACGCGCCGAGCGGGTCTTTCTTGATGACCTGCTCGAACATCGCGCGCGCGTCCTGGAAACGACCAACGCGCATGAACGCGTCTCCGAGGGCGAGCTGGAGGACCGTATTCCCGCTCGTCTCCTTCATCCCGTTCTCCAGCTGGAGGATGGCCGCATCGGGCTGGTTGGTGGCCATGAAGACGTCGCCGATGCTGACGTACGCCGCGGCGAGCGTCTTGTTCCGGTTCAACGCGGCCTGGAACCAGGTGAGCGCTTCGTTGTATTCCTTCTCCTCGAAGAAGGCCTGGCCGAGATTCCACGCCGTCACCTCGGGGGTCGGACACTGGGGGTCGGCGAAGGAGCGCGCCAGCTCCGCCTTGCCCTCGGTCCGTTTCCCGAGCCGCAGCAGGGCGATGCCGAGGTCGTTCCGGACATCGACGTAATCGGGGTTGAAGGACAGCGCCTTCTGGGCGGCTTCGGCAGCCTTCTTGAAGTAGTTGGTGCGGCAGGTCGAATCGTTCGGCCGGCACTGGTCCGCGAGTTGCGAATACGTGATGCCGAGGGCCTTCAGATAGAAGGCGTTCTCTCCGTCCTTCTTGAGCGCTTCCTGAATCTCCGCGAGGGCGCGCTGGGGGAAACCGTCGCGCAGCATGCGCACCCCGGCGTTGAAGCGAATCTCCGCTTCCGGATCCTGAGCCATGGCCCCGGGGGCGAACGACATCGCGGCGGCTAAGAGAGTGGCGAGACCGAGGTGTTGTTTCCGCATGAAAGCTCCTATTGATCTCTCAGGAGGCGCTCTTGAGCGGCGGACCATCCCGCCGCGCCGCCACCGCGGCGACCCGCGCTTTGGCGGCCGTGAGCTCTCCCGAGGCCACGGCGCGAGCCA
>CAYNHK010000211.1:0-8798 GCA_964396875.1 uncultured Acidobacteriota bacterium | reverse complement strand
TTCGTGGCGGATTGCTCGTTTAGCAGCTCGCCCGCCAGGTTGTACGTCCACGTCAACGTATCGCTCCCGTTCTGCGCCGTGAGCATCCTCCCCGCCAGATCGTACGTGTAGCTGAACGCGGGCGTGTTCGTGGGGTCGTTCGCAAACGACTTGCTCACCAGCCGACTCCTGGCGTCATACCCATAGGTCGTCACGATGCCCTTCCGATCCGTCATGGTCGTGAGCCGGCTCAGCGTGTCGTAGGTGAACGTCTCATACCCCCCGCCCGGGTAGATGGTCTTCTTTACCTGGTTGTGCTCGTTGTACTCGAACGACGTCGTCTGGTTCCTGGCATCGGTCAGGCTCGCGAGGTTGCCCATCACGTCGTAAGCGTAGCGCGTCGCCCCGCCCAGCGGATCGATCACGGTGATCAGACGGCCATAGAGGTCGTAGAGGTACCGGGTGGTCCGGCCCAGGGGGTCGATTACTTCGCTTCGCCGGCCTCCCTTGTCGTACTTGAAGTCGGTATGCGTGCCGTCGTGGTTCGTGACGCGCGTGACCTTGCCGGCCGCATCGTAGGTCGTCGTGGTGCTGTGGTTCAGGGCATCCGTCACCGTGGTTCTTTGTCCGCGGTTGTTGTACGCGAACGTGGTCGCGTGGCTCAATGGGTCCGTCACCGTCAACAGGTCCCCGGTTGTCGCGTCGTAGGCCATGGTGGTGGTCTTGAGCCGCGGGTCGGTGATCGTCGCGACCCGGCCGTTGGAATAGCCCATGGCGGTCTCGCGAAGAAGCGCATCCTTGATCTTCGTCACATCACCCACGGCGTTTCGCTCGTACTCGGTCACCGCGCCGTCGACGGCCGTCACCTTGGTCAGGAAGCCATTCGTGTACTCGTAGGTCGTGGCCGGTTCCGTATAGGGTGGATTCGCGGTTGGCTTGGCGAACTGGATCGACACAATCGCGTCGTTGTCGGCCGCCGCGTAGGTATAGGTCGTCGTTCCGCCCTCCGCATCGGCGTGAGTCAACACCCTGCCCTGGGCGTCGTACGTCCACTCCTGGACATCGCTTCCGCCGCCGCCACACCCCGCGCACGGCCCGGTGATCTTGGTAATTCGCTTCTCCGAGCCCGCAAGCCTGTACTCATACACCGTGGATCGATTCAGGGCGTCCGTGACCGTGGTGCTTAAGGCCCCGTAGGCAATCGTGAACTTGTCGATCCCATCGGCGATCTCCGACGTGATCCCGCGACTGCTGGCGTCATAGGTGTGCCGCTCGATCCACTTTCCCTCGAGGTCGGTGACCCCGGTCAGGAGCAAGGCGTTTCCGAAGCCCTGGTATTGGAAGACGTAGCCCGTGCCGTCCGGGTACTCCACGCGCTGCAGAGCCTCGGCGGTGTTGGCGGAAGGAGGGCCGTAGGAATAGGTCACGAGTAGTTCGTTGCCGGGACCGGTCACCGTGGTGAGCCGCCCGTTGGAGTTGTAGGCGAGCGTGAGCGTTCTGCCGCTGGACGTCACCGAGATCAATTGGGACCCGGAATAGGAGTAGCTCTTTGTCCGGCCCTGCGGGTCGGCCTCCAGGATGAGGTTCCCCGCGGAGTCATACGTCTCCGAGCCCCCGCCCTGGAACTCGCGGATGTAGTTGCCCCCTGAGGCGGTGACCCAGTGCTGGTTCGAGCGCGGGTACTGGGCGACGTACTTCTGATCCTGGTCGCCATCCTGATAGTAGGTCCGTGAGCCGTCGCCGTCCACGAACACGATGACCCGCTGGGCCGCCTGGGGGTTCGTGAGATTCATGCGGCGTTCGAAACTGTGCGACCACCCGCGGCCCAGCACGCCGACCACGTCGCGATTCGCGCTGTTATAGGAGCGGACCAGGGACAGGATCGAGCCGTCAACGGCCACGCTCGCGTCGGTGCGGTCGAACCAGACATTGCCCGTGATCACGTGCACCGGCGCACCTACGTTGGGCGAGGGCTCGCTCGGCGTCGGGCCGCCACCGTGCGTCGTCACCACGCGTGGTTTGCAGCGGGCGGGCTCCTTGACCTCGGGTCTCTTGACGTAGAGCGCGACGGTTGAGAGGCGCGAGCTCGCTACCGATGCCTGGACCGGGCCCAGGGAAAGCCCTCCGTTCGACGCCCCGAGGACGTCCACGGTGTAACTCGCCGACCCTGGGCCCTTCCCGTTGCTCGTATTCACGACCCCGACGCCCCATTCGTTTCCGCCCGTACCAGCGGCCTTGAAGTTGAAGTAGCCGCTTGCATCCGTGGCCCTTTGAGCTGAACCGAAGACCGAACCAATCACGGCAGTCGCTTGTACTCCCTGGCCGGAGGTGCAGTCGGTGACCGTACCGTCGATGTTTCCCTTCGTGCCGTACATCGGCGCGCTGAGACTACCCGAGCAGTCATAGCAGCTAAGTGCCTGATTGAGTTCGCAAGAGCCGATCGGCTGATAAGGAACGATGAAATAGTTCCCGCTGTTGTACACCTCGACCTGGTTCAGCCCGGCATGGCCTGCGAACGTCAGCGAGCCCGGGAGGAGAAAGCCGCCTGCATTGCATCCGGGGCAGTCCAGGAGAATCTGAACCGCATCCGTTGCCAGGGGGGTCGAGCCGTCGCCCGCATAGGCCTCGACCGTGAACTTCGTGCACTGCTGCGCCTCGACCGTTCCCCCCGAGAGGTTGAGGCCCAAGAGCAGCACGAACGGCGCTGGGTTTCTCGTCTTCAAGGTGTGTTTCTCCTTACGGGACAATCTGCGCGCCTTGCGGCTTGATCAGCGTGATGACCGGGGGCGTATGGTCGTTAGGGTTGGGCGTCGGCAGGGCCGATCGAGACGGATCGAGAGGGAAGGCGTCGAGGCTGTCGTTGACCCCGTCGCCGTCGGTGTCGGCGGAGAAGGGGTTTGTGCCGAGTGCGGTCTCGATCAGGTTCGAGAGCCCGTCACCATCTGGATCTTCGAGGGTCTGGGCACTGCCCAGGGCATACACCACCGAGTCCACCGTTCCGTCGCCGTTGGAATCGACCGAGTACGGATCGAGACCCGTCATGAGCTCCTGGCCAGCCGTGAGTCCGTCTCCATCGTCATCGGTGAGCAGCCACGCGTTGTTAACCAGAAGGAATGGATTCGCCGTATTGGCCGGATCAGGAATCCGCAGCGGCGTTGTCGCGACGCCGGTGCTGTTTGCGCCGAGCTGGCCGTTGGCGTTGTAACCCCAAACGTAGACCTCACTCGCCATGGTGATCGCTCCCCCCGAAAGGAAGCCGCCTTCGATCGCGTACCGCGCCGGGACGGTCAGGGTTGGCCCCGGCGTCGGCCGAATGGTCTGCGTCCCGTCTCCGAGGCAGCCATACTGGTTCTCGCCGAAGCCCCAGATCGGCCCGGTGAAGGAGGCGGCGTGGCCATGGTTGTAGCCGATCGCGATCAGGCGCTGCGCGGACAACACCAGCCCCGGCACGGGAACCTGGTCGAAGGGTTCGGCCCTCCCGTTCCCGCCGCGAGTGTTATCGCCCCACGACCACACCTGGCCGGAAGCGGTGATCGCCATGGAGTGAAAGTTGTCCGCGATCACCCGAATGACCGGCGCCGGCAGGTTCACTGTGGTCGGGACAAGACTCTCCGCGGGGGTGACGAGGCCCGCGCCGCTTCTCGACCCGACCCCGAGATCCCCCGAAGCGTTCGCGCCCCATGACTTCACGGTTCCGTCGGCGAGGAGAGCCAGAGAGTGCCGGGCGCCCGCGGCGACTCCGACGATGGAGACAAGGTTCGGTTGGCACGGTGCGACCGACGGATTGCATGGCGTCACCCGACTGGTCTTGTTTCCCGTGCCAAGCTGACCGTAAGTGTTGTTTCCCCAGGTCCAGACCCGTCCGGTGCCGTCCAGGGCCAGAGCATGATCCTTGCCCGCAGCGATCTTGACGATCGGAACCGTGATGGCCGTGATCGGCACCGGCGAGGTCACGTTGGCGCCCGTGCCGTTGATGGCTGCCGCTCCCGAGGCCCACACGGTTCCATCCTCCTTCAGGAAGAGGCTGAAACCGTCGCCCGCCTCCACCGCCTTGATGTTGTTGAAGGATGCTGTCTCCGGAATCTGCGTGGGAACGAGCTTCTGGGTCGTGCTGCCGATGCCGAGTTGGCCCCGGTCATTCAGGCCTGTGGACCAGACCGTCCCCGCTGCCTTCAGAAGGACAGTGTGGCCCGTCCCGAACGAGACGGCGCCCGTGATCATGTACTGGGCGCGAATGGTGGCGCTGGGCAATACGCCCGGCTTGATTGCTTTCACTTTGAGGACCAAAGCGCGGTCCACGACGATGACCCCGCCCGAAGAGACGCTGGAGTCGGTCGCCGTCGGCTCTTGTCCGTTGGTTGTGTAATAGATGACTGCGCCTGAAGTCGCCGTGGTTGCCACCACGCTCCTGCGGGTTGCGTAGATCCCAGAGGCAACGCTCAACACCGGGTCTGCCGCTTCCACCTCGTACGACTGGGCAGCCGTAGCGCTCAGCGACCACCCCGGGACCCAGGCCTTTGCCTTCACCGTGCCGGTCACGCTCAGCGAGAAGGGTCCGGTGTAGGGCGTCGAGGCGGGGTTCGGTTCCTGCCCGTCTGTCGTGTAGTACACGACCGCTCCCTCAGGCGCGTCGATGGAGACGTTCACGCTCGAGGTGTATGTCCCGGGCGCAGGCGAGATCACGGGCGCCGGCGTCACCACTTCGTAGGGCGCTATCACCACCGCCGAGGTCGTGTAGCCCGTCGCGAACGTGGCCGCCCTCAAGACCCCGGTCATCGGAACCGAGATCACACCGCCGCTTGACACCGCGGGGTCCGCCTCCGTGGGGTCGGGGCCGTTGAACGTGTAGTGGATCAGGCCGCCGGGGGTGCTCGTGATGGCGGTGACCAGAAGCGGCCCCACGTAGGCGCCCGGTCCCGGCGCGAGCGTGGGCGCGGCCCCGGGCGCGTTGAGAAAGAACGCATGCGACGACACGTCGCTGTCCAGGGATCCCGGCTTGAAAGCCCGCGCCTTGATCGTGGTGGCCGAAGGCACGTGAATGGGCGTGGCGTATGGTGTTGACGCCGAGGTCGGATCGCTGCCGTCGGTGGTGTAGGTGATCGTGGCCCCCGGTTCGGCGGAAAGGACCACGTCGATCGGCAACGCGTAGCCGCCGGCCTCGGGAGAGGCCGTGGGCGCCGAGGTCCGCGTGCTCACCAGCAGGCCCGAGAGCACGGCGCCTTGAATCACCGCCGTGCTGGAGTGCAGCGACGTGTCGACCAGCAGTGGGTACCGGGGCGCGATCGCCGAGGTGTAGAGAAGCGTGCCGTTCTTCCGGTACTTCACCACACCCGCTTCGATGGACACCCTCAGCTTGTCTGCGGCCTGCAGCCCGCCGAAGGATCCGCGGTTGAGGCCGCCCTCGTAGATGTACAGGGTTCCGCTGGCCATGTAGAGAGCGAAGTCGATGTCCGAGTACCCCGAGTTCGAGTTGCCGTACGCGAGGCCCGCCATCGCGATCTTCGGCGACAGCGAGGCGCTCACTTCGAGATAGCCGTCGGGAGAATCGATGGCCTTGCTGGACACCGCACTCGCGTCCCAGGCCGTTGTTCCATTCGTCTTCGACAGCGTGTTGCCGGCGGAGGTCGCGTTCACGTGCTCGGTCCACGTGACGTTCTCGGTGGTCGCGATTCCGAGCTTGTAGATCGCGGTGGTGGTGCCGCCGGGATACAGCCCGGTCGCCCAGGCCTTCGCCTTCAGCATGGTATCCGTGTCGACGAGCAAGCTCTGGCCCGAGGCGATCACGGGGTCGGCCTCCGTGGGCTCGGCCCCGTTCGTGGTGTAGTGGATCGTCGACCCGGGATCGGCGGTGATCACCACCTCCTGCGGTGTCGCGTACAGGCCGCTGCCGGGCGAGAATGCCGGCCGCGCGGCCGCCACCTGCACCAGATTCCCGGAAATGATCGCGCTCTTGATCGAAGCGCCCGACGAGTTGAGCGATGAGTCGACGAGCAACGGGTAGGTGGGAGCGAGCGCCGAGGTGTAGATGAGATTTCCGTTCTTGCGGTACTTCACGACACCGCTCTCCACCGACACCCGCAACTTGTCCGACGCCACGATCGACCCGAACGACCCGCGGTTGAGGCCGCCCTCGTAGATGTAGAGGGTTCCCGAAGCCAGGTAGAGCGCGTAGTCGATGTCGCTATACCCGGAGTTGGAGTTGCCGTTCGCGAGACCGACCATGGCCACGTTGGGCGAGAGCGAGGCCTGTACCTCGAGATACCCTCCTGGGGAGATGATGCCGCGGGTGGAGATCGCACTCGCGTCCCAGGCCGCGGAGCCCGTCGTCTTCGAGAGCGCGTTTCCGTTCGATGATGTGTTCACGTGAGCCGTCCAGGTCACGTCCTCGGTACTGACGGTCCCGAACTGGTAAATGGCCGCCGTGGTTCCGCTGGGGATCAGGCCGCTCAGAAACGCCTTCGCCTTGAGGGTCACCGTCGCGTCAATCAGGAGCGTGGCGCCTGAGGCGATGGTCGGATCGGCCTCCGTGGGCTCGGCCCCGCTGGTGGTGTAGTGGATGGTCGAGCCTGCGGCGCCCGTCACCACGACGTCGAAGGGCGTGTCGTAGATACCGGACGGGAAGGAGAAGACCGGGTTCGGAACCGCGGCCTGGACCAGGGCTCCCGACAGCACCGCGCCCGAGAGCACCGCGCCCGAAGAATTGAGCGACGCGTCGACGAGGAGGGGATAGACGGGCGCGAGGGCGGAGGAATAGAGCAGGACGCCGTTCTTGCGGTACCTGACCACCCCGCCCTCCACCGACACCCTGAGCTTGTCCGTCGAGACAAGCGAGCCGAACGAGCCCCGGTTCAGCCCTCCCTCGTATATGTAGAGCGTGCCCGAAGCGAAGTAGAGCGCGAAGTCGATGTCTGAGTAGCCCGCGTTGGCGTTCCCGTGGGAGAGGCCCACCATGGCGACGTTCGGGGCGATGGCCGCCGATACTTCCAGATAGCCGTCGGGTGAGGCCAGCCCGCCTGCGGAAATGGCGCCTGCGTCCCACGCCGCCGTCCCGGTCGACTTCGAAAGAGTGCTGCCGCTCGATGCCGCGTTCTCGTGGGCCGTCCACTCGACACTCTGGGAGTCGGCCGCCCCAAAGACGTAGAGGGCCTCGGCGACGCTGCTGGGCAGGAGCCCCGGGGTCCAGGCTTTGGCCTTGAGTTGAGTGTCGGCATCCACTAGGACCGTCGAGCCCGAGGTTATGGCGGGATCAACCTCGGTCGGGTCGAGACCGTTGGTGGTGTAGTGAATCGTCGAGCCTGGCTCGCCGGTGATCGTCACGGTCTGCGCGCCGGAGTAGAGCCCCGAACCCGCCGAGAGCGTCGGGCGCGGCACCGCCACCGGAACGAGCGCTCCCGAGAGCACGACACCGCTGATCCGTGCGCCCGAGGACTGGAGCGAGCTGTCCACGAGAAGTGGGAACGTGGGCGCGATGCCCGAGGTGTAAAGCAGCGCGCCGTTCTTTCGATACTTCACGACGCCGCTCTCCACCGACACGCGAAGGCGGTCGGCGGCGACAAGGGCCCCGAACGACCCGCGGTTCAGGCCGCCTTCATAGATGTAGAGGGTTCCCGAGGCCATGTAGAGCGCATAGTCGATGTCGGAGTAGCCGGAGTTCGCGCTGCCGTGGGACAGCCCGATCATGGCGACGGTCGAACCAACCGAGGCCGGCATCTCGAGATAGCCGTCTGAGCCGTCGATGGCCATCGTGGACGCCGCCCCTGAATCCCACGCCACAGCAGGGCTGGTTTTGGCGAGGAACCCGGGCGACGCCGTTGCCTTGACCGCGCCGGCCCATGTCACGGTTTCCGCGGTGGCTCCGTCGATCTGGGCGCCCGAAATTGTGCCACCCGCGTCGGCGAGTGTCGCTTCGGGAAAGAGCGGGAAACTGAAGCTCAGGGCCGAGGTCCGGATCAGCGCCCCGTTGACGCGAAACACGACGGCGGCGCCTTCGACCGCCACTCTGAAGAGATCGCCCGGGGAGTACGCTCCCGCGGCTTGGACGACCGCGCCCCTTTCCACAACCGTGACGGTTCCATCCGCGCGCAGCAGGAAACCGAAGTCAATCGCCTCGAGGCCGCCATTGTTATCGCGCGATCCGATTCCGGCGGCTTTCGCGTGGTCGGTCTCCAGAGTGCTGAACTCGAGATATGCGGGGCCCGACGTGAGCGCCGTCGTGCCGACCGAGGTGTTACTGAAAACGTTGCCGCCAATGCGGGTCAGCGTGGACCCGGCTGTCGCCGTTCCGTTCGCGGGAGTCCAGGTCAGAGGCACGGGGGCGGCCCACGCGTTCGCGGACAGGAGAAGGACAGCACCCAGGGGCGCCCAACGTCGGGCGTCCCGCTCGTGAGAAGGACTCAATCTCATACGGCCTCCGATCCAAGAGCACAGTGGCCGTGGATCCGATGGGAAGAAGTCAGCCAGAACCTCCGGCCGACGCTCACGCCACCCAACCGCCCCGTCTCCACCGCCGATACTCAGCCCGCAAATTGTACACTCAGGAAACACATTGGATAGGCCATTTGCATCCGATCTATTTGCTTTGGGAAGGGCGAGGTTCGGCAGGGAACAGATGCCAGCCACGGTAGTGGGCTACCACTACCCAGCCACCCGTGTCTCCATCCGAGGAATTACGATGACCCGCTCAGGAAATCGCCGGGCGCTCGCCGCCGTCGCTCTCATGTTCATAGGCGCTTCGTGGGCGCAGCAACCGGGGGCCGTGAGACCCCAGCCGCGTCCGCCCGCCCTTCGGCCCGCGGTGGCGGGTCCGAGCGCGGGCATTT
>CAYNHK010000210.1:0-8825 GCA_964396875.1 uncultured Acidobacteriota bacterium | reverse complement strand
TTGGCCCAGCCGACGACGTGGATCGATCGGTCCTGGAAGATGACGGAGTCCCCGGTCGCGCCAAGCGTCTGACGAAGCGAGGCCGCGGGGTCGAGCCGCGAGCGATGCTGGTCGAACATCACGATCTTCAAACCGTCCGCGTGTTTGATCGTGCCGCTGTCGGGCTTCTCTGTCCCCGCGAGCATCCGCATCAACGTCGTCTTGCCGCTGCCGTTGCCGCCGAGCAGACCCAGGCGCATACCCGGCGAGAGAGTGAGGTCCAGCTTCCTGACGATGGGCCGCTCGCCGTAACTCTTGGTGAGGTCCTTCGCCACAATGAGTTGCTTGGTCCGGCGTTCGGTCGCCGCGAAGTCGATGCCCACCGTGGATTTCTGCGATCGGCGATCGAGGTCGGCCAGCTCGCTCTGCATCCGGCCCGCTTCGTCGATACGGGCCTGCGCTTTCCGTGTCCGCGCCTTGGCCTTTCGCGAGAGCCACACGAGTTCGCCCCGCACACGGTTGCGCAGGGAATCCTGATACGCGGCCTGGCCCGCGAGCAGCTCATCCTTCTTCTCGAGATAGCGGCTGTAGTTGCCGGCCACATCGCACATGCCCAGTGCGAAGGCCTTGTTGAGTTCAATCATCCGGCTGGTGATCGACTCGAGGAAGTAACGATCGTGGCTGATCGCGACAAACGCTTCGGGCTCGCGCGGGAGCAGATCCTCGAGCCACAGGATGCCTTCGAGGTCGAGATGGTTCGTGGGTTCGTCGAGCAGAAGCAACTCGGGTTCGCGGATCAGCTCCACGGAGATAGCGAGGCGCTTCTTCCATCCGCCCGAAAGCACGGCGGTCTTCGCGTCGGGGTCGTCGAAGCCCGAGGTGCCCATCATGATCGCGACCTTCACGTCGACTTCATGGGGGTCGAGGTGGCTGTCCTTGAGGGCGGCGCGAAGAACCTGCTCAACGGTGTGATCGGGATCGAACTTCGGATCCTGGGCGACGAAGCCGAACCGAAGCCGCTTGCGCGCCGCGCGCGTGCCCGTGCTCGGCTCTTCGAGCCCGGCGAGGATCTTGAGCAGCGTGGTCTTGCCCGAACCGTTCGGGCCCACGAGGCCGATGTGATCGCCTTCGAAAACGCCGAACGAGAGGCCTTCGAACAACGGGTTGGATCCGAACGACTTCCCCAGATCCTGACAACTCAACAACAACTCAGCCATTAGCGTCCGTTCACCAGCTTCTCTTTGGCCTCCCGATCGAGGCGTTTGATCCGAATCTCTTCCTTGAGCCCGTCGCTCCAGGTGGCGCACTCCACAGACCACGCGAGCGTCACCGGAAGATGGGCGCGCGTGTAGCGCGAGCCCTTTCCATCCTGGTGCTGCTTCAGCCGCGTTGCGACATCCTTCGCGACCCCCGTGTAGAGCGACCCATCGCCGCAACGCAGCATGTAGACCCAGGGCAAGTGGGCATTCTAGTTGACGACCCTCAAACCTCTTCTTCCGCCTCGGCCACCGCGCCAATGTGTTTGCGCATTGAAGCGGCGACGAAGCTCGCGGGGATGGCGAGAACAGTGAACAGGATCAAGGCGCGGGCCGCGCCTTCGAGCCGCCAGCTCAGGATCTGGGCGCCGGTCACCAGGTCGTTGTCGATACCTCCCTTGCCCTGCAGGTACCAGTGTTTCTGCATGGTGTTTCCCAGGAGGTTCAGGCCCAGCTTGAGGCTTCCGAAGAGAATCATGAAGCCAAGGAAGGCGTAGAGCGGCCGCTCCACCTCGATCTTGCAGCCCCATCCCGTGAGACCCCGGTACAGGAACAGCGCACCGAAGGCGATCTCGCCCGCGTGGCCTCCGAGGGTGATGGCGAGGGTTTCGCGAACCGAGTTGTACATCCAGAAGTAGATCAGGGCGAGCGCGCCGAGCGCGATCAGGGCTTTCGTGTTCTCCCTCTTCCACCAGCCGAGAGCGATCAGCCC
The DNA here is from genome assembly GCA_964396875.1 of uncultured Acidobacteriota bacterium. GTDB lineage: Bacteria > Acidobacteriota > Vicinamibacteria > Fen-336 > JAGNNV01 > JAGNNV01. The sequence goes on along the minus strand of CAYNHK010000210.1, from coordinate 6,878 downwards.
GATAGCCCAGGCCCAGACCGCGGAAGGCGAGCGCTCGAGATCGCTCATCGTGACGCCGCCCCCGTTCGCGAAATCGAAGGCGGGGATTGCGGGATAGCCGAAGAGCCACAACACGACGGTGTGGCCGATCTCATGGACCATGATCGCGATGGGCGAGAGGATGAACGAGAGGAAGGGAAAGAAGGTCAGAACGAATGCCATCCCCAGGCCGATGGCGGCGGACCGCCAGCCCGCGTGAGTGATGCCGACGAATTCAGGCGGTTGCGGTGGCGGCGGATCGGCGGTGAGTTGAACCCACGGCCCCGCGACGCCTTCAACGGGCGCGGGCCGCTCCGCCGATTCGACCGTTTGCGACGGTCGAGGCGGACGCCACTTCGCGAAGACGATCCCGCACGACGCGCAGTCGAGCGCATCTGACGCGTTGTCGGAAGAGCAGCGGGGGCAGGTCATCAGAACCTGTGGCTAGTGACATGCCGTGCGCGCCAGGCCGGATAGTCCCGAGTCAGAAGCCGCTCAGCCCAGGTCCCGTGGTACGCGTAGCCGCTTCGCCGCTCGTAACCGATCTCCGCGAAGTTGTACCGGAACACGGAATCGCGATCGAGATAGAGGGGACGGTTCGTTCCAAGTTCGTAGAACCGCGCCCACAATCGCGGCGCTGTGGGATCTTGAACCAGCCGGCGCTCCGTGCGGCCGTCGGGCCCCCGGACCTCCTCGACCCTGACTCCGGTCATCGCGACCTTCCCGAACCAGGCGATCGCACCCTCGACCGCGGCGATGATCTCGGGAGTGGGTTTGTCGATAGCCATGAGGAAGTTCACGATACCGACGCTTTCGCTCCCGGAGAACGAGGGCGGCTCATAAGCACGGGCCCAGGCGGGCGCAAGTGTCTTCTCGTCGTGTTGCGCGCACCAGACCGTGAGTTTTCCGGCGTCGACGATCTGCGTCTTGAGGATGCAATCCAGACCACGCTTCAGGGCGTCCGCCGCCTTTGCCCGGCGTTCCCAGTCCACGAAAGTGTAGGGAGCTTTGCCCGCCGCGGCATCGCGCAACACTTGCAGCGCACGGATCATCGCGCCATCGTTGTAGGTGATGCGGGAGTAGTACTCGGTCCCACGCAGCGGGTAGAACTGAGGGAACCCCCCGTTTGAATACTGCGACCCGAGCAGGTAGTCGAGCCCGCGGAGGAACGAAGCGCGGAACGTCTCATCGCCCGTCGCGTGGATGACCCGGGCCAGGAACTGAAGAGGGAGCGTTGTGGCGTCGTTGTCGATGGTGTTGGCGACGCCATCTCCAGCCTTCGGCACGTCCCCGGGAGATCGGGGCGGTGTCGCGAGGTCGGTGTTTTTGGGCCAGCCGCCCTCGGCCGACTGATACTGAATCACGCTCGAGGCCACCGCGCGCGCCTCGGTCGACGCGTACCAGGGCGCTTCGTGCCTGAGGTACGCATTGCTCCAGGGGCTACCCGCGCGTGCGGGTGGCGCCGTCGGTTTCCAGCCATCCGCGCCACCGAGCACCTTCTCAGGCGTGAACTCCTCGGCCTCCTGCGGTGTGAGTTTGCGGGCCCAGGGGACTCGTGACGACGGGGCAGAGCCTTCACCGGTGTTGCCGAACTCCGCGTAGAACACGGTTTTCTCAGCGTCGGGCTTGTTCCAGTTGTGCCATCCCTCCGGGTGAACCACGGACGACATTTCGCTGCGGATGAAGACGGTGCGCGCATAGTTGCGCCACGGGCGACCGAGATAGGTCTTCACGCCAGGGTCCCCGGTGATCCGCGTGTCCCGGAATACGAAACCGTGAGGCGTGCCTTCGGGTGTGGAAGCCGCGGTGATGTAACCGTTTCGCAGCGCGTGGATGTGGACACGGTCGAAGTACGCGGTTGCCGCGCCGAAGATGAAGTCCACGTGACCTTCGATGTACGAGTCCGCGAAGTAGTGGCGTCCTCGATTCAGCAGAATCGTGTCCTGAAAGCCGAGGAAGCGGCAGCGCTTGAAGACCACGCGATCGCCGTCCACTCTCAGGGCGAGGGCCTGAGCCACCGGAGGGCCGTTCGGACGAGGACCGGGTTCGCCCGCGTTGTTTTCGATGGTGAGGTTCTCCCAGATCATGTCGTCGCCGTCCACCTGCACGGTGGGCGTGCGAAACGTGCCGATGGGTTTGCCGTCCGGACCGGCGAGGTTGGCGTGGAGGTCGTAGGTCACGATCGTCGCAGCCGCCTCTTCGCCGAGGATCAGCATGTTTCCCCGCTCGCGCTGGACGTAGACGCGCTCGCGGTAGACGCCTTTCTTCACGAAGATGACCCAGCGCGGATCGCCCTTTCCGGTGCGCATGGGCGCGCTGCTGATGGCCTCCTGCAACGAGCGGTACTGGCCGGATCCGTCAGCGGCCACGATCGCATCGGGCGTTGGGCCCGACTTCTCCTGAGCGGCGGAGGAAAGCGGCGCGGCGAGAAGGCTCGAAGCCAGGAGGAACATGGTCTTCATGAGGCCGCAGCGTACCTCGCTTCGCGGCTGCGGGGCCGCCTTAGACTGGTTGAAGACGCTCCACTTCTGCCCCATCCCCAGAACTGATGAAAGCCCGCCCATGACTCCTCTGCTGAAGAATCCCCTCGCCGCCGCCTTGTTCGCCGCGGTTCTTCTCGCCGGATCCGCTGCCGCGCAGGAGCAGAAATACCGCAACCGCGACAACCCCAACCCAAACGACGCCGCCGAGGGCGTGTATCCGATTCCGTACCAGATGCCGACGAAGGCGGAGATCACAGAATCTCTGAACCGCGTGCGTGGCTTTCTCGAGGTAACGGCGCTGACCGAAGTGGTCGATCGTCGGACCGGTCAGCCGATCACCGACATGGCCAACCCCGTGGCCACCGCCACGTTCAAGACGGGGCCGAAGCTGTTCGGCCCGGTGGGCTACGAGATGGGCGTGGTGCATGCGGGAATGCTCCACGCCGGGCGGGTGACGGGCGACCCTCGATTCACCGCCTTCACCGAGCGCCACATGAACTTCATCCATCAGTGGCTTCCGTACTTCAGGAAAGCGGAGACGGCTTTCAAACTCGACCGCGCCAATCCATTTCGCGCGGCGCTCGATCCCCGCGCCCTCGATGATTCGGGGTCGATGGCCGCGGCCCTGATCCGCGCCCGCCTCGCGAAGGTGGGGCCCGACCTCAAGCCGCAGATCGATGTGTGGACCGACTGGGTGGGGAACAGGCAGTTCCGGTTTCCCGACGGGACGCTGGCGCGACAAAGGCCGCAGGCCGAGTCGCTCTGGGCGGACGACGCTTACATGAGTATCCCCGCACTCGCCGAGATGGGGCGACTCACCGGCGAGAAGAAGTGGCTCGACGACGCGGTGAAGCAGGCGCTGCAACTCTCGAAGCACCTCTTCGTGCCCGGGAAAGGGCTCTACACGCACGGCCTTCATCGCCACAATCCCGAGGCGCCGTTCTTCTTCTGGGGGCGTGCGAGCGGTTGGATCGTGGTCGCGCTGTGCGACCTGCTCGATGTCCTGCCCAAAGACCATCCGGGTTACGAGCCGGTCAAGGCCCAATTGCGCGCGGTGCTGCGCGGGGTGGCCGAGTACCAGTCGGGCAACTCCGGCCTGTGGCATCAGATGCTCGATCGCAGCGACTCGTATCTCGAGACCTCGGCCTCGGCGATGTTTGTCTACGGGCTCGCCCGCGCGGTCAACCAGGGCTGGATCAGCCCGACCACCTACGGGAGCATCGCGCTCGCCGGCTGGATGGGCGTGTCGCAGAAGATCGGCAAGGCGGGGGAGGTGATCGGGACCTGCGTCGGCACCACACTCGCGAGCGATCAGGTCTACTACTACAACCGTCCGACGAGCGAATACGCGCAGCATGGGTATGGTCCGGTTCTGCTCGCGGGCGCCGAAGTGATTCGCCTGATAGAGAATCCCGCTTTCGAAATTCAGTACAAACTTCGGACGTATCACTTCGTACCGAAGGACGGACGGCCGACGAGCTACCGCGAACACGCGGAGCCCGCTCCCGGCGCGGTCACGACCGTTGCCGCCCCCAACGCCTCCTCACGTCTGGTCCGCGAAGTCGGCGACGCTTACCTCGAAGTGATCACGCGCGAGAGTCCGATGCGCCGTCTGAAGCTTGGGCTTCCCATCGAGCGGCTGCCCGATGTGAGTCTGGCGGGGGAGGAGCGAGACGCGCGCGAAGCGCAGGCCCTGCTCGCCCGACTCACGCCGGTCAATATGAAGGAGCTCACCCACGAGGAGTCGCTCTCGCTCGATGTCCTGCGCCGGCAGTTGCGACTTCGGGTCGAGGCTCCGAAGAGTTTCCACTACCGATTTCAGGTGACGCCGTACCTGTCGCCACTTGGTCAGGTGGGTCAGATCTTCGCGGCGCTGCCGCTTGCGACAGTTGCGGACCGCGACCGTTACCTCGCGCGGCTCGCCGAGGTTCCGGCCCTCGCCGCGCAGATCGTGACGAACTTGAAGGCCCAGGCCGCGAAGGGCATCCGTGTGCCGAAGCCGCAACTGGATCAGGTCGATGGCCTGCTGAAGGCGTTTTCCGCGACGGGACCTGCGAGTCCATTTCGGCCGGCCGACTCGCGGCTCGGTGCGGTTGCGGAGGCCGATCGCGCCGCGTTTCTCAAGGCCGTCGATGTCGCGATCGACACGAAGGCGGCGCCCGCGCTTGCCCGTCTCGCCGCGGCCGTGAAGGGCGACTACCGCGCGAAAGCGCCCGTAGGCGTCGGCATGAAGCAGTACCCGGGAGGGCTCGAGGCCTATCGCGAGTTCGTGAAGTTGCATACCACCATGGACGTGACGCCCGAGCAGGTCCACGAGATCGGTCTCAAGAACGTGAAGCGCGTCGCCGCGGAGATGGCGGCGATCCGTGCCGAGCTTGGCTTCAAGGGGACGGCGGTCGAGTTCAAGGAGTCGCTGCGCTCGAACCCGCGCCTCTTCCCGAAGGCCCCCGAAGAAATCGGCGAACGCCTGATGAGCTACATGACGGGGATCGAGCCGGTGGTGGATCAGTTCTTCATCCGCCGCCCGAAAGCGCCCTACGGCGTCAAACGTCTGGATCCACAACTCGAGCCCGGTCAGACCTTCGGCTTCTACCAGATTCCCACCGCGACCGAGCCACGGGGCCTCTACAACTACAACGGCTCGAACCTCTCCGACCGCTCGCTTTTGAACGCGGGCGCGCTCGCTTACCACGAGCTTGTGCCGGGCCATCACTTCCAGATCAACCTCTCCTTCGAGAACCCCGCGATCCCCGAGTTCCGTCGCGAGTCGTTCGACACCGCCTATACCGAAGGCTGGGGGGAATATGCCGCCTCGCTCGCCGGGGAGATGGGCATGTACAAGGACCCCTATGACCGGTACGGCCGCCTGACCATGGAGATGTTCGTCTCGGTTCGCCTCGTCGTCGACACCGGCATGAACGCTCTCGATTGGCCTCGGGACCGGGCGATCGCGTTCATGAAGGAGCACGCGATGGAGACGGACACCCAGATCGCGAGCGAAACGCTTCGCTATTCCTGCGACATGCCGGGGCAGGCCCTCGCCTACAAGATGGGCGCGATGCGTATCCTCGAGCTGCGGGAGAAGGCCCGCGAAGCCCTCGGCCCCCGTTTCGATATCCGGCGGTTCCACGACTGGATTCTCGGGAGCGGCTCCCTGCCCATGACGACGCTCGAACGGCATGTGCAGGCCTTCGTCGAGGCCTCGAATCTGTAGAAGCAGAGCGATATCCTTGGGGCACAAACCATGAAAGGACTCCCCATGAACCGCACGATCGCCGTACTCGCCCTCCTGACCACCGCGGCCGCAGCGCCGGCCCAGGATCTCACCATTACTTTCAAGTCCACGGATGGAGGAATCGCGACCCACTACTTCACCAAGGACCGTATCCGGATGAACAACGGCCAGAACGACACCATCATGGAGTTCGCCTCCGGCAAGATCGTGAGCATCGACCACAAGAAGAAGGAGTATTCGGAGATGACGGTGGCCGAGATGGATCAGGCCATGAAGTCGATGGCCGCGCAGATGGAGCAGGCGATGGCCCAGGTGCCGCCCCAGATGCGCGAGCAGATGGCGAAGATGATGGGCGGAGCCGCGTCGGAAGTGACGGTCACCAAGGGAGCGACCAAGACCGTCGCCGGGTATTCCTGCCAGACCTACACCGTGACCATGGGCGCCAACATGACCCAGGAGTCCTGCAACAGCACCGCCCTGACCCCGCCCTTCGATCCCGCAAACTTCCAGAAACTCTCTCGCGTGAGCATTCCGATGATCCAGGGCATGGACAAGCTCATCCAGAAGATGTCCGAAATCCAGGGGATCGCGCTGTCGCAGCGCACGTCCATGAGCATGATGGGCAAGAAGATCGATAACGGCATGGAAGCGACCGAGATCAAGAAGGGCGCCATCGGAGCGGATGCCTTCGCGACCCCCTCGGGCTATAAGCAGGTCGAGTCGCCGCTCAAGAAGATGGGGAAGATGGGCCGGTAGTGGCGCGTCTTCCGGTCGCGTTCGTGGGGCACGGATCCCCCATGAACGCGATCGAAGACAACGTGTGGAGTCGCGGCTTCCGCGATCTCGGATCGCTTCTGCCCCGGCCTCGCGCGATTCTCGCGGTCTCGGCTCACTGGTACATCCGCGGAACCGCGGTGACCGGCAACGACTTTCCCCCGACCATCCACGACTTCGGCGGCTTTCCGGAGGAACTGTACGAAATCCAATACCTGGCGAAGGGCGATCCCGGTCTCGCGAAGGAAGTCGTGGATCTGATCGGAAGGGATGGGGCTTCGGCGCGCCTCGACTGGGGTCTTGACCATGGGACGTGGTCGGTGCTCCATCACATGTGGCCCAGGGCCGATGTGCCGGTGGTGCAGTTG
>CAYNHK010000209.1:0-8835 GCA_964396875.1 uncultured Acidobacteriota bacterium | reverse complement strand
TCTTCGGGTGTGCTTGCGGTCAAGGTGTTCCTGTGGTTTTCCGGCTTCGCAGAAGTGCAGTGGGTGTGGCAGCGGCTTCGTGATTCCTCTCGCACCTTGAGCCTCGTTTTGAGGCGATGGGGGAGGGAACCACCTGAGCTCCGTCTGTGGAGCCACGAGAGGTTCGTGTTTGAAGCTGCCGTCGCACGTGGATGTGCGCTGTTTGCGGTGCCTATGCGGCCTGGCTCGCCGACGTCAGATTGAAAGACCCGTGCGGCTACCAGAACCAGTTTTGATGCGTCGGTTTCTGATACGGTCGGACGTAACAGTAGCACGGAAAGCCCCTTACGGCCCCATCGACAACCAAAACAGGAGTTCACATGAAGCCCCCCCAGACCCTTGTCCTTTGCGCCCTTGTCTTCGGACTTGGCTACACCGCCGCGGCCCAGAAGGACCACGTTCGCGTCACCTCGAAGGAGTCGCCTCCCCGTGCCGGGGCCCCCTACAGCCAGGGTGTCATGGTGGGGAACCTGCTCTGGGTTTCCGGGAACATCGGCTCGGATCCAGCCACTGGGAAGGTGAGCCCCGAATTCGCGACCGCCGCGCGCCAGTCGCTCAAGAACATCGAAGGGATCCTCAAGGCGGCCGATCTATCGCTCGCGGATGTCGTGAAGACGAACGTCTACGTCACCGACGTCTCGAAGTACGAAGCCTTCAACGCGATCTACGTCGAGATGATGCCGAAGCCTCTTCCCGCGCGAACGTTCCTGGGAGTCGCCGCTCTGCCCGGCGGAGCGCAGATAGAGATCGAGGTCGTCGCAGCGAGGAGATAAGCTCCGCCCCCATGTCCACACAGGTAAAAGGCGCGGTTCTTCTCTCGCGCAAAGAATTCGTACGTGAGGAGTATGGCGACGAAGCCTGGCCCAGGGTGCTGGCTGCCGTCACCCCGGCGAACCGGGGCCAGCTCGAAGCCGTGTTCCTCAGTTCGAAATGGTACCCGTTCGAGATCAATGCCGATCTCGACCGGGCCATCGTCGAGGTGCTGGGCCGGGGGGACCGCAACATCTTCAAGAAGATCGGGGCGCGCAGCGCCCGAACGAACCTGGGCGGAGCGCATCAGGCTTTTCTCAAGAAGGGCAACCCGCAGGCCTTCATGGCCGGCACAGACCGCATCTACCGCTTCTACTACGACGAAGGACATCGTGAGTACGAACCTTTGGGGCCGAACTCGGGCGTCATCACGACTCACGGGGCGGCAACCTTCTCGGAGAACGACTGCCTGACCGTCATCGGCTGGTACGAGGAGGCGCTCCGGATGTGCGGCGCCACCAAGGTGCAGATCACCGAGGAGCCGTGTCGGGCTCGCGGTGGCGCCTTCTGCCGCTACGCGGTCAGCTGGACCGGCTGACCCCGCCAGCGGGTTCGAGGATCTCCTCGACGGCCGCTCCCGGCAGGAACTCGAGGGGCTCCAGACCGCGCCTGAAGATCCGTGCGCCCGCCACGCCCCTGAGGGTGATGGAGGCCCCGTCGACGCGCAGGATCGCGCCCTCGCGCAGGCCCGCCACCGGAGCCGAGTTCTCCTCGTGGAACTCGCGGATGCGGACCTCCCGCGTTTCGCCCATGTGAGTGGAGTCGGGCGCCGGGTCGAGGTAGTGCGGGTTGATCTGGAACCGGACGAGACCGAGGCCATCGAAGGAGGGCGGCTGCACGATGGGCATGTCGTTCGTCGTGCGGATGGTGGGGCAGGCCAGATTCGATCCCGCACTCGCCCCCGCGTAGACCATGCCGTCCTTCACCCGCTTCTCGATGAGTGGGAGGACGCCCATTTCGTAAAGCGCCTTCAGGAGGCGGAACGTGTTGCCGCCTCCGCAGAAGATGGCCTCGGCCCGCTCGATGGCCTCGCGCGGATCCGACGCCTCGTGCAGCGAATCGAGCCCGTAGCCCATTTCCTCGAATGCGGGGCGCGCCTTGGCGGCGTAGGCGTCCCGGTCCTTGAGGGCGTGGGGGATGAAAAGCACCCGGGCGATCTCCCCGAACGCGTCGCGCAGTTCAGGGTAGGCGTGCTCGAGATACCGAGTCCCGAATACGGTGGACGTGCTGATCAAGACGAGCCTACGGGCCATCTCAGGCTTCACCCGACCATTGGCGGATCTTCGGCGTCAACACGAACAGCAGGGCCGAAGAGGCGAGGAGCGCCACTGCGATACCGCCATAAAGCTGCATCAGCCGACTCGCATCGTCGGCCACGAAGAAGCCCGACAGGAATCCCGCGAGCTTGTTGCCGAGGGATGTCGCGAAGAACCACAGGCCCATCATCAGCCCCACGAACCGGGCCGGCGAGAGCTTCGTCACCGTGCTGAGCCCGACCGGAGAGAGGCACAACTCGCCGACCACGTCGAAGAAATAGACACCGACCAGCCACAGCGGAGAGATCTTGCCGCTCGCGGTCAGCGCCGAGGCAGGCACGAGCAGGCAGAACGCCATCGCGATGGCGAACAGGCCGAGTGAGAACTTGGCCGGGCTCGAGGGCTGCCGCGTGCCCAGGCGGACCCAGAGCCGAGCGAAGACCGGGGCGAGCAGGATCACGTAGAGCGGGGTCAGGGACTGCAGCCAGCTCGCGGGGAACTGGAACCCGAAGGCGTTCGTGTCCACCAGCCGTTTGGCGAACAGGTTGAGGCTCGCTCCCTTCTGCTCATAGGCCGCCCAGAACATGATGGTGAAAGCGAAGAGGATGACGATGGCGCCCAGCCGCTTCCATTCCTCTTTCGTCAGGCGCTCGGGCTGGCCCGCGGCCGCTGCGGCCCGGGCTGCCGCGCGCTCCTCGTCGCCGGGCAGGCGAGCGCTCTGCATCATGAAGACCGCGATACCGACCAGCATGCCGATCCCCGCGGCCCCGAAACCGTAGTGCCAGCTGCGCGCGGGGTCGAGCCCCATGCCCGCGAGCCACCCCTTGAAGGCCGGGCTCTCGGCGAGCCACCCGCACACCAGGGGCGCCATGAGCGCGCCCACGTTGATGCCCATGTAGAAGATGGAGAAACCGCTGTCGCGGCGGACGTCGCCGGGGCCGTAGAGACGGCCCACCAGGACGGAGATATTCGGCTTGAGCAGGCCGGTGCCGACCGCGATGAGCGTCAGGCCGGCGTAGAACGTGGGCATCGAATGCACGGCGAGAACGAACTGGCCCGCGGCCATGAAGGAGGCGCCGAGCAGCACCGCCCGCCGCTGTCCCAGCCATCGATCGGCCACGAAGCCGCCGGGCAGGGCCAGCAGGTAGACGGCCATGGTGTAGGTCCCATAGAGCGAACTGGCCTGGACGGTGTCGAAGCCGAGGCCGCCGTCCACGATGGGCGCCACCATGAAGAGGACCAGGATGGCGCGCATGCCGTAGTAGCTGAAGCGTTCCCACAGTTCGGTGAGGAACAGCGTGGTCAGACCGGCCGGGTGACCGCCGATGCCTCGTGTGTCCAGGGTCGCCGCAGTGTCTTGCGTCGTCATCGGGGGTGTCAATGCTCTCACGGAAAAAGCGCCGGGGAGCGTCGTGTGAGGAGCGGTCCCCGTGCTCGCCCTGCTCCCCGCGCTACACGAGCGAATAGAACAGATCGACGTAGGACGTGGTCGCCCCTTCCATCCCCGCGACTTTGGGGTTGGATGAGTCGATCAGCCAGAACTCGTCCGGGGCATGGGCTCCACCGCCGAAGCCGAGGCCGAACTGTCCGGCCGCGAGCTTCAAGGGCGCGCCCGTGAAGGTCACGCCGGGCCACGAGCCGGCAAGCCGCGGCCACAGAAGAGGATCGAGCCCCGCCTTCCGATAGGCCGTGAGGATCCCCTTGATGAGCTTCGAATCAGCCTGCGTTTCGGTCGGGTCGTAACCGCCGCTCATGTTCACCTCGAGGTCGGAGAAGCCGTGCTTCGCGAGATGTTTCTTCACGAGGTCGAGCGTTTCCTTCGCGGTCATGTCGGGCACGAGACGCATGTCGATCTTCGCCACCGCGCGGTGGGGGAGGATGGTCTTGCCGCCGGGACCGGTGTAGCCGCCCACCAGACCCTCGATGTTGATCGTGGGCTGCGAGACGAGACGCTCTAGGGAAACCGCCCACGGCTCGTCGGCGATCCAACGCTGCGTGCTGAGCGCCTTCTTCGCGGAGGCCTCGCTGCGTTTCGGGATGGCGTCGGCGAGGATCTTCTTGAGCTCAGGACTCAAAGGCTTCACTTTGTCGAAAAAGCCCTCGACCGCCGGCGTGTGGCCGTCGGCCTTCACCAGTGTGTTGAGACCTTGAACGAGACGCCAGGCCGGGCTGTCGATCTGCGCGGCCAGGCTCGAATGCACGTCCTTCGACGGCCCCCGGCCCCACTTCTCCCCGCTCGAGACGATCTCCATCTCGACGATGCCTTTAGCCCCGAGGTTCACCTGGACGCCGCCCTCCGCGTCCTGGCTGCCGAGAGGGATGATGACTCCCACGCACTTGCGCAACGCCGCCTCGACCTCGCGCTTGAACGCGATTTCGGAGAAGTTGGGGGAGCCGATTTCCTCTTCGCCCTCCGCGACGAGGACGAAGTTGATGGGGGGCTTCCGCCCGGCCGCCTTGAACGCGCGCAAGGCGGCGAGACATGCGGTTTGCGGGCCCTTGGTATTCGTGGCGCCGCGGCCGACCATGACCTTGCCGAGGCCCGGCCGATCGATGATCCGTCCTTCGAGCGGGGGCTGCGTCCACTCCGCGGGGTCGTACTGCTTCACGTCGTACATGAAGTAGAGCCCGAGGGTGGTGGGCGCTCCGACATCGAGGGTCGCGAACACGCCGGGCTTTCCCTTCGTCGGGATCACCTCGACATGCGTGAAGCCGGCCTCGCGTGCGAGCTGCGCCATGTACTCAGCGCCTTTGGGATAGCCGATGTTCTCGGCCGCGATCGAGGGCAGGGCGATCCACTCGCGGAGCGAGAGCACCGTGGCTTCACGCTGCGCCTTGATCTGCGCGACGATCGCGGTCCGCTCGTCTTGCGCGAACGCTGAAGGCGAGTTCGCGAGTCCCGTGACAACCACACCTGCCGCCCCGGCGATGGTCGTGTTGATGAAGTCCCGACGCGTAGCGTCCTCTTGGTTGTGGATCGGCATCGTCGCTCCTTGTCGAAAGTGAGGGATTCTTGGCTTCCAGTCACTATAGAGGCGGCGTACCGGGGCCAGACGCAGTTTCGATATCGGAAAATGCCTACCCCTTCGCCGGCGGCAGAACCCGCCGCACGACGTTCGTGGCCATGCGCACGTAGAGCCACAACCCACCCAGCAGCGCCAGACCCACCGCCGACATCAGTGGCCCGAGCATGATGGCAAGTCTCGGGTCCGCGTCCATGGTGACCCACCACGGCAGCGACTCCGTGAGGGCGGCCTTTCCGGCGAGGAGAAGGACCACGCCGGTGAGCGAGAAGGTGACGCCCACCACGCCAAGGACCGCGAAGGCGACGATGGTGGGGATGCCGCCCACGAGGACCAGGCCGGCGATTCGAAGGGCGCGGTTGCCGGGCGCCTTGAAAGCGCTCGGCTTCTTGATCAGCAACTCCACGGTGTAGGCGCGCGCCAGGGACTCGGCCGAACCAAGCGAGCCCAGGACGCGCTCGAGGGGTTGACCCGCGGCCACGGCCTCGGCGATGTGGCTCCGGATGTCGCGAACCACCTCCGCCCGGTCGGTCTCGTTGAGTCCGGCGAGGCCGGCCTCAAGGCTTGCCATGTACTGGCTGATGATCGGGTTCTCTTGAATCATGACGGCTCTTCCTTTTTGAGGCTCAAACATTGGCTGACGGCGCTCGCCATCGCCTCCCATTCCTTCTGCAGCGCGCCGAGTCGCCTTCGTCCCTCGGACGTCAATTGGTAGTACTGCCGGGGCGGCCCGGAGGGGGAATCCCGAGTCACGGTATCGAGGAGCCCCTCGGCCTTCAGCCTTCGCAGCAGCGGATAAACGGTGTTTTCGCCGGCGGCCAGCGGGCCCAGGGACCCGAGCGTGGTTACGATTTCGTAGCCGTAGCTCTCGGAACGCCGGAGGACCTGGAGGATGCACAGTTCCAGCACACCCCGCCGCAGTTGTGACGACCAGTCCGCTGTGTTCTCGGCCACCTCAGATTCCGCGTTTTCGCGTCCTTTCTTCGAGCTACTGTGTGATGCACACTAGCTCTCCGACTGGACGAAGTCCAGTGGGAGAAAGTTCCGTCATGGCGCCGGCGCGGGGCCGTTTTCTTACCAGGGGTGGCCGAGAGCGCGGCAGATGAACGCGTTCAGAGGAGCGGCGGCCCGGAAGGCCGCGAGGACCCGGTCGAGGAACTCCGGCTGAAGCGCCTCTGCGTCTTTGAATCTCACCACGGCGATGAAGTCCTTTCGCCGGATTTCGTCGATCAGAGGGTGACTCGGGTCGAAGCCCTGAGGGGCGCGCTTCGCGACTTCTCCCTCGAGCGCACACACCTTCTTGAAGGCGGGCGCGTTCAGTACCCGCTTCCAGTCCGCAGCCCGGCTGGCAATGGCGGTGCGGACCGCGCGGAGGGGCTCGGATTCGGGATGCCACAAACCGGCGCCGATGAATACGTTCCCGGGTTCGAGGTGAAGGTAGAAGCCGGGGGCATGCACGTCCTTTCCCGCACGATGCCGGAACTGCACGGCGGCGTGGGTCTTGTAGGGCGTCTTGTCCTTGCTGAAGCGGGTGTCCCGGTAGATCCGGAAGAGCGACCCGCCGCTCGGACGAGGATCGGCCTGGATTTCGGGGCTGATCTTCGCGAGCGGCGCCGCGGCGTCGCGGATGAGGGCCAGGAGGGGATCCCGAACGTCGCGCTCGTAGCGCTCCTTGTTCGGCTGGAACCACTCACGATCGTTGTGGTTCCGCAGGTCGCGCAGGAAATCGAACAGTTGGGGGCCGAGGTGAGCCGTCTTCTTCGTTTTCATGATTCCTCGTCGGTGAGTGGGCTTTGGTCCTAGGACGCGCGGCCTTCGGGGGTTTCGACACGCGGCCATGGTCCGTCCGCATCATTGATCCGCCGGCCGGACCGGACCACACTGCTCATGGCCGGAGTGTCTGCAGGAACGCCGGCCACGAAGGAGGATGCCATGAAAGCAAGAGCGGGCTTGTGGATCGACCACGGGAAGGCGGTGGTCGTGGCCTTGACCGACCACGGCGAGGAAATCCGACTCGTCATCTCGCCGGTCAGCCGCCAGCTGCGGCGCGCCGGCGATTCGCCTCTCAGGGGTTCGTTCGAGCCGCAGAAGGCCCCGGCGAGCGACCTTCGCGAACGGGCGCTCAAGCAGCAGCTGAATCTGTACTACGACGCGGTGATCGCCACGATCCGCGACTGCTCCGCGCTGGTGGTGTTTGGACCGGGCGAGGCGAAGATCGAACTCAGGAAGCGGCTCCGGAAGCACCGCCTCGACGAAAAGCTCCTCGCCGTCGAATCGGCCGACAGGATGACGGACCGGCAGGTGGCGGCGCGGGTCCGGAAGTTCTTCGGCGCCTGAGGTTCGCTTCGACCGCCTTCAGCGAAGGCCGGCCGCGAGCGGGCTCCCTTTGCGCAGCCGATCCAGGATCACCGCGGCCATGGCCCGTGCGCCGGCCTGGATCGAATCCTCGTCCGCCACGTAGTCGGGGCTGTGGGGGAGTCCCGACCAGCCCCTCTCCGCGTTCGCGACCCCGAGCCAGTAAATGACGCCCGGGATTTCGTCGGTGAACCACCCGAAGTCTTCCGAGAAGGGCGTGGGCAGTGTGGAACTGACGATCAGGTTGCTCGCACCCATCGCCCGCTCGATCGCCGGACGGAGCGACAACTCCAAGGTCGGATCGTTGAAGGCCCCGGGGACTTTTCGCTGCCAATCGACCGCGGGACTGAAACCAGCCAGGCGGAGGCTGCCGAGGGCAGCGTCGAGACGGGTTCGCGCCGCTTCACGGGCCTCGGGCCCGGAAACCGTGAGGTTCGCGCTCACCCGCCACTGACCCGAACCCGACAGCCACTCCGTCTGCTGCGACTGAATGATGACAAAGGGCTCGGCGCTCGACGAACCGATCCCGGGGCTGGCCAGGGCCGCGAGATTCATCGCGACCTGCTGCCCGAGATCATTCCGATTCGCGGGCGCCTTGAACGAGACGCTCACGTTGTCGCGCGCCGGCAACATCGCGCCGGGTTTTGTGCCGATGCGTCCCGCCTCGAGCGGCGCGGTGTGGAAGGCGAAGATCTCCTTTGGCCGAACCGCATTGAAGACTCCGTCCGCCAACATCAGTTGTGCGCCGGTGGCCGACTCCTCCGCGGGTTGGAACAGGAACACCACCGTGCCCGGGAGCCGGTCGGCAATGGCCGAGAGACCGTCCGCGATCGCGAGTCCCACCGTGGTGTGGATATCGTGCCCGCAGATGTGGCGAAGGCCGGGCACTTGCGAGCGGAAGTCGACGGGGTCGGGCGCGGTGGACGGGACCGCGTCCATGTCGGCGCGGAAGGCGATCACGGAACCGGGCTGAGATCCACGCAGGATTCCGACCACGCCATGGCCGCCCACGCCGGTCCGGACCTCCAGGCCGCGCGCTCGAAGCCGCGCGGCGACGATGGCCGCGGTGCGGGACTCAGCCCCGCTTCGTTCGGGGAAGGTGTGCAGATCGCGCCGAACTCCAATGAGGTCCATACGCGCCCGCTCGATTGCGACCGTCGCGTCGCGCAACAGCGCGTCCTCTTCGCCTTCAGCGGAGGTGAACTTCGCCGCGGACACGGAAGCCCCGACGAGAAGCGTCACCGCGAAGAGGCGGATCGCCCGACTACTACCAAGCCAATTGGACCTCTCGTCATTGCGAGGAGCCATTCCGTTGGTACCGCGACGAAGCAACCCCATGGGAGTCCCTATCG
>CAYNHK010000208.1:0-8864 GCA_964396875.1 uncultured Acidobacteriota bacterium | reverse complement strand
GCCCCGCCCGGCCAACATCACCTCAAGGGGCTGCCCTCAGGGGAGAATCCGGACGGCTTCGCGGTACGGCTTCGCGACATCCCCGCTCGGCGTGTCGCATACATCCGGGTCACGACACCCTATGTGGGCGGTGTTCCTGAAGCGATCGCCCGCCTGACGTCATGGGCCGAGGCGCGCGGTCTCGCGGATGGCCAGTGGCTCGGCTATCAATGGGACGATCCCGAAATCGTTCCGCTCGAGAAATGTCGCTACGACGTGGGTCTCGAAGTCCCCTGGGGAACCGAGGGCGATGTCGAGGTGAGCATCACGGAGTTCTCACCCATGCGAGTCGCCGAAGTCGACATCGCAGGAGGCATCGACCTCGAGTTGCGGGCCCTTCACTGGCTCTATCTGACCTGGCTTCCAACCAGCGGTCTGGCGCCCGCGCACCAGCCCATGTTCGAAGTCTGGAACGGCCGGCCCTTCGCCCACGGCTCTGAGTACTTCGAGCTTCGCGCCCACCTCGCAGTCGAGGACGCGGGCGTGCCCCTGTAATCCGCGCCTCGTTGGGTTGGGCTGTAACGCGGGCGCCTGGGTCATCTGATCAGACGAATGTCCTGCGTGCACCGCAGCACACCCTGAGCGTCGCGGCTGAGCGGACGGATCGAGAAACCGCTGTCCTCCCTCGCCGCATTGGCCCGGATGCGTTCACTCACCAGCGGGTCGTCCTCAAAGACGATCTCGAAGATCCTGTCCCGGAAGCCGGGCGCTTTCACCACATAGTGGATGTGCGCGGGATTCTGCGTGTCAGGATAGGAGCCGGGCTTGATGGTGCTGTATTCGTATCGCCCTTCTGAGTCCGAACGCAGATTGGCGCGCAGGCGCGGGGTCCGGCTGTCGTTGACGGGCCTGGAGTAGATCCCGTCCTTGTCGGTCTGATAGACGTAGAGCGAGGCATCGGCGACCGGGGTCTTCCCATCCGGACCGAACACGCGCCCGGAGACGATGAGCCGCTCGCCCGGCTCGTCCGCGGCGGCCAGGCTGATCCTGGGTGAACCCTGGGCGGCCTGGGTCACAAGCGCGGCAGACAAAAGGACTGAGATCACGTTCATCTTGCTTTCTCCTCGCGCGGACCTGGTTCAAACTTCGTGCCACTCGCGGGCGAGGATCTGGCGCCGGAATCAGGCTCTTTGAGCGGTCCAGACGTCCGCGTTTGGGACCCGCATTCCCGCAACCGAACGCAAATCGGCAGCGGCCCGCGGCAGTGGGCCCTTGGGAATGGCGCAGGGATTGCTTCCTGAAACGAGAATGAACGCTTTCTTGACCGATCTGCGGAACGCGTTGCTGGCTCTGCCGCGCGCGCGCGGCTTCACCCTGGTCGCAGTCTCCACACTGGGCGTGGGACTGGCGTTGTGCGTGACCGTCCTGACCCTCGTCAACGCCTACCTCGTGCGCGCCCTGCCCTATCCGGAAAGCCACCGCCTCTACAACGTTCAGTACGTGCCGCCCGGGATGAACTTCCCGCCTCCCGGCATCGACTTTCCGCGCGACTTCGAGAAGCTCGACTGGCGCACGCTCGAGGATGTGGTCGAACTCCCGATCTCATGGGACCTCGACACGTTCAACCTGCGCGGCGAACCGCACGCGCGGGCCGCTCAGGGCGCGTGGGTGACGCCGGGCTACGTCAAAGGGTTCGGCGTGACCCCGTCGATGGGTCGGGGATTCGAAACCGCGGACTTCGAAACCGGTCGTCCCGCGGTGGCTCTGATCAGCCATCGGATGTGGCAAAGCCACTTCGGGGGCGACCCTTCCATCCTCGGTCGGCGATTCGAGGCCTATCTCAACGATCGCATCGATGAAGCCGAATCGTTCACCGTGATCGGTGTTCTGCCCGAGCGGTTCTGGCACATGAACCCGTTCACCGAAGTGCTGGCCCCCCTTCGCGGACCCTCGTATCCCTACATGGTGCGCCTGCGGCCGGGAGTGAGCGCCGACGTGGCCGCCCAGCGGATCGACGCCCTAGTACGATCCGAGAATCCCGCGCTACCCAAGGAGTGGCGCGCGGGGCTGCTCTCCACCCATTCCGCCTACGTCGAACGGATCCGGCCCGTGCTCATATCGCTCGCTGCCGCCACCGGCCTCGTGTTGCTTATCGCCTGCGCGAACGTCGCGGTTCTGCTTCTCGTGCGCGCCACGGAGAGACGCCGCGAGGTCGCGGTCCGCAAGGCCCTCGGGGCGACCGGGACGCAGATCACCCGAGCTCTGGTCGCCGAGGCGATGGTGCTCGGCGCCCTGGCCACCGCGTTCGGCTTGACGCTGTCGCGGCTGATCCTGAAGTCGCTCGCGCCGACCATCGAACAGCAACTCGCCCGCGCCGTTCCGGGCGGTACGGCAGCACTGGCTCCCGACTGGATGGTGCTGGTGGGCGGTCTGGCGGGCGGCCTGCTCATGACCGCGGTCTGTTCGATCGCCCCCGCGTGGGCCCTGCGACGCACCCCGGTCGCCCTGGTCCTGAACGGCCAGAAAGGCGCCGGAGTCGGACCATCGCAGCAAAGAGCGCGCTCGGCGCTCATCGCCACCGAGGTGGCGGCGTGCCTGACCCTGCTCATCGGGGCCGCGCTGATGGTGCAGAGCGGTCTCCGGATCCTGAACGTGGACATGGGCATCGACGAGCGGGGGGTGATCGTGGGCAGCCTCAGTTTGCGCGAACGCGCGTACCCCGAGCCAGCCAGCGGGACCACCTTCCTCGCGCGGGTGCAAGAGCGCCTGCTGGAGCAGCCCGGTATCGGGGGCGTGGCTTTCACCACCTATTGGCCGCTGCAGCAGCCGCCGCTGCGAGGTGTGTCGCGGGATACGTCCGGGACCGAAGCGACCGACCGCGCCGCGGTCATGAGGGTGAGCCACGAGTACTTCAAGACGCTCGGGATTTCGATTCGTGAGGGCCGCGGTTTCACGTCCGAGGATCGACACGGTTCCAATCTCACTGCGGTGGTCAGTGAGTCGCTCGCCCGGAAGCTCTGGCCGGCTGGTCGGGCGATCGGCGAGCACGTACGCGTGTGGCCCCCCTTCGGGAATACGACGCTCCAGCCGGTTTCTTACGAGGTGGTCGGCGTCGCCTCGGATACGAGGCAGTCCCACACGGACGAGGATCTCGCGGATCTTTATGCGTCGCTCTCCCAGCAGCCAGCACTCTCCCACTTCGCCTACGTCCGCGGATCGGGGCCGGCTCTCGAAACCGAACGCCTGCTTCGCGGAGCCATCGCGTCGGTCGACGCATCGGTGCCTCTTGGGACCGCCCGGGCCCTCAGCGAGATCCTCGACCAGCAGCGCGCGGGCCCGCGATTCCTCGCCACCCTTCTCATGGTGTTTGCCCTGCTCTCCGGATTGTTCTCGCTCATCGGCCTCTACGGAGTCATCGCCTACGCGGTGCGGCAGCGCGAGCGCGAGATCGCGTTGCGGATCGCGATCGGGGCCGACCAGAAAGCGATCACACATCTGTTCCTGAGACAGGGGTCGTCGGTGCTGGCGATTGGCCTCGCTCTCGGCGTGGGCGGCGCGGTGGGTCTGGGACGCCTGCTGCAGTCGCAGCTGTTCGGTGTCCAGGCGACCGACCCCTATGTAATCTCCGCCGCGACGGTCGCGTTCGCAGTCTGTGGTTTGTGCGCGGTTGCCTGGCCGGCGCGACAAGCGGCTCAAACCGATCCCGCCGCTGCCCTGCGGGAGTAGAGTCCCTCTCGTTTTCGTTTCGCAAGACGAGGAGCCCACCATGGCCGGTAAGCCCAAACCCTCCGTCCCACGCACGTCGAAGCCAGGGGGGAAACAAGCTCCCCCGCGAATGTCCCTGACCGAAGTGATGACCGCGCTCGAGAAGGCGGGCTCGGCGCAGACCCGCAAGACCTGGGCGCGACACGGCGCGACCGGCCCCATGTTCGGCGTCAACTTCTCCGACCTGAAGATCCTGATGAAGCGGATCAAGGTGGACCACGAACTGGCGCTTGCGCTCTGGAACACGCGAAACATTGACGCCCGAAATCTCGCGGTCAAGATCGCCGATCCGCAGGTCATGACCTCGGCCGACCTGGATTCCTGGGCGTCCGAGCAAACCGCGCGAGGGTGCCACGCCTATGTGGCTCATCTCGCCGTCGAGGGACCCCACGCCCTGTCGCGCGCCGACGCCTGGCTCAAGTCCAGATCCGAGGCTCAGCGCTCCTGTGGCTGGATGCTGGTGGGAGCGCTCGCGATGCGCAACGAAGATCTCCCGCGAGAGTGGTTCCTGCCCCGCCTCGCGACGATCCAGAAGGGCATTCATCAGGCGCCCAACAACGAGCGCGAGGCCATGAACGGCGCGGTCATCTCGATCGGCTGCCGGGACGCTGCCTTGCGCAAAGCCGCGCTCGCCGCGGCGGCACAGATCGGGCCGGTGACCATCGATCACGGCGACACGGACTGCAAGACGTTCGACGCCACGATCTACATCGAGAAGGCATGGGCGAACGCCGTCGCGAAGGGCTTCGAGAGCCCGGCCGCCCAGGAGAGAAACCGCGAGTCGATGCGCACCCGCTGCTGAAGCCGTCCATCCGACTCTCCCGGGATCATCGCTGGACTCGATGGGGATAAGCTCAAGCGCATGCTCCTTCCTGCCATCGGATTCCTCCTGGCTCTGACCCAGACCCCGACCCCCGAAATCGCACTTGTCCAGGCGGCCGCGGACGCGCGCGCCTTCGACCTGCAGGGCCATCGCGGTGGTCGCGGGCTGTGGCCCGAGAACACGCTCCCGGGTTTCGCCGGCGCTCTCACCCTTGGGGTCGACACACTCGAACTGGACTGCGCGGTCACGAAGGACGGTGTCGTGGTTTTGAGCCACGACCCCTTGCTCAATCCCGAAATCACGCGCGACGCAAGCGGCAAGTTCATCGAGACGCACGGACCGTCGTTTCACTCGCTCACGTATGCGGAGCTTCAGAAGTACGACGTCGGCCGGATCAAACCCGGCACTCCCTACGCGGCCCTCTATCCCGACCAGAAGGGTATGGACGGCGTACGCATCCCGCGGCTCGCGGACCTTTTCGCCCTGGTGAAGAAGAGCGGAAACACCACGGTTCGTTTCAACATCGAAACCAAGATCACGCCCCAGAAGCCCGAGGAAACCGTGGGGCCACAGGCTTTCGCGGAGGCCGTGGTGAAGGTGGTGCGCGAGGCGAAGATGGAAAAGCGCGCGGCCATCCAGTCGTTCGACTGGCGGACGCTCGCGGCGGTGAAGAAGATCGCGCCGGAGATCGAGACCGTGGCTCTCACGACCCTGCGTCCCGGTGGCGGCAACGTTCAACCGGGAGCGCCCGGCCCCTCGCCTTCGCTCGGCGGCCTGGATGTCGACAACTTCGGCGGATCCATCCCGAAAGCCGTGAAAGCCATCGGCGCCTCGGTATGGTCCCCGAACTGGAGCGATGTCGCCGCCGCCCAGGTCGCGGAGGCGCAGGGTCTCGGTCTGAAGGTGATTCCCTGGACCATCAACGAGAGCGCCGACATGGAGAAGTTCATCGACATGGGGGTCGACGGCATCATCACCGACCGTCCGGACCGCCTGCGGGCCGTCCTCAAGACGAAGGGCCTCAACGTGCCGACTCCCACCCCGGTCAAGCCGTAGGTCGTCCCGGAATCCGCCGCCCACGCGAGAACGAAGCGAGGATCCACCCATGATCGGATGGCTGAAACCTGCCCCTGCGGCGCCGCCCCTCCCGGCCGCGGACGTGGATCCCGCGTATCGAAGACTCCGGCGTCAGGTCTTCGGCGGAATCTTCATCGGCTACGCGGCCTATTACCTCGTCCGGAACAACCTCGCCCTGGCCATTCCGGACATCCTCAAGGAGTTCCCGCAGCACTCGAAGGCCGAACTTGGAACCGCGCTCACCGGCCTCTCCATCGCCTATGGCGTCTCGAAGTTCTTGATGGGCTCGGTGTCGGATCGCAGCAACGCCAGGTACTTCCTTCCGCTCGGCCTGCTGCTCTCGTGCGCCATCATCTTCATCAGCGGCACGGTGAAGGCGATCTACACGTCGATCTTCGTCCTCGTGATCCTCCAGACCCTGAACGGTTGGGTGCAGGGAATGGGCTGGCCTCCGTGCGGCAAGACCATGGTCCATTGGTTCAGCACCAACGAGCGGGGGGTGACGGTCTCCTTCTGGAACGTCTCGCACAACGTCGGGGGCGCGCTGATCGCGAACTTCGCGCTCCTGGGCGTCACGCTCTTCAACGACTGGGGAGCCAAGTTCTATTTCAACGCGGTGATCGCAGCCGTGCTCGCGGTCGTCGTGTTCCTTCTTCTGCGGGACACGCCTCAGTCGGAAGGACTGCCCCCCATCGAGGAACACCGCAACGACTATCCGCCGGACTACACCGCCGATCACGAGCGGACCATGACGTTCCGCGAGATCTTCCTCACCCACGTGCTTCCCAACAAGTACCTGTGGGCGATCGCCATCGCGAACGCCTTCGTGTACTTCGTCCGGTACGGCGTGGTGAACTGGATTCCCACTTATCTCGAAACGGCCAAAGGGTTCTCATTCCACCAGTCGAGTCTGGGCTGGTCCCTTTACGAGTACGCGGCGATCCCCGGCACGATCGCCTGCGGATGGATTTCGGACAAGGTGTTCAAGGGCCGCCGGGCGCCCGCCACCATCCTCTTCATGGCGCTGACCCTCGTCGCGGTCCTCGTGTACTGGTTCAACCTCACGGGGCCGCTCTGGATCGACTACGCGGCTCTGATCTCGATCGGCTTCCTCATCTATGGCCCGATCATGATCATCGGTCTCCACGCCCTCGATCTGGTTCCAAAGAAGGCGGCCGGAACCGCCGCGGGTTTCACCGGCTTCTTCGGATACGTCTTCGGCTCGGCGCTCTCCGGCACGGGCGTCGGATGGATCGCCGACAACTGGGGCTGGAGCGGGGTATTCGCGACGATGGTCGTGTGCTGCGTGCTCACCATCGTGTTCAGCGCCTTCACCCTCGGCCATCAGGCGAAGAGCGCGGAGCGCACTTAACGTCGATTTGACCCGCCGGTCGTATGCGACGGTTCGGGATCGAGTATTGTCCCCGCACTGACGTTCCGATTCCCAAACCAGAGGACTCCCATGAGAAAAGCTCTAGCCGTACTCTCCCTTGTCATCGCCCTGGCTCTGCCGGCATGGGCGCAGTTCGAAACGGCCACCGTCCTTGGAACCGTCCGCGACAAGTCGGGCGCGGTCACCCCCGGAGCGACGGTGACCCTGTTGAATCTCGACACCGGCGTCGCCCAGACCAAGGTCAGCGACGCTCAGGGCGGCTATGAGTTCTTCACCGTGCGACTCGGGATGTACAAGGTCACGGCGACGCTCGACGGTTTCGGCCCCTCGTCGGTCGACCAGCTTCGCGTGGGAGTAGGCGCTCGTCAGCGCGTCGACCTCGTGCTCTCCCCCGGCGGAATCACCGAGGCCGTAGAGGTGACCGCCAATGCGAGCCCGCTCGAGAAGGACTCCTCGCAGCGCGGCCAGGTCATCACCCACGAACAAGCCGTGGCCCTTCCTCTCAATGGCCGCGACTATTCGTCCCTCGCCCTGCTCACCACCGGCGTGCGCCAGTCCGCGATCGGCACCGGCTCCAGCTCGACCCTCCGCGAGGGCTCGTTCAACGTCAACGGCCTGCGCAGCACGTTCAACAACTTCCTGCTCGATGGCGTCGACAACAACGCCTACGGCACCAGCAACCAGGGCTTCTCGAACCAGGTCATGCAGCCTTCGCCCGACGCGGTGGCCGAGTTCAAGGTCGTCACCAACAACATGAGCGCCGAATACGGACGCGCGGGCGGCGCCACCATCAACGTGGCATCGCAGAGCGGGAGCAATCAGTTCAAAGGCTCGGTGTGGGAGTTCTTCCGCGACACCAAGCTCAACGCCACCGGCTTCTTCAAGCCGCTCGGCGGCGAGAAGCCGCCCATGCGCCGCAACCAGTTCGGCGGCGTGCTCGGCGGCCCCATCGTCAAGAACAAGGCGTTCTTCCTCGTGGACTACGAGGGCTTCCGCCAGAACCGCAAGCAGGTCGCGTTTGGGACCATCCCCACCGCGGCCCAGCGCTCGGGCATTCTCTCCGTCGCGGTGCGCAACCCGATCACCGGAATCACCTATCCCGCGGGAACGCAGATCCCCATGACCCCCTTCGCGGCGAAGGTCCTCGGTGGAATTCCCGCACCCACCAGCGCGGCGGCCGCGAACAACTACCAGATCCTCCAGGAGTTCACGAACGAGAACAACAAGTACAGCGGCAAGGTGGACTACCAGTTGAATCCCGAGCTCCGCGCGTTCGCGCGCTACGGCTACCGCAAGTCAGACATCGTCGACCAGTCTCTCCTGCCCCTTCCCTCTGGCGGCGCCGGCAACGGTCTCACCTACACCACGAACAAACAGTTCGCCACCGGCCTCACCTGGACGAAGAGCGATCGTGAACTCGTCGAGTTCCGGTTCGCCTGGTCCCGCACGATAGCCGGCAAGAATCCCCCGGCTCTGGGCACACCGGACGCCGCCGCGGAGTACGGAATCACCGGCCTTCCCTCCGACCCGCGCGTCGCGGGCGGCCTGCCGACTCAGCTCATCTCGGGTTTCGCCGACCTTGGCCGTCAGGCCACCAATCCGCAGTGGCAGTTTCCAACCGTCTTCAACCCCAAGCTCAACTACACGCGCAGCGCGGGCCGCCACTCGCTCAAGGTCGGCGTCGAGTTCCAGCACATCCAGACCGAGGTCCAGGACGTGAACCCGCTCTACGGCCGCGACGCCTACACGGGGAATTTCAGCCGGCCGGCGGGGGTAGCCGCGAACAACATCTACAACCTCGCGGACTTCATGTTCGGCCTGCGCAGC
>CAYNHK010000207.1:0-8931 GCA_964396875.1 uncultured Acidobacteriota bacterium | reverse complement strand
TGGTTCGGATCGCCCCTGCGCTTCTACATGCGGGTGCTCCCGAGTTTCGCCCACGCCATCGAATTCTTCGCGGGCGTTCTGGTGGTCATCACCGCGAAGCGACTTCACGAGAAGGGGACGCTCTCCCTCGCCTTCAAGGCCGGCCTCGCCTGTGGCCTTGTCTATCTCGTCCGCTCGCAGGACGGTCTGCTTCTGCTCGTCCCCGCGATCTTCATCTTCGATGCGTGGCTCGGCCACCGGGACGTGCGCCGGATGGTCAAGGAAGGGGCGACGACACTCGCGGGTTTCGCAAGCCTCGCCTGGATCCAGAGTGCGGTCTGGTGGTCGATGTTTGGAACGCCGTTTCTCGTGCCCCATAAGGTCCTTCACGGCGAAGCGTTCGCGGCGCCGGCCGCGCCCAAGCTGCTGGAGATGCTCGTTTCCGACCGCGGCGGTCTCTTTTCGACCTATCCGATCCTGCTGCTCGCGGTTCTCGGGCTGCCGTTCGCCCTTCGCAAGAGTCGGCCGTGGGCGGTGGCCGCGTTCCTTGTGCTGCTGCTTCAGTGGCGTCTCAACGCGTCGATCTTCGACTGGTATCAGGTCCGCCGCTTCACCGGGACGGTTCCGCTCCTGGCCCTCGGCCTTGCCGTGATTGCCCCCGCCTTTGCCCGCGCCGGCGCTCTCGCCTGCGCCGTTCTTGTTGTCCTGGTGCACCAGTACGATGTCGCCGTCGACTCCCTTCGCCCGCTGCCCGGCGCCTCCGTGCCCGTCCAGACCGCCTTGCGCGTGACCGCCGATTCGATCGCCGGGTCCGTCTACGAAGGTCTCGAAGCGATGTCGCCGCCGGTCGCGGTGGCCTTCCTCGAGGGCTATACAGGATCCGCTTTCCTTCAGGCGTCGCGGTCGGATCTGGACTTTGGAGCGGAGGACTGGTGGGTCCGGCTGCCGAGGCCCGCGCGGCGCTTCTCCGCGGTCGAATCCGAAGACGGTTCACTCGCCCGTTTCGTAGAAGGACGTGAAGGGCGGCTCTGGTTGCCGCTCCGGGGCCGCGGCGAGCTGCGCGTCTCCCTGGAGATCAAGGCGATGGAGAGCGAAGCCCCGCAAAAGCTCGAGGTGGTCGTAAACGGCATCTCCCTCGGACAGCAGGAGATTGCCCCGGTCTGGGAGACGGTGCGGTTTGTGCTCCCGGAGGCGGCCTGGAAGGAGGGAACGAACGAGTTCGTTCTGAAGTTTGAACACGTGTCGCACTTCTTCCAGACCCGGGGTTACGGGGCCAGGGCCTTCCGGGCGGCGGCCATTCGCAGGATCACTTTCCATCGGGGCGATTGATCCTTGGGAACCTTGAGGGGGGCGCCTTCGTCTCTCCTCTTAGATGCTGTTCCTCTTTGGAGATACACCCATGCGCGCTTCCTCCCTCGCCCTTGCCTCCCTCATTCTTGCCGGAACCGTCGCCTCAGCCGAGGTCACACGCACACTCAAGGCGGAACTTACCGACCCGAGCCGTCCTTTCCGGGTCGAAAACCTCGCCGGGCGGATGGTCGTCCGCCAGGGGTCCGGAGCCAAGGTCGTGGTCACTGCCACGGTGCATGGGGCGGATCAGAAGACCGCCGACCTGCTGAAGCTCCAGGAAGTCCGCGACGCGAAGACCGGCCTGCCGACTCTACGAGTGATCTACCCGCTCGCCGATCACACCACCTACCGTTACGGGCGTGACAACGGCAGCGGCGGAGGCGGTTTTTTCGACAAGATGTTCTCGGGCATGAGCAGTAACAACACGACCTACGACGGAGTCCGGGTGTCGGTGACCAGCGGCCGCGGCCTCGAACTCTATGCGGATGTCGTCGTGGAGATTCCGCGCGGCGTCACGGGGACGTTTCGCAACGCGGTGGGCGCCATCGAGGGATCCGGCGTCGACGGAACCCTCAAGTTCGACTCCAGTTCCGGGGATATCGCGCTCAGCGATTTCAAGGGTGAGGTGTCGGCGGATACGGGCTCAGGAGACGTCACCGCCAGCTCGGGCCGAGGCATCTTCAAATGCGATACCGGCAGCGGCGACTGCATGCTCAACTCGTTCACCGGCGAGCGGATCGACCTCGACACCGGGTCCGGGGACATCAACGTTACGGGAGCGACCGCGCGTTTCGTGAGTGCCGACACCGGCTCGGGCAGCATCGAGCTTGAAGTGGATGGCGCGGAGGATGTCGAGACCGACACCGGCAGCGGTGACGTCACGCTGGATCTGGGCGGTTCGAAACTCTCCCGTATCAGCGCCGACACCGGCAGCGGGGACGTTTCGTTGAAACTGCCGCGGAGCATCGGCTTCGAGATGAAGACCGACGTCGGAAGCGGGGATGTGTCGAGCGACTTCGACGACGCCACCGCGATCATGCAGCGGCGCAAGGTCAAGGGTTACCGCCGTGGCGATCTCCAGGTGAAGATCGCCGTGGACACGGGCAGCGGCGACGTCTCGGTAGGCCCCGGCCGCTTCTGATTCCACACCGGGCGAGTGCCCGGATTAGTCTCGCTCGATGACAAGAAGCGCGGCCCTTCTCCTGCTCGGAACGCTGTTCGTTCTCCCCCACAGCGGCTCCGCTCAGAGCTACGGACCGACGTCTCAGGAAGAGGCGAAGCTCGTTTCGGTCCTCTCCCTTTCTCCGGGTCGGATCGTGGGCGAGATCGGCGCGGGCGATGGACAGTTGACGATTCGTTCCGCGAAGGCGGTCGGTCCCGCCGGCAAGGTTTTCGCGACCGAACTCGGCGAAGCGAAACTCGAGACGCTGAAGCGGAACCTGGCGGGGGCCGGAGTGAAGAACGTCGAGTTCATCGAGGCGCGCATCGACAGCACCGGGCTCCCCGCGGCATGTTGCGACGCGATCTTCATGCGGGATGTGTACCACCATCTCACCGCACCCGAGGAAGTTCTCGCCGACATTCTCAAAGCCCTGCGGCCGGAGGGCAAGCTCCTCATCGTCGATTTCGAACCGAGGAACTCTCTGCCTCCGGTCGCGGGAGTTCCAGATAACCGGCGCGGCCACGGCATCCCCATCGGGGTTGTGGCGGAGGAGCTCAAGGCCGGGGGCTTTGAGATCGTTTCGGAAGACCGGGCCTGGCGCGAGGACCTCTACGCAGTCCTCGCGCGTCGAAGCGGTCGCTGAGCCAGGCCGATGGCCGTAAAAGCCAACAGCAGGGGTTCAATCAGGAATCGGTGTCGGCCCTGGACGTAGAAGGCGCACTGCAACAGGCTTATCGCGACGATCAGCCCCAGACAAAGCCCGCCCGCCTCGCGGCCTCGGGCCGATCGGAGCGTGATCCACGCCCCCAGGAGCGCGAGGACCAGTTCCACGCGGAAGATCCACTCGTACCCGCGCGCCGCTCGCGCCGGGTAGTCCCCGGGATCCGAGTCGATGCGCCACCAGAATGTTCGCAGCTTGCGCGCGAAGAGTTCCGCGGCGGCCCACGGATCGGCAGAGATGAACCGCCTGGCCTCGGCCATGAAGGTCTCGTGCCGCTCCAACTCAGTTCCCGTCGCGAGCACGGACCGTATCGACGCGGGCAGGACCGGGTTCGAGGGAATCAGCAGCGTGATTCGCCCGCCGTCGAGGTCGACGACGCCCCCGCTCGCTCCGAAGTGATTTCCGCGCCAGAAGTTCTCTCCGGTGGTGGAGGTGATCAGGGGCGAGCCGATCACGACGATGTTCCGAGCCAGCCAGGGCGAGACGGACAGCGCGCAGGACAAGCTCGCGATGGCGAGCGAGGACCAGCCCCGCGATCCGAAGCGCACGGCCAGTACGATACCGACCACAATTAATGCCACCGCAGGCGTTCCCCGCGACAGGATTCCGAGGCCGG
Source organism: uncultured Acidobacteriota bacterium (assembly GCA_964396875.1). Taxonomy (GTDB): domain Bacteria; phylum Acidobacteriota; class Vicinamibacteria; order Fen-336; family JAGNNV01; genus JAGNNV01. The sequence goes on along the minus strand of CAYNHK010000207.1, from coordinate 5,103 downwards.
TCAGAACTCCGAAGGCGACCGCCCAGCGCCGATCCCCCGATTCGATGAGGTTGAGGCCAGCGAGCGCGATGCCGCTGAGCAGCAAGACATTCAGCGGGAGAGGATCGCTCTTCACGACAGAGTAGTAGAGGAGCGAAGGTTGAAGGGCGACCAGAAGCGCGGCGAGCATCGCGGTTCTGGAGTCGCCCGAGATCCGGTGCGCGATCCTCGCGGTCACAACGGCGGCTCCAAGACACAGGAGAGCCTGGACGATCTGGATGGTCGCGCGCGAATCGCCCGGAAGGAGCAGGAGGAGCGCGAGCCCATACGACCACAGCGGTGGCGCGTAGGCCGCGTACACGAACCCTTCACGATCGTAGATGGGACCCTGACCGCTCACGATGTTCGCCGCGATGACATCGTATTCCCACCGCTCGGGATCGCCCGCCACGCCGAGGAACATGGCGAGCAGGATGCGCGGAACGAGTGTGGCGATGCAGAGGAACGCCATCTCCCGTCCGGCGAAAGGGGGCAAGATGGCGAGGATGTTACCCTCCGGTTTCAAGTGCGCGACAACCTTCCCCGACGGGTCCTCAAGCGGCTGGCTCTCGCCGCGTTCGAGGTCGACCTTGCCTTCGAGCGGCGGTGGCGGCCGAATCGCGAGAAACCGATGTTCGACCTGGGTGGCTCTTGTGAGCGTTGCGCCCGGTGCTGCGAGGCGCCCGCCATCTCCGTGTCCTGGCCGGTCCGCCGGTTTCGTTCCCTCCGCACCATCTTCCTCGGATGGCAGAAGCACGTAAACGGCTTCCACCTGGTGCGCGAGGACAAGCTCCTTCGGGCCTTCGTTTTTCGGTGCGAACACTTCGACCGTAAGTCGCGGAGTTGCGACAGTTACGACACGCGCCCCGGGATGTGCCGGGACTATCCGCGAGGGCTGATGTACCAGCCGAATCCGGAGATGCTCGAGGGCTGCGGCTATCGGCCCATCGCGCTGGGCGCATCGCGGATGATGAACGCGCTCAAGCGCCAGAAACTCACGCCCGAGCAGATGGAGAAGCTCCGCAAGGGATTGTTTCTCGAATAGAAGGGGCCGAAAACGCCTCCCGTATACTCTCGCCGCGCGTGTTTCTGCTGGGCCAAAATGTCGGGAAATATCAGATCCTCCAGAATCTTGGGTCGGGGGGCTTTGGCACGGTTTTCCTCGTCCGCGACACCTGGATAGACAAGAAAGTCGCGATCAAGGTTCCACACCGCCAGACCGGCAAGGAGGAGGACCTTCTCCAGGAGTCGCGGCTCCTCGCCGCCCTCAATCACCCGAACATCGTTTCGATCCTCACCGCCGAGAAGATCGACGGCACGTTCTTCATCGTAATGGAGTACGTGAAGGGCGAAAGCCTCGAAGGCCTTCTGGATCGGGAGAAGGTCGTCGATCAGTTCAAGGCGGTCGAGATGGCGGTGCAGATCCTCAAGGGCGTGGAGCACGCCCACAAGGCGCAGATCCTTCATCGCGACCTGCGTCCGGCGAACGTTCTCGTTTCCGAGGGCGGTGTCTTGAAGGTGGCCGACTTCGGAACGTCGCGGATTCTCGATCGGGCTCACGCGAACACGGTCATCGGCTCCCCGCCCTACATGGCGCCCGAGCAGTTCGCCGGCAAGGCTCAACTCCCGGCCGATGTCTACTCGGTGGGTGTGATGCTCTACCAGATGCTCACGGGGATGCTCCCGTACTTCAGCCCGAACCCCGCGGAGATCGAGCGGATGGTCTCGCAGGGACGCTGCACGGCGCCTCGCGTCCGCAATTCACGAATCTCGAAGGAACTCTCGGACATCGTGATGAAGGCGATGGCGCCCGATCTCACGGTTCGCTACTTGTCCGCCTCGGAACTTCTCGAGGATCTTCAAACCGCCGCGGACATCGACCATCGGCAGACGGAGATGGAAGAGATCCGCAAGAGGCTTCGCGCGCGCGAGGCCCCCAGGCGCGGCCTGTGCTGGAACTGCGGCAGGCCCCAGCCGCAACGATCGACAAAATGTCCCTTCTGCGGGGAGACCTTGTAGGGGCAGCGCGCCCTCCTCTCGGGGGACGCAGCGCGTGCCCCGAAACTACGGGTAGCGGCCCCCCAACACCGCGATCGCCGCGATACACGCGGTTTCCGACCGCAAGGTGTGAAGCGCGAAACGCTCCGGTGAGAACGAGGCTGCGGACAAGGCCCCGAGGTCTTTGGGGCCGAACCCGCCCGCCGGGCCCACGGCGACAACGATCGTGCGAACACTGGACGCGTTCATGGATGGATCCCCAGGGTGGATGTCGATCGACGGTTCGGCGGCGACAACCCTCAACTGGCCTTCAGTCATCGGTCCAAGAGAGGCGATGGCATGCCTCAGCTCGACCAGAGGCGCGATCCTGGGAACCACACATCGGCCGGATTGCTCCGCGGCGCTCGCCGCCACGCGGTTCCATCGCTCAATTCGAGCTTCCGTGGGTTCTCGCCGCGCGACGGTGTCCGTCCGCTCGAAGAGCGCGGGTGTGATCGACGCGACCCCGAGCTCCGTCGCCTTCTGAATCACGAGTTCGGTCAGGTCGCCCTTGAGCGGACTCATGATCAGGTGAATTGGGATCGAACGCTCGGGCCGGCCGGCGGTTTGGCCCCCGACCTCGATCAAGACGCGGTGTTTCTCGATCGCCCCGATCGTGGCTCCAAACTCCGCCCCCGCGTCGAATACGAGAAGGGGATCGCCCACCACCAGACGGATCACCCGCGTCGCGTGCTGACGGGCAGCCTCGGGCAGGGCCATGGTTCCAGGCGCCGCGTCGGGAACGTGGAATCGGTGGAGAGTCACGGACGCTCGTAGAGGAGGCTCGTCCATTCGCCGAGGTAGGTGGCCTCGACCTTCCAGTCCGCGGGCCAAGCGTCGCGAACCGCCGCCTCTTCCTCGCGGAGCAGGCCGGCGAGGATGAATCGGCACCCGGGCGCACCCATTGCGGTGATTTCGTCGACCCGCGAAATCAGAAAGGGCGCCATCAGGTTGGCGAGGACGAGATCGAATTGCGCGGGCCTCAGGCTTCGGCAACCGTCCATCTGCAGAAGCCGCAGTTCCACCTCGTTCATCCGCGCGTGTTTCCTCGCCACGACCATCGCGAGGGGGTCGTTGTCGCACGCGGTCACGAGGGCGTTCTTCAAGCGGATCGCGGCGATGCCGAGGATTCCTGTGCCGCAACCGAGATCGAGGGTGGGAGCCTGCTCCTTCAGGGTCGGCGCAATCGCTCCGAGGGTCTGCAGGCACAGCCGTGTCGACTCGTGTGTGCCGGTGCCGAACGCGCGGCCGGGGTCGACGCGAAGGATGAACGGGCTTCGTTCGATGCCCGCCCGGGACGGGTTCGCTACCCACTCCGGCACGATCCGGAAAGGGGGCACATCGAACGTGATGAACGTCTCCTTGAACTTCTGCACCCAATCGGGATTGGGAACCTGGATCCTCACCGCCGTCGTGCCGAGGGCTTCGGCGACGCCGTGGACTTCCTCGGCGTGCGCGTCGGCGTCGTCGTAGAAGCAGACGAGCCGGATCGTGTCAGGCGAGACCTTCTCGATCGTGACTCCGGTGCAGCCCGCGGTCCAGACCAGGCCGGAGGCGTCGTCCTCGATCGCCTCGGGAACCACCAGTGCCCAGGCAGTAACCGAAGCCTCGGGCGGGCGAGGGTGAGTCGAATCGTGGGTCACTGAGGCATAGCGTAGGCCGAATCAACTTCGGCCGGAGCGCGGGGGTCTGGGGGGCTGAGCATGGCGTGGTTTCGGTTCTGCGGCCCCCCAGCTAAATTCAGTCCAGCAAATCGCGCACTTTTTCGAAGAAGGATTTGCCCTTGGAGTTGAGATCGACGTTCATCGTCTTGCCGAGCTTCTCGAGGAGCTTCCTTTCCTCGCCGCCGATCTTCTTCGGTATGACCACCTTGATCTGGACGTAGAGGTCGCCGCGGCCGCGGCCCCCAAGTTCGGGGGCGCCCTGCCCGCGGAGCCGAAGCACCGATCCCGGTTGCGCTCCTTCGGGCACCGTGACCTTCGCGCGCGAGCCGTCGGGCATCGGTATCTCGACCTGGTCGCCGAGAATCGCCTGAACGAAGCTGATGGGGATCTCGCAGACAAGAGCCGTGCCGTCGCGCTTGAAGAAACCGTCCTTGTGATCGCGCACGCGCAGGACGACGTAGAGGTCTCCTGGCGGCGCCGAACTCATCCCCGGCTCGCCCTCGCCGGAAACCCGAAGCTGCGACCCGGTGTCCACACCCGCGGGGATCTTGATCTGGATCTCCCGCTCTTTCGGCACGAGACCCTCGCCGCGACAGTCGCGGCAGGGCGACGCGATGATCTTGCCGGAGCCGCGGCAGCGGCCGCAGGTGCGGGCCACCGTGAAGAAGCCCTGCTGGAACGCGATCTGGCCGGTGCCGTTGCACGTCCCGCAGGTGGTGGGCTTGCTGCCGGCCGCCGCACCCGACCCGCTGCACGTCGCGCACTTTTCGTGACGCGGCACGCGAATGGTCTTGGTGGCCCCGAAGAGTCCTTCCTCGAAATCGATCTCGATGGTGTACCGAAGGTCGGCCCCGCGCCGCGCCCCTCCGCCGCGTCGCCTCCCCGGGTCACCGAGGCCGAAGAAGTCGCCGAGGATGTCGGAGAAGTCCGCGAAGGTGGAAGGATCGAAGCCGCCCGATGCCGCGGAACCGGATACGCCCGCGTGGCCGTAGGCGTCATAGCGTTTTCGCTTTTCAGGATCGGAAAGCACGCTGTACGCCTCGGCCGCTTCCTTGAACCTCTCCTCGGCGGCCTTGTCCCCGGGGTTGCGGTCCGGGTGCTCCTTCATCGCGATCTTCCGGTACGCGGATTTGATCTCTTGGTCGGTGCTCGTTCTCGAGACCTCGAGAACTTCGTAGTAGTCGCGAGCCATGGGTTAGAGGATGTAAGCCTTCACTCAGAAGAATCGGGCCTCGCCGAGGCGAGGCCGGGGAACATCGGTTGGGACGCCTAAGCCCGGAGCATCGCGGAAGAAAGGATCTGGGCGATCTCTTCCATCTCGCGCAGGGAACGCTGAAGGGTCGAGATGGTGTCGTCGATCTTCAGGCGCTGGGTGTCCATGATG
>CAYNHK010000206.1:0-8952 GCA_964396875.1 uncultured Acidobacteriota bacterium | reverse complement strand
AGAAGCGGTCGGACTACAACCAGGGCTCGATGTACTACGGCGACATCTTCCCCGATCCGGTGAATCCGCATCGGATCTATGTGCCCGATGTCTTTCCGCAGGTTTCGGATGACGGCGGGAAGACCCTGCGCCCCTTCGCTCAGCGGAACATCCACGTCGACCACCACATCCTCTGGGTGGACCCGAACAATACCGATCACATGCTGATCGGCAACGACGGCGGCCTCTATCGCAGCATGGATGCGGGGACAACGTGGGTTTTCTTCGAGAACCTCCCGCTGACCCAGTTCTACGACATCGATGTCGATGACGCGCAACCCTTCTACAACGTCTACGGCGGCACGCAGGACAACTACTCCCTTGGCGGACCGTCGCGCACGCGCTCCGACCACGGCATCATGAACGAGGACTGGTTCGTCACCAACGGCGGCGACGGCTTCGTCTCGCGCGTCGACCCCACCGATCCCAACATCGTCTACGCCGAACTCCAGCACGGCGTCATCGTGCGCTTCGACAAACGAACCGGCGAGCGGCAGGGCATTCAGCCGAGAGAGGAGAAGGGCGAAGCCCCGGCGCGCTGGAACTGGGACGCGCCTTTCATCATCTCGCCCCACTCGCACACCCGCCTGTACATGGGCTCGCAGCGCCTGTACCGCACCGACGACCGCGGCAACAACTGGAAGGCGATCTCCGGCGATCTCACACGTCAGGTCGACCGCAACAAGATCCCCCTCATGGGCAAGGTGTGGGGGCCCGACGCGGTGGCGAAGAACACGTCGACCGCGCTCTACGGCAACCTCTCCGCCATCGCCGAGTCGCCGAAGAAGGAAGGTCTGCTCTACGTCGGCGCTGACGACGGCATGGTGCAGGTGAGCGAGGATGGGGGAGCGACGTGGCGGAAGATCGAGTCTTTCCCCGGCGTGCCGAAGGATGCCTACGTCGCGCGCATCCGGGCATCCCAACACGATGCGAACACCGCGTACATCGCGTTTGAGAATCACCAGAACGGCGACTTCGCGCCCTATCTCTTCAAGACCACCGACGCCGGGCGCACCTGGACCTCGATCACCGGCGACCTGCCGAAGCGCGGCTCGACCTACGCGATCGCCGAAGACCACGTCGATCCGAACCTGCTCTTCGCGGGCACGGAGTTCGCCGCCTACTTCACCAAGGACGGCGGCCAGAAGTGGATGAAGATCGCCGGCCTTCCGACCATCGCCGTCCGCGAGATCGCGGTCCAGAAGCGGCACAACGATCTTGTCCTCGGCACCTTCGGCCGCGGCATTTACATCGTCGACGACTACAGCCCGCTTCGCTCGACCACGCTCGAGATGACGCAGAAGCCTGCGACGCTTCTCGGCGCGCGCGACGCCATGCTCTACGTGCCCACGCAAAAGTACGGCGGCCGCGGCAAGTCATTCCAGGGCGAGATGCTCTACATGGCCGATAACCCGCCGTATGGCGCGGTGATCACGTATCACCTCAAGGAGTCGCTCAAGACGCTGAAGCAGAAGCGCGTCGACGCGGAGAAAGCCGCGGAGAAAGCCGGGAAGACGATCGACTATCCCTCGTTCGACGCGATCCGCGCCGAGGCTGAGGAGGAAGCGCCGACGATTCTTCTGACCATCTCGGACGAGTCTGGCGCACCCATCCGCACGATCACGGGTCCCGCCACCGCGGGCTTCCAGCGTGTGGCCTGGGATCTCCGTCTGCCCCTGCACACGTTGCCTCGCGCACCGCGGCCGGGCGACGACGAGGATGATTTCTTCGGCAACCAGAGCGGCCCCTACGCCATCCCGGGGACGTACAGCGTGACCATGGCTCAGCGTGTTGGCGGTGTGGTGACCCCACTCGGCGGCCCGGTGACCTTCAAGGTCTTCGCCGATCCCGTCAGCCCACTCACCCTCGCCGACCACAAGGCGCGCGGCGAGTTCCAGGCCACTTACCAGTCGCTCCGTCGTTCGGTCGCGGGAGCGCTCGAAGTCGCGAATGCCACGAACACCAGACTCGATCAGCTCAAGCGCGCGCTGGACGGCGCGCCCGCGGCGCCGCGGACTCTCCATGACTCGGTGCGCGCGGCGCAGAAGCGGCTTGGCGCGATCCTCATCGCGATGCGCGGAGACACGGCGATCGCCCAGCGCAGCGAAGCCACGCCGGAGTCGATCAGTTCGCGTGTGAACTTCATCGGCTTCGAGCAGTCGCGGACCCTCGCGCCCGCGACCGGCACGCATCGCGCTCAGGTGGAGATCGCGAAGTCACTGTTCGTCGAGGAGCTTGCGAAACTCCGGGCTCTGGTTGAGACAGACCTGCCCGCGATGGAGCGCGACGCCGAAGCCGCGGGAGCGCCGTGGACGGTCGGCCGCATTCCCACGCTGCGCGAGCCCTGAGTCACTTAGGGCTATCCCGGCGATCGGTGCCGCATACCGAATAACATCGCCTCGTGAGTCTGGCCCCCAAAACCAAGACGGGTGAGATCACTCGCCCTCGCCCGGACACCGGGACCATGCGCATTGCCCGGCCGAACTATCTCCTGCCGGGCACGGAGTCGGCGCGAAAGGAGTTGCCCGCGTGGCGGCGTCTCCTTCTCTTCCTGAAGGACACGTGGGGCGGCCGGCTGATGGTGCTCGCCGTCCTGTGCGGCATCGTCCAGTGGGCCACGGGCTTCGTCGTCCCCCTGCCGTGGAAGACGGGCCTCGTCGTCCTCCTCATCATCTACGGGCGAAAGCCCATGGTTCGGCTGGTCCGCGCCTTGTTCTACAAGGTTCGCGCGAAGCTCATGATGGCCTATGTGCTCACAGCGCTCGTTCCGCTCGTCCTCGGCGTGCTCTTCACCATCACCTCATGGATGATCCTCTTCCTCGCTTTCTCCACGCGGCTCGTAACGAATGAGTTCGACCGCCGGGAGGCGACGCTGGGCGCGGTGGCGGCCACGGCGCTCAGTGTCGCGGGTTCAGGCACGGCGTCGAAAGCCGATCTCGACGCCGCCTTCGCCACGGCCCTCACCCAGCACGCATCGCCTGCCTGGAAGGTGGTTGCGAATGGCGCCGTCCTCGCGAGCCGCGGCGAGGCGCCCCGGGCCGTGCCCGCCTGGATCGAGGGCGACCGCTTCGCCGGCCTCGTCCGTGATGGCGACAGAAAGGTGCTGCGTGCGGTCGCCCGGAAGGGCGCGTCGTTCGCGATCGTCGAGACACCCTACGATGCTTCGCTTTTCGCGGCCCTCGAGAACGAGTCCGGGATCGTGGTCAACCTCGGCGGCTCGGGGCAGGCCTCCGGAACCCGCGGTCCCAAGGTGAGGGTGTCGCGTCAAACGTCCGGCTCCAACACCTTTGTGGCGACCCATGATCAGTTCGACTGGGAGACCGGGGCGCGGGCCACCGAGACCATTCAGTTCAGCGTGAATCCGTCGCGACTGTACGACTCCCTCACCCCGGGGAAGGAGAAGATCTCCCAACTCCTCCTGATCGCCCTCTTCGCGGTGGCGGTGATCTTTGCGTTCGTCTATCTCGTGGCCCTCATGTTCGGCACAGCCCTCGTCCGATCGATCACCGGCTCCGTCCACGCTCTCTCCGTCGGAACGATGAAGCTTCAGCGTGGCGACTTCTCCCACCGGATCATCGTTCACAGCAAGGACCAACTCGGCGATCTCGCGCAGTCGTTCAACTCCATGTCGCAAGGTATCGAGGACCTGCTCGAGCAGCAGGGCGAGAAGGAGCGGATGGAGGAGGACCTGCGCGTCGCCCGCAATATCCAGATGAGCCTGCTGCCTCAGGAGTACGTGGAGGTCGAAGGTCTCAAGATCGCGGCGGTCTGCTTACCCGCGAACGAGATGGGCGGCGACTATTACGACCTTCTGCCCCTCGCGAACCACCGCCTCGGCGTCCTGATCGCGGACGTCTCGGGCAAGGGCACGTCGGCCGCGCTCTACATGGCCGAGTTGAAGGGCCTCATTCTTTCGCTCTCGCGGAACCACGATTCGCCGAAGGCGCTTCTGACCGAACTCAACGAGATCCTCGCCCCCAACCTCGACCGCCGGTCCTTCGTGACCATGACCTACGCGATCATCGACTCGCACAAGCGAACGCTGCGGGTGGCGCGCGCGGGCCACAATCCGCTGATCCACTTCGACGGCCGCACCGGCCAGACGCGTCTGCTGTCGCCGCCCGGACTGGCCCTTGGCTTCGACTCGGGTGACACGTTCAAGGCGGTCATCCAGGAACTCGAGATCCCCCTCGTCCACGGCGACACGTTCCTGTTCTTCACCGACGGCATCTCCGAAGCCATGAACGGGGCTTCCGAACTCTTCGGCGAGGGCCGCCTCGCCGCGATCCTCAAGGAAGCCAATGCTCTTTCGAGCGACGACTTGAAGGAGCGCATCCTTCACGAGGTTCGAGTCTTCGCGGCGGGAGAGAGTCCCCACGACGACATGACCATGGTCATCGTCAAGGTCGTCTAGGAGCCGAGATCATGCTGAGCCTCATCCTGGGAGCCGCGATGGCCATCCAAAGCGCAGATACGATCTTCGTGAACGGCCGGGTGTACGTGCAGAAGGGCCGCTTCGAAGAAGCACTCGCGGTATCCGGCGAGCACGTGATCGCCGCCGGGAATAACGACGCCATTCGCGCCTTGGCGACCAAGGGAACCCGAGTGATCGACCTCAAGGGCCGGCTCGTGACGCCCGGCTTCAATGACGCCCACGTCCACTTCATCGACGGGGGCTTTGGTCTCCTCTCCGTGGACCTGCGCGACGCGAAGGACGAGGTCGACTTCGCCGGCCGCATCGGCAAACACGCGGCCAGTCTTCCCAGGGGAACCTGGATCCTCAACGGAAACTGGGATCACGAGCGCTGGAAGAGCCAGGCTCTGCCCACAAAGCAGCTCATCGACGCGGTCACGAAGGACAATCCCGTCGCCGTGAATCGGCTCGACGGACACATGACCCTCGCGAACTCGGCGGCGCTGCGGGCCGCCGGCATCGATCGGAATACGAAGGACCCGTTCGGGGGGACCATCGTGCGCGACGCTTCGGGAGAACCAACCGGCATCCTCAAGGACAACGCCCAGGACCTCCTTTATAAGGTGTTGCCCGATCCGACGCGCGAAATGAACGTCCGCGCGGCGAAGGCCGCCCTCGCACACGCGGCCTCGCTCGGCGTGACCAGCGTTCAGGACAACTCCTCGATCGACGCCCTGCCTACCTATCAGCAGATCCGGGCCGAGGGCGCCCTCACCGCGCGCCTCAACGTCTGGCGGCCGGCAAGCGCCGTGAAGTCCCTCATCGCCGCGGGTGTCCGCTCTGGCCTTGGCGATGACTGGATTCGCATCGGCGCGATCAAGGTCCTCTCCGATGGTTCGATGGGCGCCGGGACCGCGGCGTTCTTCGAGCCGTACACCGACGAGCCGACGACCAGCGGCCTTCTGCTGTATCCGGTCGAAGAGCTCAACAAGATCATCGACGAGGCGGATGCGGCCGGCTTTCAACTCGCCGTCCACGCCATCGGGGATCGGGCCAACGCCCTCGTTCTCGACGCCTTCGAGAAGACCGCGAAAGCTCGAGAGCGCAACGATCGGCGTTTCCGGGTCGAACACTCGCAGGTGGTCCGCCGTGCCGACCTCGCGCGCTACTCGGCCCTGCGCGTGGTTGCCTCGATCCAGCCTTCCCACTGCATCGACGACATGCGCTGGGCCCCGAAGCGCATCGGCAGCGAACGCTGCAAGATCGCCTACAACTTCAAATCGTTCCTCGATGCCGGCATACCGGTCGCTTTCGGCACCGACTGGTTCGTCGAGCCTCTCGACCCCCGCATTGGCCTTTACGCCGCGGTCACACGCGAAACCCTCGAGGGCGGTCCTTCGGGCGGTTTCCTTCCCGAAGAACGTATCTCCCTCGACGACGCGATCGATCTCTACACCCGAGGCTCCGCGTACGCTGAGTTCGCGGACAGCCGCAAGGGCACGCTCCATCCGGGGATGCTGGCCGACCTCGCGATCTTCGCGGACGATCTCTTCAAGGTCGAGCCAGCAAAGATTCTCACGACGCCGGTGGACCTCACCATGGTGGGCGGTCGCATCGTCTTCGAGCGCACTCCGCCCCCCACCCCGTGAGCCTCGACGAACGAACCCGCGGCATCGTCGAAGCGGCGCTGGGCTACACCTTCAAGGACACCACCCTCGTCGAGCAGGCGCTCACTCACCGGAGCCTTCCCGCCGAGCACAAGGCCACGGCCTCGAACGAGCCCCTGGAGTTTCTCGGTGACGCGGTTCTCGGGTTCGTCGTCGCCGAGATGCTGCATCGCCGCGATCCCCAGGGGGCTGAGGGTGACAAGACACGGATCCGCGCCCGCCTCGTGTCCACCCCGACCCTGGTGGCGATCGCGCAGTCCTTCGATGTCGGATCGCTCGTCCGCATGAGCGCCGGGGAGGAGAAGAACGCGGGGAGGACCCATGACAAGGTCCAGGAAGACGCGGTGGAAGCGCTGATCGCGGCGGTCTACCTCGACGGCGGAATCGAGGCCGCGCGCGACGTGGTCACGCGCCTTTTCGAGCCGCGCCTGAACGATGGGTCGCTAGCGACCAAGGACGCCAAGGGTGCGCTCCAGGAGTTCCTGCAGGGTCGCGGTCTCGATCTGCCCGCGTACGAAGTCGAGTCACTGGAGGGGCCGCAGCACCGGCAGCGGCATCGGGTGAGATGCGTGGTGGGTGGGGAAGTGCTCGGCAGGGGAGAGGGCGCGTCGCGGAAGAAGGCGGAACTCGAGGCCGCAGCTCAGGCGCTCGAGGCGCTGAAGTCGCGAGACGAGTAACCCGCCCTCGCCAAGCCGATTGGACCTCGCGTCATTGCGAGGAGCCAGTCCGTTTAGGTGCGCGACGAAGCAACCCCGTCCCACCACTACCAAGCCGGATAGTGGCTCGACGGGGTTGCTTCGTCGCAGTCCCTTCGAATGGCTCCTCGCAATGACGACCCCTAAATGGGCTTGGACCTAAATCCGGATTGGCTCCTCGCAATGGCGTCCGGAAAAACATCTTGGACCTAAACGCCTCCTAAGCCAGAGGCACCATCTTCGAGCCGCGGAGAATTTTGTCGCGGGTGAGAAGCGGCGTTTTGTGGACGACGCTGGTTGCGGCGATCAGTTCGTCGGCCGGGTCGCTCTTGATGTCCAGTTGCGTGCTCGCTCTTGCCACCTCGAGGCTGAGCGGCCAGACGTGAAGTCCTGCCACGGCTCGCGCGAAAGCCGGGTCGTCGAGGTCGAGCTCGATCCGTCCCAGTTGAGCCAGCTTGGCGATCTCCCGCAGCACGATCGCCGAGATGCTCCATCGATGACTTCTAAGCAGCCGTCCTTCCGGCGCCGTCACTTCTCCGCTCAAAGCATGCAGGAGGATGTGGGTATCAAGATTCAACATTCCAGCGAACTCCGGTTGAGAGAACGTCCCCCGCGATCTTCAGCTTTCCCTTGAGAGCGCCGATGAGGTCGGCCGACGCGGCACGGATCGGAATCAGCTTGGCGACGGGCCTGCCATGCTTGGTGATGACGAGACCTTCCTCGGCGACGTTGTCCAGCAACGACAAGCACTGCTCCTTGAACTTCGCGGCTGCTATCTGCTTCATGGACAGAATCTATCACTGGTCAGAAATAGTGGTCATATTTCGGGCTTGGTAGTGGCTCGACGAGGTTGCTTCGTCGGGACGCCAAACGGACTGCGAAGAAGCAACCCCGACGCTCCACTATGTCTAAATATGAGTCATTAATGCTCATAAAAAATGCATTGACACATACCAACTAAGTCGCCTATCCTTCCGTTTGTCGAACAGGAGAAACAACAAACATGGGCAAAGTAATAGGCATTGATCTCGGCACGACCAACTCGTGCGTTTCCGTCCTCGAGGGCGACGCGCCGGTCGTGATCGCGAACTCCGAAGGCGGGCGCACCACGCCTTCCATCGTCGCGTTCACCAAGGACGGCGAGCGTCTCGTGGGCCAGGTCGCCAAGCGCCAGGCGGTCACGAACGCCGAGGCCACCATCTATTCCGTCAAGCGGTTCATGGGCCGCCGCCACAGTGAGATCACCGACGAAGCCAAGCTCGTCCCCTACAAGGTGGTCGAGCAGGACGGCCTCGCGCGGGTCGACGTCCGCGGCAAGGTCTACTCGCCGCCTGAGATCTCGGCCATGATCCTGCAGAAGCTGAAGCAGGCTGCCGAAGACCACCTCGGAACCACGGTCTCCCAGGCCGTCATCACGGTCCCCGCGTACTTCAACGACGCCCAGCGTCAGGCCACCAAGGACGCGGGCAAGATCGCCGGTCTCGAAGTCCTCCGCATCGTCAACGAGCCCACGGCTGCGGCCCTCGCCTACGGCCTCGACAAGAAGAAGGACGAGACCATCGCGGTCTACGACTTCGGCGGCGGTACGTTCGACATCTCCATTCTCGAAGTGGGTGAGGGTGTGGTCGAAGTGAAGGCCACCAATGGCGACAGCCACCTCGGCGGCGACAACATCGACCAGAAGATCATGGAGTGGATCATCGCGGAGTTCAAGAAGGACGCCGGGATCGACCTGTCGAAGGACAAGATGGCGCTTCAGCGCCTGAAGGAAGAAGCCGAGAAGGCCAAGATCACCCTCTCGAGTTCCGTTGAGACCGACATCAATCTGCCCTTCATCACCGCCGACGCCTCCGGCCCCAAGCACCTTTCGCTGAAGCTCACCCGCGCCAAGATGGAGGCGCTCGTCGCCGACCTCATCGAGCGCTCGATGGTTCCGGTGAAGCAGTGCATGAAAGACGCCGGCCTCGATCCCAGCAAGATCGACGAAGTCGTCCTGGTCGGCGGCATGACCCGCATGCCCCTCATTCAGCAGCGGGTCAAGGAATACTTCGGCAAGGAGCCGCACAAGGGTGTGAACCCCGACGAAGTGGTGGCGATCGGCGCCGCGGTGCAGGCGGGCGTCCTCTCCGGCGATGTG
>CAYNHK010000205.1:0-8991 GCA_964396875.1 uncultured Acidobacteriota bacterium | reverse complement strand
ATTTGTGCCCAGGATGTCGGAGGGCATGAGGTCGGGTGTGAACTGAATGCGGCGGAACCGGCCGCCCAGAAGGCGGGCGGCGTTCAGCGCGAGCAGTGTTTTCCCGGTGCCGGGGAGGCCTTCGAGCAGGGCGTGGCCGCCGGTGAGCAGGCAGACGAGCAACTGCTGCTTCGAATCCTTCTGGCCGTGGATGATGGAGTCGAGGCCGTCGCGGACGGACTTCCAGGATGCGGTGACCTCAGCGAGGGTGTTCATGGGTTCTCCTTAACGCTCGATTGATAAGGCTTAGCTCGTGCTCGAAGGCATGGACGGGCGGCGCGGACGTGGACCTGGCGGTCTCGCCCGCTAGCAAAACGTCGACCCGCTTTCGCAGGGCGGCGCCGCGGAGGCCGGTCTTCTCGCTGACCACGCGGCGCAAATGATCGCGATGAAGCCCGAGCGCCTCCTCGTCTCCGAGCGACCTCGCGTAGAGCCGGCCGAGCGCATCCACCAGATCCACCGCGTCCGCCGGCGGGGCGTGCTCGTCGCGGTCGGGGAGCCCGAGGGCTCGATGGTTCCGGACGAGGACCGCGATGGTCAGGACCAGGAGCGATGCGAGGAACGGCAGAAGCTTCCATCGCCTCAGGAGGTCGGTGGTCCCCTCGTGCGGGCCGAGTCCGTGGACGCCTTCATCGAAGTAGACCGCGGGCCGGCCTGCCACCAGGGAATCGAGGAACGCGAGGTTTGCTCCCTGCTTCAAGTGGGCATTCTGGAGGATCGAGGCGGACGCGATCGCCACCACGTCGCCCTCGCCCATCGGTCTTCGCGCCACCACGGGCTGATCCGACGACGTGAACACGGCATAGGCATCGCGGAGCCAGGGCCCCGAGAGGACCTTCGCGGGGCCGGATGGCTGAGGTTGCGCTACCGCAGGCCAGTCGCGATGCACGCGGACCCAGGGTGCGGGTGACGTCAGCTCCTTCAACTCGATCGAAGGCACCGATCCATCGAGCGCGAGGACCACTCGCCCGCCCGCCCGTATGAAACGTTCTTCGAAGACGGTCAGGAGCGGCCGCGCCGACGCGGCGCTGTTTGGAAAGTGAGGAGGATTGATCACGAAGATCACGCTTCCCTGGGGCACACCTTCGAGGGATGAGGTGAGGAGCGGCTGCACCACGTGGCCCCGCCCGCGCAGATACGCCGCGGCCAGGGCGGCTCCCTGTTCCGCCCGGGAATACGACGAACCGCTCGGGAACGGGCTCGGCGCGTTGGCGCGCGCCGGCGCCCCGGAAACGAGCCACCAAAGAGCCGTCGCGTAGGCGGAGGCGAGGCCGAGAAGGGTGACGACCGCGCGACTCATGTCGGGCCTCCCGCCGAAAGGGCCACCAGAACCGCCTGCGCCGTGGTCTTCTGCTCAGCGAGGACCTGGGGTGAGGGGTCCTGGCCTCCGTACCAGCACCCTTCGAAGCGCTGGGTCATGGCGATCACGTCGTTGCGGAAGCGAAGGCCGGGCGAAAGAGCGGCCACGTATTCCCAATTGGTGCGGCCTTTCGCGTAGGTGACGTAGCCGCGTCTGAAGGTCGCGGCGAGCACCGCGTGGTACCACGCCCGGATCGCCTCACGATATCGCCCGGACCGAGCCAGAGCCTCGGCGTGTTGCTCCCACTCGGAGGGCTGGCGCGATGTGGGGTCTTCGTCACGGTCGGATTGAGCCACCTCCTCCGGGAGTTCGATCTCGAGCCCTTTCCTGCGGCCCTGATACGCGCGATACGCGAGCACCGCGAACAGGCCGCACGCCAATGCCACGAGCGCAAGTGTCCCTTCCGCGGCGCCGATTCCTTTTTCTCTCGGTTTGAGCTCCCGACCGAAGAGCGCCTTGTAGATGGCTCGAGCCCACCGCACCAGGGTGTCGATGATGTCCGCCACGCGGTCGAGCAGCCACTCGGGCGGGCTCCTGGTGCGGGGCAGGTGGAGATCGGCGCGGCCCTCCTGAAGCTCGAGGTCCCACGACTCGCGGATGGCTTGAAGGGACTGGGGGTCGGAGGTGACGGCGGCTTCGGGCGTTCCTTCCGCCTCGAGGCGCGCGATGGCCGCACGCAGCTGCGCGACGAGCGGAGCCGTGCTCCTCCCGGGCTCCAGTTCGACGACTGGTTTCAGCAAGGAACCATCGGCGATGAAGGGCACGGGTCCCGCGATGGGAGTTCCAAGCAGGGCCTGGGCCTGGGTCTGCGCGGAGGCAACCTCACCGCTCGTAAGGAGTGTCGCGATGCGGGAGAGTTCGGAGCGGTATTCGACATAGCCCATCCCGAGAGGCGCCTGCGCGGCCAGGATCCACACCGCGAGTTTCACGCGGCCTCCTCACGGACAAGGTCGGCGAGCCTGGTACGCAGATCGGCCCCCGATGACTTCGAATGCGTGGAGAAGAAGAGCGTGCAGTGGGCGGCGAGGCGGAAGGGTTCGACCACCGTGGAGGCGCCGGCGATGAGGCCGAACCAGAGACGATGGTTCCCGATCGACAGCAGCACCCGCGACGGGCCCGGGTCGAAGCCGGGGAAGGCGCCGAGGAGGTCGGGCGCCATCTGGGTGAGCGCCAGCAGGTTTATGAGGGCCACGACCCACGCGACGGCGAAGATCGTGTCGAGCCCGGCGACCTTCGACATCGTGTCGCGACCCCGCGCGAGAGCCCGCCACGGAGCGAGAGGGGTGGCGCTTGTGAAGGCCGGCTGCGACGCGAGGATCCAGGCCTGAATCGAGGCGAAGAGGGCAAAGCCGAGCAGCGTCACCGCGCTCACGATGAGGGCGATCTCGATGGCGAACGAGAGGTACAGGATCACCAGGAGCGCGCTCGCTCCGGGAACGAGGCTGCGCCAGTCCGTGACGCCTCGCTGAAGGTGCTGGTGGCACGCGTGAGCGTAGAAGGCCCGGGCGAGAAGGGCGAGGACGAAGAGGGGAAGAAGTTCGTACGACCAGGCGCGCCAGTGGGGGCCGTATTGGGAGGCGGCCTCTCCGACCTCCACCACCCTCGAGGCCAGGGCGGCGACGCCAAAACGCCAGGGCAGGGTCGCGAGGACGAGCACCGCGAGCGGCCCCGGCCCGACGTTCTTCACCAGGCGCGCGCCCGCGTCCACGACTTCGCCGAACGGGATGTGTCTTGCCATGCGCTAGAACAGGGAGAAGAAAGCCGCACCCCAGGCGATCGCGCGCGTGAGGAGGTAGCCAAGGACCACGGTAAGGGAGAGGGTGAGAAGGGGGAGGAAGCGGCTGCGATCCGAGGCGACCTTTCCCCGCACCTGGGCGAGGCAGGAGTGGCAGTAGTTGATGCCCTCCCACTCGGTGGCGCACTCGGCGCAGAAACCGAGCTTGCAGCTCATGCAGAGCGCGTGCGCGGCGCGGCCGGCGTGCCGCGCGCACCGAGCCGCCGCCACGGTTGATCGCCCAGGGGACATGAGTCGGGGACTCTAACAGCGGAAGAAAAGTCCTAGAGTAGCCCTGCATGTCCCTGATAGAGCAGACGCGGAAGGCCGGGGTGGTTGGCGCGGGTGGCGGTGGATTTCCCGCGCATGTGAAGTTCGCCGCGAAGGCGGAGATCGTCATCGGCAATGGCGCCGAGTGCGAACCCCTGCTCCACAAGGACGCGGCGGTGATCGAGCATCGCGCTCGCGATGTCGTCCGCGGGATGGAACTCGTGATGGACGCGGTCGGCGCGCGCGAAGGCGTGCTGGGAATCAAGGAGAAGAAGAAGGCGGCCGTGGCGGCGGCCGAAGCCGCGTGCGCGGGCAGTCGCGTGCGCGTTCACCTGCTTGGCGACTACTACCCGGCGGGAGACGAGTACGATCTCGTCTTCGAAGTCACCGGGAAGCTGATTCCGCCTCAAGGCCTGCCCCTTCACGTGGGCGCCGTCGTCAGCAACGTCGAAACCCTCGCCCAGGTGGCGGCTGCTTCCGAAGGCCGGCCGGTCACGCACAAGATGGTCACGATCGCGGGTGCGGTCAAACAACCCTCGACCTTCGAGGTTCCGCTCGGGGTCAGCTACCAGGACCTCATAGCGGCGGCGGGAGGGGTTACCTGTGACGACCCGGTGCTGCAGATCGGCGGGATGATGATGGGCCGCACCAGCGTCTCGCTCGATGTTCCTATCACCAAGACCGATGCTGGCGCCATCGTCCTGCCCCGGGAGCACAAAGCCGTCGACCGCAAACTGAGGCCGAAGGACGCGCAGGCGCGCATCGGACGTTCGGCCTGCGACCAGTGCCGCTACTGCACGGAGTTCTGTCCCCGTTTCCTCCTCGGCTACGCGGTCGAGCCGCACCAGGTGATGCGGGGGCTGGGATTCTCGACGGCCGGTTCGACACAATGGAACGAGTGGGCCTCGCTGTGCTGCTCCTGCGGTCTGTGCACTCTCTACGCCTGTCCCGAGGACCTGTATCCCAAGGAAGCCTGCGATGACGCGAAAGTGGAACTGCGCGCGACCGGCTTCAAGTGGACCGGTCCCGCCCCGGCCAAACCTCATCCCTTCCACGACGGCCGTCATGTCCCCATCGAACGACTGGTCAGCAAGCTGGGGATCGGAGCGTGGGACAAACCTGCGCCCCTTCGACCCTTCGCCTTTGATCCGCCTCGGCTGACCCTGCCTTTGAAACAGTCCGCCGGGGTCGCGAGCACTCCGGTCGTGCGCGCGGGCCAGGCGGTGCGGCCCGGGGATCCTCTCGCCGAAACCCCCGAAGGCGCTCTGGGTGCTCGGCTCCACGCGCCCATCGCGGCCCGCGTCGAATCGGTGGCGGACGCCATCGTCCTGGTGAAAACATGAACAACTGCATCGGTCTCATCGAAGTCAGTTCCATCGCCGCCGGTTTCGAGGCGGGGGACGCGATGATCAAGGCGGCCAGCATCGACCTCCTGCTCGCGCGCAGCATCTGCTCCGGCAAGTACATGGTGCTCATCGGCGGAGAGGTCGCCAACGTCGAAGCGTCGGTGGAGGCCGGCGCCACCATCGCGCAGGGTTGCCTGATCGATCGTTTCGTGATTCCGAACATCCACCCCGACGTGTTTCGCGCGATCAGCCGGAGCGAGGTGCCGCCGCTCGAAGGAGCCCTCGGCATACTCGAGTCCTTCAACGTCGCCACCCTCATCGAGGCCGCGGACACCGCGGTGAAGGCCGCGACGGTGCGGCTGCTCGAGGTTCGCCTCGCCATGGCCATGGGGGGAAAGGCGTTCTGCACGGTCACGGGCGATGTCGCGTCCGTCCAGGCCGCGGTGGCCGCGGGGCGGGCGGTGATCGCGAAGCGCGGTCTGCTGGTGAACGCGGTGGTGATACCGCGGCCCTCTCCCGAGATCTATCGGGAGCTGGTCTAGCCCAGCTCTTCGACCACGAACCGCGCCAGTTCCTTCCGGCCCTTGAGCCAGTCGAGCACCGCCTCGCGTTGCTCGGCCGAGGGCTTCAGGTCGTCGCTGCGCACCACCCGGAAGTCCCACTCACGGCGTCCATCGCGACATTCGAGGCCGTGGATCTCGATGGCTTCGACGAACCGGTCGAGGAACTCGTTCGCACGCCGGGTCGAGACATCGTCGAGGACGTAGGAGACGCCGAAAGCGAAGCCCGCGAACTCGCCTTCGCCCTGTTTCTTCCGGAGTCTCTTTCGCATGGGGTTTCCTACTTCGTCGACCTGCTGTTCCAGACCGCGAGTGTGTCGGGCGAGCCCTGGCTGCGCACACCGTTGTCGGTGAGGATCGCCTCGGTCGCGGCCAGAACTTCCTTGTGCGCGAAGACCAGAGTCTCACGGAAGAGGCCCTCGAACTCAAACGTGACGAACTCCCCGGTGTGATCCCGCAGCAACTCGACGGCATGGGCCAGGTTCTTGACCCTGACCCCGCTGATCTTGTGGACGACGAGGCCCATGGGATTCGAATACCCTTGAGCCACCCGGTGGGGGAAGAAGGGCGCGGCCACAATCACGAGTTCTTCGCCCGGGAACGCCGGCCGATCGAGCATCCGCCGGAGAAGCGAACTGGTGAGCGCCCCCACCATGTTGTTCATGCCCTGGTTGCGCATGAAACCGCCCACATACTCCATGGTGGCGCCCGAGAGCACGAGCGGCCCGTAAACGAAGTACGAAGGGTAGTTGCCGTCGAGGCTTGGAATCAGACCCGGTTTCGCGGGCTCGACGGGAAGTTCGACCGGCATCACCTTCGAATCCCGCACGATGGTGAGGGGGACCTTGCCGCCGCGGGTGACGCTCTGGACAAGGTACTGGAAACCGACCCGGCTGTTGGCCCCGAGCTTCACCATGCCCTGGTCGTCCACCGGGGCATCGCCGATCTTCGTGATCACGTCCCACTTCTTGAGCGAGACCCCGCCCGCGCGTTCCACGGGATCGTCCACCACGATGCCCTGCGTGTCCTTCGGCAGCTTGAGAAACGAGCGCAGGGCCGCGTTTTCGAGGGTCTGCAGGCGGTCGCTCATCACCGGCTTGCCGTCGTAGCGGCCGTCCGCGATGTCCTTGAGGTACGGCTCGATCTCCGTGCAGGGGATGATGTAGCTGATGTTCTGGGCGCCGCCGAGCGAGGCGAAGGCGAGACCGATCATCTTGCTGCCGACCACGGCGGGCCCTCCGCTGTTACCCGGGTTGATCGCGGCGTCGACCTGGATGCGCAGACCCGCGGCGCCGGTGGCCGCGGGATCGTATCCGTAGGGGGCGAAGTCGATGCGGGAGACGATGCCCTTGGTCACGGAAAGGGAGTCGCCCCCGACCGGATAGCCAAACGCCATCACCGCGTCCTTGATCTCCGGCAGGGTGCTCGCGCAGCCGAGAGGCGGATGGTCCTTGAAGAAGCTCTCGTCGTCGAGCTTGAGGATGGCGAGATCCATGTCGCGGGCAAGGGTTTCGACCCGGGCGGTGATCTTGTTCCCCGACTGATTGGCGCGGATCTGCACCTCGCTCGCGAACATCACCACATGAGCGTTGGTGAGGATCCGGTTGCCGGAGATCACCACGCCGCTTCCGGTGGCTTCGGTCGGGGCCTGTTTGGTCCAGGGCTTGTAAGGGTCGGGATACCGCATCGAGGAGAAGACCTTCACCACCGAGTTCTCGAGCCCCGCTGTCTCGTCCTGGGCAAAGGCCATGCCGGAACAAACCATCGCCAGGATCAACGCCCCAAACATCCGCCTCATTCGTGCACTCTCCATTTTCGCCCCCTCGTGGGGCTCTGCTTATCCATGCTCGTTCCGCGGCAGGCCGCGGCGCGTCTTTGCTCTATTGGAGTGTAGACGATCGACCAGATCGGCCGCCTTCAGCCTCTTGTCGCCGGTGTGACGCCTGGCGAAGCGGCACAGGAGGGTCGAATCGCCCCTGGTCCAGCGGCCTACGCTGGTCGCGTGATCAAGGAGGCTCCCATGAAACGCACAAATTCGACGGTCCTGATCCTCAAGACGGCAGTCCTCGCAATGCTCTTTTCCGCTGGCCCGGCCGGTCCGGCCACCGCCGCGGAGCGCGAACTGCGTGGCGGGCTGGGCCTGCAGGCAAATCCTCTTGGCCTTCGCGCCGAGGTCGAGGCGAGTTGGAAGTGGTCCATATCCCGGTCCACGCATCCTCTGGTCAAGGGCGCTCACGTGGCGGTAGGCATCTCGAACCAGCTCTCCCCGGCTTCGAACCAGACCCAGCTCTGGCTCCAGGTTTCTCCGCTCGCCATCCTCGACGTTCGCGCCGGGGCGACCGGCATCGCGTATTTCGGCACCTTCGGGAACCTCGTGGGTTTCAAGGGATACGACAGCGACTTCCGGGACGACACGCGGAAAGCGAGAAGCGACGAGGCGGTTTCGGGCGTGGGCCGCCGTTTCCACCTTTCCCCCGTGCTCAAATTCCGGGCCGGGCGGTTGAGCATGCGGGCGTCGGCTGATTTCGAATCCTGGAAGGTGAAGGACGCACCTTTCACGGTCTTCTACGAACCGAATCGCGCCACTCTGCTGAACTCAAGCGGGGATTCCCTGGTCAGCGGGTCGAGCGTGGTTCTCCTCGATGTTTCTCGAAACCGCGCGGAAAAGCTGCGCGTCGGCGTGCTTCACGACTATCTCAAGGTCTGGGACGCGCCCCGGAACACTCGGCAGAGGCTGGGGCCGCTCGCCCTTATCAAGCTGGGCAAGCGGCGCTTCGGGGGGCGCGATCCGATAGTGTCTTTGGCCGTGCTCAAGTACCTCGAGGCGCCGAACCGCAGTGGAATCGGCGGCTTCGTGTCGATGAGCTTCTCCCTTCCCGGCAACAAGGGCCGCTGAAGCAAGGCCCGGCAGGCGCAACGGGCTGCTAGCTGAGGTTCAGGCCGGCCACCTCGCGGATCATCGCGGCAAGCGTTTCGCGCTGACGAACCAGGCCCAGCGTGGGCTGAGAGCGCCGCAGCACCTGCAGGGCCTCGCGAAGGCGAAGAGCGGCGACGCCGGTCACGGGAGCGAGAAGCATGGTGAGTGCGCCTGCGAGGGGGCCGGCCAGAACCCACCCCAAGACCCCGAGTGCCAGCCAGGCCGAGGGAAAAGCGAGAAGCGCCATCATCAGCATGTACGTCGCGGGCTCGTCGGGGGTGCGCGCGAATCGCCGGGTCACCCAACCCGTGATCTGGTACGGGATGAAGTTCAAGACGGCGCCCACGAGTCCGAGGGGGAGGTGCAGGAGCAGTTTGAGCCGTGCCGGGCCGCGCTGCGAGGCGACCGCCACGTCTTCATCGAAGAGCGACAGATCGCGCAGGTGTTGCTCGTATTGCTCGACGGCCGCGGTCACGCGGTCCATGCGCTCAGGATCGCGGGCGCGGAGTTCACGCGAGGCGGCGAGGAACGCGCGCGACCGGGTGAAGCGCTCCGCCAGGGTCGAGGCGCCGATCACGGCCGCGGCCAGGTTCAACAGGCGGGCCTCATCCCACGATTCGTAGCTCGTCGTCACGGTCTCGAGTCCCCGCGCGATCCGCTCGGTCAGTTCGACCACCGCGTCTCTGGGCCTGATTTCGAAGACTTGCGCTTCCGGCCCTGGATCG
>CAYNHK010000204.1:0-9018 GCA_964396875.1 uncultured Acidobacteriota bacterium | reverse complement strand
GGCGGCGCTGGCACATCTCGCTTTCGACCTGGCTGCGCGACTACCTCTATGTGCCGCTCGGCGGCAATCGCAAGGGACCCTGGCGCACCTACGTGAATCTCGCCATCGTCATGCTCCTCGGCGGCCTCTGGCACGGTGCTTCCTGGAACTTCGTGGTGTGGGGAGGGATTCACGGGGTGTGGCTCGCGGTCGAGCGCGCGATGGGGAAGCGAAGCCTGTACGGCGCGCTGCCCCGGCCAGTGCGTGTGGCCATCACATTCTTCGGCGTCTTGATCACCTGGGTCTTCTTCCGCGCCGCGGATCTTCCTGCCGCGGGCCGGTACCTCTCCGCCATGTTCGGTTTCGGCGATGCGATGCCGGCCGCCGCACTCATCGGTGCGATCCTGTACACGCCGTATTCCGTCGCGAGCCTCGCCATAGCAGCCGTTGTGGTCTGGGCCGCGCCTCAAACCTGGGACTGGACGCGACGACTGACCGTGCCCAAGGCGGCTCTCTCACTTGCCTGCCTTCTCCTCGCGCTGATCGCGATGGGAAGCCAGGGCTTCAATCCGTTCATCTATTTCAACTTCTAACGCGCCATGGAAAACCTCGAACACGAAAGCCGGGAAGCGCAGGCCGCACGGGAGGTGGGAATCACCGACGTGAGCCGCCGTGTCGCGACCGTGTTCTCGGGCGTCTTCCTGCTCCTGATCCTGGCCGTGCCCGCGATCGAGATCGTTCTCGATGCGCGAAAGCCGGAATCGCACTGGTCCGAGTTGACTGCGGCGCCGGCTCGCGCGGTTCAGTCGGCGCGAAGCTCAGGGCTTCTCGCGGCGAACCGTGGGCTTCTCGCTTCGATGAACGCGTTCGAGGATGCGCTCAACGAACGCTCCTACGTCGCCGCGCGGGCTTTGTCGATGTTCCAGTGGGTCATGACCCGTCACCTCAAAGCCGGGAACGAGCAGGTGGTTCTCGGCCGGCGCGGTTGGCTCTACTTCCGACCCGCTCTTGATTACGTTACCGGTCCGGGTTTCCTCGAGCCGGACGTGCTCGCCCGACGAGAGGCGTCCGAAAAGGCCGGCGAACGCGCGACACGTCCGGACCCCATCCCCGCCCTCGCGGATTTCGCCACGCAACTCGCCGACCGCGGAATCGCGCTCGTCGTTGTGCCCCTTCCCGTGAAAGCCGCGATCCATCCCGAAGGCCTCGCTCGCGAGATGCTCGAAGACCTTCCACTCGAGAACCCGTCCTTCGAAGTGTTCATGAGTCGCCTCGGCGAGTTGGATATTCCCGCCTATTCGCCGGCGGGGCGTCTTGCCGATGCGCGGCGCGCGAAGGCCGGAACACAGTGGCCCCAGTTCCTCCGCACCGACAGCCATTGGACGCCGCAGGCGATGGAGACCACGGCCGCCGGTGTCGCGGAGTTCGTGACGCGCCACGTGACCTTGCCCCAGACGCGTTCTGTGAATCTCGTCCGGCACGAGGCCTGGGTCGAGGGCCGCGGCGATCTCACGGCGCTCCTGCGTCTGCCCATGCGGCGGCCGCTGTTCCTTCCGGAGCGTGTGCCGACTCAGCGCGTCACGCAGACTTCGGGCGAACCGTGGGCTGCGGACTCCGCGGCCGATGTCCTGGTGCTTGGCGACAGTTTCACCAACATCTATTCGCAGGGGGAACTCGGTTGGGGCGAGGGTGCTGGTTTCGCCGAGCAGTTGAGCTTCTTCCTTCGCCGGCCCGTCAACCGGCTCGCGGTGAACGCCGGTGGACCGGCGGCGGCGCGCGAGCGTCTCGCTTCCGCGATCGCGTCGGGTCAGGATCTCCTGGCCGGGAAGCGCCTCGTCATTTATGCGTTCTCCTCGCGGGAACTTTCGTCCGGCGACTGGCGGCTCGTCGAAATCCCGTCCGGCGCTTCGGTCGCTCGTCCTGTCGAGGCAACGCCGCCGGTGCGGGCGAGGGCCGAGCCTCCACCCGCGCGGGGTCTGGTCGTATGGGAGTCGAACCGCGGCGGTGACTGGAGAATCTGGACGCGCCGTCTCGAGAATCCGGCGACGCGGAGGCTTTCGCCCGACGAACCCGGCCGGCAACACTGCTGCGCTCATCTCAGCCCCGATGGCGCGAGGCTCGTGTACCTGAGCCGCGACGTGGCGAACAACCAGTATCCCGAACTCGAAGTCGCGGGTGAGATGCGCCTCGTCAGTCTCAACACCGGGAAGGCCCGCACCCTCGTGCCCGATGCCCGGCCCTATGGCTGGGGAAACCGGGCCGCGGTCTGGAGGAGCAACTCCGAGGTGATCTACATCGATGGGCAAGGCCGCACGCAGCTCCTCAACGTCGATTCGGGGAAGTCGTCGATCCTGAGCGGCGAGCCGCAGGGCATGCTCGCGTGGCTCTTCGATGCGACGCTGCGCTCGGCGGTTCGCGGTTCGCCCGCTTTCTCGCCTTTCGACTCGGGGTCGGGACGCATCGACGAGAAGCCGCGTCTCCGCGGATGCGAGCCATACTTCTCGCACGACGGTCGTTTCGGTTTCTGGGTGGAGGGTGCGGGTGGTCCCATCCGCGCCATCGATCTTTCGAGCCGCGAAGTCACCACCGTGCTCGAGCACAAGGATCCTCGGATTCCCGGATCGCAGCGCTACGCCTATTTCCCGATGTTGTCGCGCGACGGCCGGATGTTCGCCTTCGGAGCATCGAACGGCGATCACGACCACTTCACGTCGAACTACGACATCTTCGTGGCGCCGGTCGACGGTTCCCTTCAGCTCACCGGCCAGCCCATTCGAATGACTTCGCATCCCGCGAGCGACCGTTATCCCGATGTCCATGTCGAAGCACTCGACCTCGGCCGCTGGAAGAGCCAATCGGCGCCCGCGGCCAAACCGCAGCCGACACCGTCGTCGGTGGCTGGTCCGTTCACGGTTCGCGCGGCGCTTCAGACCTGCTCGCGTCCGCCGTCCCTGCGCGAAATCTCGCCCTATCGCGACGCACTCGTCGTCTGCGAGTGGAGGGTGCTCGAGGTCCTCTCGGGCTCCGCCCCGGGCGATCGGATCCGGGTCGCCCATTGGGCGCTGAGGGATGGAGCGTCGCAGCCCATCACGTTCGCGTCATCCGGCCTCACGAAAGACCTGCGTCTCGAGGGCGTCCAGGGCAACCGTCAGTTCGAGGGCTACCCAGCGTTCGATACCTTGAATCCGGCCCCGGGCATCCCTCTTCTCTTCGCCCGCGAGCCGTAAAGGGTTCGAAAGTAAGGGGCTGCACGGCCCGATGCGTTACGATCCACCTGGTGAAGCTCCACAGGAACCTTGTATTCGCGCTGGCCGTCAGCGCCTTCGGCGCCGCGTGCGGAGGGTCCGGCTTGACTTCGCCGACGACCCCGACGGGCACGGCCACCCCAACGCCGGCCCCGGTCGTCACGCGACCGAACATCATCCTGGTCCTTCTCGACGATGGCGAAGACGCCATGGTGTCGAACATGCCGAGAATCCGGGCGAACTTCATCGAGCGTGGCCTGCGTTTCACCAACGCCTTCGCGAACACGCCGCTTTGCGGACCCTCACGCGCCAACATCCTGGCCGGCCAGTTCAGCCACAACACCCGCGTTATCGGCAACGTCGGGAGCGAGGCGGGATATCCCGCGTGGGCAGACAACGGTTACGACACCAATAACATCGGCCCCTGGCTGAAGGCGGCGGGCTACCGGACGGGCATCTTCGGAAAGTATCAGAACGACTATCCGTCGCGCACGCCTCCCGCGACAAAGGTCGAGACCTTTGTTCCTCCCGGCTGGGACGACTGGCGCGTGGTCATGTCCGACCGCGAGGCGAGCAACGATTCCTACACCCTCAACGAGAACGGCGCGCTCAATCGCTACACCTCTCCGAGCGGCTATCAGGCGGACATCCTCTCCACGCGGCTGATCTCGTTCCTGCGCGCGGCCGAAACGAACGACGCCCAGCCTTTCTTCGCGTTCCTGAGCCTCGGCGCGCCACATACCCCAACCGCTCCCGCCGCGCGTCATCTTTCCGCGTACGCGGGTGCAACCGCTCCCCGGGGTTCGTCGTTCAACGAGGCGGACATGTCGGACAAGCCGCGCTGGCTGCAGGACCAGACGCCGCTCATCGATGCCGAGACCATCCGCGGCATCGACGAAGACTATCGCGGCTCCCTGCAGGCGATGCTTGCCGTGGAAGAGGCGATGGACGCCCTTCTCACCACCCTCGATCAGCTGGGCGAAACCTCCAACACCTACATCTTCTTCACGTCGGACAACGGCCTGCATCGCGGCGAGCATCGTCTGCGCGGCGGGAAGAACACCCCGTATGAAGAGTCGATAAAGATGCCGTTCTACGTCCGCGGCCCAGGCGTCCCCACCGGCCGCACGGTCGAGCACCTCGCCGGACTTGTCGACCTCGTGCCCACTTTTCTCGGCCTCGCGGGCGCCCCGATACCGGCTTCGGTCGACGGCATGTCGCTGGCCCCGCTTCTCACCGCGACGCCGCCCGCCATCACCACCTGGCGGCAGGAGATGCTGATCGAACACCCGAACGGCGCGGGTCTGCCCGTTCGCATCCCGGCGTACTACGCGGTTCGCACCCAGACCGAGCTGTACGTCGAATACGACAACTTCGAGAACGAGTACTACGATCTGCGGACGGACCCCGCGCAACTCACAAATCTCGCGCGATCAGCGCCGTCGTCCACCCTCGCCCGTCTGGGCGCCCGCGTCGCGGCCCTCAAGGGTTGTCGCGGCGCCAGCTGCAGGCCGTAGTCGTCGACTACGGCGTCGACAGGATTTTGCTGTAGGCCTTGCTGATCGCGCTGAACCACGTCTGGGCCATGATGTCGTAGCCGACCGAGGTCGGGTGGACATGATCCACGAAAAGCGTGGGCAACGCGCGTCCTGACTTCAGAAACGCGTCGTTGAGGTCGACCAGAACCGCACCCTCCTGGTCCGCGATCTGTTTGATGCCGGCGTTCTGCAAGGCCACCCATTCATTGCGCGATTCGGGCGCCCGGTTGTCGTAGCCGGTGTTGGCGGGGATGATGGTGGCGAGGAAGGCGTGGCTCCCGGACTGATTGATGTCCCGGACGATCGATCGGAGGTTCCCGAGAGTGAACGGGCACGCCTCGATGCCACGGCAGCGAAGGTCGTTCCAGTCGTTCGTCCCGTAGTGAATCAGGACGAACGAGGGCTGAATGTTGCCGAGGTCACGACCAATGACTTCGACCCCATCCGCGGTGTAGGTGGCATCCCTCCCGCGATCGGCGATCTCGGCCGAGCCGAAGTGCGAGCGCAGCAGGCCCTCGAGAATCTGACGATAGCCGTTTCCGTCGCCGACTTCGGGCTCGCCCTTCGTGATGCTGTCGCCGAACGCCAGGTAGACATTCGCCCGGTTCGAGCCGCGGGGGAGGGTGATCGGCACCATGATCTGGCCGGTGGCAGGGGAAGTGATCTGGATGCCTGCCGCGGGCGGGCGATAGAAAGGAGGCAGACTCGCCGCGGTCACGGTCAGGGTCTGGCTTCCCGCGGGGACCTGCAGAATGGCCTGGCCGGTGAGGACCGCGGTGGTTCCTCTCGCCGAGCCTGCCACAAGCTCCACGCCTGGAATCCTCGTGCCCTCGTTGGATTCAGGGGTGCCGTTTCCGTTTTCGTCGAAGAACGCGATGAAGGTGACGGGATTCGTGGCCACCTGAGGTGTGGGGGTGGGTGTGCCGTTCGGACCAACCCCGGTCCCGCCGCACGCCGTTAGAAAGGCGCCAAGGATTGCCCCGGCGCAGTTGCGAAAAAGGCGTCGTCTCATAAAAGCAGCCGCGGATTCTAGCCCCACCAAAGGCCAACAGACGGGTCGACTCGTCCCAGTTTCTGAAGCACCGGTCCGGCGTCTCAAGGGGCCTTGACTGGAAATGTCCAAAGTGTTCCGTCTCTGGACCCCCTTTGGGCTAGAGTACGGTTTCCCCAAACCGACGAAAACCGAGCAGAAGAATCATCATGGCGTTGAATCCAACGACTACCGGGACACCGCGACCGACGACCACCGGTTCCATCAAGCGACCGAACCGCCGGATCACCGCGCGCATCGCGTGCCGTCTGAGCGTGTCGTACGCGGCGAAACCGGGCGATTGGCGACCGGCGACCGCCATGGATCTTTCGCGTCTCGGCTGCCGCCTGCGCACCGGCGAGGATCTTCCGCGGGACAAGAAGGTGTCGGTTAGGGTGGAATTCCGGATGGCCGACGAGCCGGTTCTCACCGTCGACGGCATCGGCACCGTGATGTGGTCGCGCCTCGAAGGCCTGTCCTACCAGACCGGCATCCAGTTCGACTCCGAACCCGAAGGTCTCTCAGACCTCCTCGGCATCGCCCGGTAGAGCCCGGCCGCGCTTAGAACGTTCGGCGCGCTTCGATGCGCAGGCGGCGGAGCCAGTTCGTGCGCTCGGCCACGATCGGGGCGTCCTTGAACTGCTGCATCTGGCCGATGACGTGGAAGGTCGATTTCGGCGACTGCGCGAACGCGAGCTCGGCGCGATGCCCGCGCCAGCCCGTGGCCCAGAAGAAATCGTCGCCCGCGTAGGCGGCCACCGTGACGTCCTTGTCCATCTTCGCGTAGGTGTACTCGCCGCGGAATCGGCCGTCGCGCAGGGAGCCGAGCACGAGCGCGGCCCAGAAACCGTCCCGCTGATCGGGCGCCTTGCGGTTGCGCGCGCCGTCCACCACCACCTGCATCGGGAACGGCGTGTCCGTGCGCAGGCGCAGGGCGATGTCCATCACCTCGTACTCGCGGGTGATCAGGCCGTTCACGCGCGTGTTCTGACGGCGGATCATCCGCTCCAGATGTTCGAGCTTGTCGAACTTGAGATAACTCAAGGAGAGGTCGGCGCGCTTCCCCGAGCCGAAACCGAGATCGAGCGAACCGCCGGTGATCGTCACGCCCTCGCCCGCGCTCGAGCCTTCGGTGTCGAGGGAGTCGATGAACACGTGAGAGCCGCGTGAGTAGATGGCCGAGGCGCGCGCGGTGGGTTCGCCGGTCTCGCCCTGATGGATCGTCCACACCGCCGCGCCGCCCTGGATCCGCAGGTCCTTGTCCCAGATCATCTCGGTGAGGCGGAACGGCATCTTCATACGACCCGCGTCGACCTTGATCGCGGTGGACAGGTTGACGCCGAGATAGGCGATATCGAGGCGGATTGAGCGCGAGTCGTAGTTGTCGCGAATGAGCGCGAGGGGAAGAGGAATGTCCTTGGGCTCGAGGTTGTTGTCCTTCGAGTAGTTGATGTCGGCGCCGAGGCCCATGCGCAGAACGTTCGTCTCGACTTCGAACTGCGGCCGGATCTGGAAGCGGGTGCGGCTCGCCGGCACCGGATCGGGCTTGGTGAAGAAGTTGTCGTTCCACTCCTGGCGGATGAGAACGTCGCCGGTGATCGGAGCCTGCTGCTGTTGCTGGGCGAGGGCGGGCGTGGCGAGGGAGAACGCCAGGAGGCTGAGGGCGAGGCGGAAAGCGGGACGAACGACCGTTTTCATGTTCATTGGCGAAAGAGTCTAACGGGGTTGGGAGGTCCCACGGCCACCCGCTACCATTGACACCCGTGCCGGGTCCGACGCTTCTCTCCATCGTCATTCCGGCCTGGAACGAAGCCGCGACCATCTTCGAGGTGGTTGCCGAGACTCGCGCAGCGCTGAGGCTTCTGCCTGAGGGCGCCTTCCACGTGCTGGTGGTGGACAACGGCTCCACGGACGACACCGCAGATCGCGCCCGTCAAGCCGGCGCCGTGGTCATCGCGGAACCCAGCCGCGGTTACGGCCGGGCGTGCCTTACCGGAATCGCGGCCTCGCCGCCGAGCGATGTGGTCGTTTTCATGGATGGCGATGGCAGCGACAATCCCTCGGAGATCCCCTCGCTGATCGAGCCGATTCTTCGAGGCGACGCGGACCTGGTCATCGGTTCGCGCGAACTCGGCGTCTCCGAGAAGGGCGCCCATCCCTGGCACGCGGTGGCGGGCACGCGGCTGTGCGTCGCCCTCATGAACCTGCTCGTCGGCACGAAGGCGACCGACCTCGGCCCGTTCCGCGCCATTCGCGCAAGCGCGCTTGCCGGCCTCGGCATGGAAGACGCGACCTTCGGCTGGACCACGGAGATGCAGATCAAGGCGCACCACGCCGTGCTTCGTGTGATGGAAGTTCCGGTCAACTACCGCTGCCGCAGGGGAGGGGAGAGCAAGATCAGCGGCTCCTGGCGGGCAAGCGTGCGCGCAGGTTCGCGCATCCTCGGGATGATCGTGCAAAGGGCCTTCATCCCCGCGGTCATCGAAAGCTCGCGCAAGCTGACGGACGGCGGTCTTCGAGATGGTGAGACGTATGCGACGACGGCTTTGCGAGTGGGCTGTTCGGAGAAGTCGATTCAGCGATATCTGGCTTCGATAGGCGGCCTACAGAGCCGGGGATCGCGAGTGTTCGACGGGCCTTCGTGGGAAGACGCAGACGGCGGTGGCGGACTAAGATCCCATTCAGGAGCGGAAATGCAGAACTACAGCTTCGTGGTGGAACGCGACGCCGATACGGGACTCTACGTCGGGCATATCCCCGGCTGGCCTGGCGCTCATAGCCAGGGCGCGACGCTGGACGAACTGCAGGGTAATCTCCAGGAAGTAATCGCGATGCTCTTGGAGGATGGAGCGCCAAAGTTCGAATCGGAGTTCGTAGGAGTCCAGACCATCAAGGTCGCGTAGGTGGGTTCAATCCCCGTCCTGAAGCCCCGTGAGGTGGCGGCATTTCTGGAGGCCTTGGGCTTCTCGGAGGTTCGCCAACGAGGCTCTCACCGCCAGTATCGCCACTCGGACGGACGCGGAACAACTGTCCCATTCCATGCGGGCAGAGATATCTCGCCTACCCTGCTTCGGAAGATCGCAAGAGACATCGGCCTCACTGCTGAGCAACTGCTAGGCCGTGCGTAGCGGGCCGTCGAACAAGGCCTTGCACCAGACAAGGCGCGGAGGTGTGGCCCCTCGTTCGCCGAGGCCAGTCGTTGAGGCGCGCCTTGCAGGTGAAGGCT
>CAYNHK010000203.1:0-9207 GCA_964396875.1 uncultured Acidobacteriota bacterium | reverse complement strand
GCCCGCTTCATGGAGTGCCGATCGCGCTCAAGGACAACGTCGATACCGCGGGCACTCGGACCACGGCCGCGAGTCAGGTGTTCGACGATCGCGTTCCCGACGAGGACGCCGATGTCGCGCGGCGACTCAAGGAGGCGGGTGCGGTCATCATCGGAAAGACCAACCTGCACGAGTTCGCGAACGGGGGCTCCTCGGCCTCCACCTACTTCGGCCCCGTCCGCAATCCCTGGGCTCTCGACCGCATCCCCTCCGGATCCTCCGGCGGTTCGGCGGCGGCGGTGAGCGCCGACCTGGCGTTTGGGGCGCTCGGCACCGACACGGGCGGATCGATCCGCCAGCCCGCGGCCTTCTGCAGCATCGTGGGTCTCAAACCCACGTACGGCCTCGTGTCCATCCGGGGAATCATCCCGCTCATCTACTCCCTCGACCACTGCGGACCGATGACGAAGACAGTCGAGGACGCGGCGATCCTGCTGAATCACATGACCGGCTACGACTCGCACGACGTCGCGAGCGTGGAGCACCCGCGCGAGGACTATGTCGCGGCCCTGAAGCAGCCGGTCGCAGGGCTTCGTCTCGGGATTCCAAGAGCGCCCTACTTCGATCGACTGGACGACGAGATCGCAGGAGCGGTGGAGAGCGCCATCACCGTTCTGAGCGGCCTGACGAAGTCCACGGTTGACTGCCGCCTTCCGAGCACGGCGGGCTTCGACGCGCTATCCGTGGGCGCGGAGCGCGTCGCCTATCACCTCGATTTGTTTCGGCGGAACTCCGGGCGCTATTCCCTGCACGTGCGCCAGAGTCTGGAAGCGGCCCTCAAGTCGATGAACGACGGCGCCGCCCAGCCCTGCGCGGACAAGGTGGTCGACTACGTCAGCTCGCAGTGGAAGCTGACCCTCCTTCGCAAGAACATCGACGCGGCGTTCACCAACTTCGACCTCGTGGTTCTGCCCACCATGCGGATCATGCCGCGCACGATCGATGACGCCTTGAACCGCGAACGGGTGAGCGTGCCCCGGGAACCCGAGTCCGTGTCGAACTGCGCGCCTTTCAACACGTTCGGTCTTCCCACCATCTCCATCCCCTGCGGCTTCTCGAAAGGCGGCCTGCCGATCGGCTTGATGATCGCGGGTCCACGCTTCGACGAAGGCAGAGTGCTGGCGCTTGCCCATGCCTACGAGAAGGCGACCCAGTGGCACACGAAGCGCCCCACCCTGAGTCCCGACATGGTGGTGCCGGCCCTGAAGCCTGAATCGCACGCGACCCGGGGCTCACTAGAATGAAGGCGAAACCGGAGGAGCCAATGACGAAGCTCGCCCTGACTGCCCTGACGATTTCCTTCGCGGCTACCGCGGGCCACGCGCTGGACTGGCCGCAATGGCGTGGTCCCAGCGGCAACGGCGTGAGCGCCGAGAAGGGTCTCCCCGTCACGTGGACCAACGACAGGAACATCGCGTGGCGAGCGAAGCTCGAAGGCCAGGGAGTGTCGTCACCCATCGTCTCGGGGGATCAGGTCTTTGTCACGTCACAGATCGGCCGCGGCGATGTTCGCCCGGGCAACCATCCGATGCTCGGCCAGCGGGGCGATACGAGCGAACGTCCGCTGACTGCGGCGGCGGTCGACACGGTCACGTTCCTTGTCGAGTCCTACAGCCTCAAGGACGGCAAGCGGCTCTGGCAGTACCGGCTGCCCGCCGAGCGGACCGCGGAGACGCTGCCCGAGGTGCATCAGAAAACGAATCTGGCCAACCCGAGCCCGAGCACGGATGGCGAGCGGGTCTACGCGTGGTTCGGCACCGGCCAGTTCGTGGCCCTCGACATGAAGGGAAAGCTCGTCTGGCAGAAGCACCTCGCGAAAGAGTACGGCCCCTACGCGATCACCTGGGGCCATTCGAGTTCGCCCACGATCTACGGCGACACCCTCATCCTGCAGTGCGACCACGAACCCGCGTCGTACCTGCTGGCGCTCGACAAGAAGACCGGCGCGCAGAAGTGGAAGGCTGACCGGGGCAAGGGACTTCGCTCGTACAGCACACCCACCATCGTCACCGGACCAGATGGCGACGAACTGGTGGTGAACTCGAGCCTGCGCCTCGAGGGCTACGACCCGAAGAACGGGGAGCGCCTGTGGTTCTACGAGGAGACGAACGCCTTCCCCACCACCGTGCCTTCATTCACGGACGGCGTGATCGTGACGAGCCGCGGATATCGCAGTGGTCCCTACATGGCGATCCGTCCGGGCGGGCGCGGGAACATCGCGGGGACAACGAACCTGATGTGGCATGTCCCCACGGGCGCTCCGTACGTCTCTTCCGTCGTTCACTACAACGGCGTCGTCTACATGGCGAGCGATCTCGGCATTCTCCAGGCCGCCGATGCCAAGACCGGTGAGCGTCTCTTCCAGGGCCGCACCGGCAACCTCTACAGCGCGGCTCCGGTCGCGGGCGACGGCAAGGTCTACTTCGTGGCCGAGAATGGCGAAACCGTGGTGCTCAAGGCATCGCGCGAATTCGAGATTCTCTCGAGGAACCAGCTTAGCGGCCGTTTCATGGCCTCGCCCGTGATCGCGAAGGGACGGCTCCTCCTCAAGAGCGACGACGAACTCATCGCCGTGGGCAACTGAGTTCGCAAGGCATGGAACGTTTCCTCTGGATCTGTTTCGCGGGCGCCCTCGGCACGGGTGTCCGGTATCTTGTCGGAGTGTGGGCCGGGCAGCGCCTTGGCGCGTCGTTCCCCTACGGCACGCTGATCGTGAATGTGGCCGGGTGTTTCCTCATCGCGTTGATCACCCATGCCGCGCTCAGCATGGCGTCGTTCTCCCCGACCGCGAGGCTCGCCCTCACCACCGGCTTCCTCGGCGGCCTCACCACGTATTCGAGCTTCGCCTACGAGACAACGCGCCTGGCCCAGGACGGAGCCATCGGCGCGGCGTTCCTCAACTTCGGCATCACCACGGTGGCGTGTTTCGGCGCGGCGCTGCTGGGCCTGGCGCTCGCGCAGCGGATCTTCGGCGCCTGATAGGAAATCAAGACCATGCGAGTGCTCGACGGAGAACAAACCCTGGTCCGCATCTTCGTGGGCGAGGGCGACCAGTGGAACCATCGTCCGCTCGGAAGCGCCTTGATGGAACGGCTTCGGGCCGAAGGCTTCGCGGGTGTCACCATTCTCCGTGGAGTCGCTGGTTTCGGCGCCAACAGCGTGATCCACACCTCGAACCTTGTCGACCTCTCCGCGGACCTTCCCGTGTTGATCGAGGTGGTGGACGACGCGGAGCACATCGAGAAGCTGGTGGCGATCCTCGACGAGATGATCGTGGGCGGAGCGCTCGTCACCATGGAAAAGGTCCGCGTTCTCCGGTACGCCGCCGGCCCCGGAAAAGCAAAACGCTGAGTTCCGCCTCGTTGCAGAATTGTCCTGCCCAATAGGTGCTTTCGCGCCGCCGCCCGCACCATCTAAGCCCAATGGAATGAGCAATTCATGAGGCTCTTTGGGTGGCATTGCTCTTGCTGCCTCCAAGGGGCATGACCTACTCGACTCTCTTCCTCCTCGCCGCCGTTCTCGGCACAGCCCCCGCCCCGGGCGCCTTCGACCGCGTCCTGCGCCTGCAGGTTCTTCTCGATCGCGCCCATTTCTCCCCCGGAGAACTCGACGGAGCGCACGGCACGAATCTGCGCGGCGCGGTGGCGGCTTACCGTAACCAGATCATGAAGCGGGCAAGGGCGACCGATGCCGAGGTCGCAGACACTCTGGCGAAGACCGATGAGGCGCCGATCCTGGTCGCGTACACGATCACGGACGCGGACGTGGCCGGCCCCTTCGTGGAGATCCCGCCCGATCTCATGGACCAGGCGAAACTGCCGGCGCTTGGTTATTCGTCGGCCATCGAAGCGCTGGGCGAGCAGTTCCACGCGAGCCCAAAACTCCTCAAGCGCCTCAACCCCGGCAAGAGCTTCACGGCCGGGGAGGAGATCCAGGTTCCAAACGTCCAACGCTCGGCCCCCGGAAAAGCGGCGAAGGTTGTTGTGAGTCTCCGCGACCAGTCGGTGATGGCGCTTGACGAGGACGGCGTGCCGATCGCCCGATATCCTGCCACCCTCGGCAGCAGCCGCGACCCTCTTCCGCTCGGCGACTGGAAGATCAACGGAGTGAGCAAGAACCCGACCTTCGCCTACAACCCGGACCTCTTCTGGGACGCCAAGGCGGATCAGGCCAAGGCCACACTGCCGGCCGGGCCGAACGGGCCGGTGGGCGTGGTGTGGATCGACCTGTCGAAGGAGTCCATGGGAATCCACGGAACTCCCTCGCCCGCCCTGGTCGGAAAACGCGAATCTCACGGATGCATCCGGCTCACGAATTGGGATGCCAGCGAGCTTGCCGCACTCGTATCGCCTGGGCTGCCCGCTCTGCTAAAGAGGTAGTCGATGAAATTCCTGCTCTTCGCGCTCGGTGTTCTTACCGGAACCGTCGCCACCTATCTGGTGCTGACCCGGGTGTGGTGGCCCGACGTTCGTCTCCCGGGCGCGCATGAGGTTCCAGCCGTTGTGGCCGTCGCCGTCCCCTCGCCCTCCCCCTCACCCTGGCCCTCGGCGCTTCCATCGCCTGGAGACCCCACGAGCCTCGCAACCCCCGAAACGCCGATCGGCGTGATTCCGGAATCCTGGCCGCAGCCCACCATCGCTCAGTTGACGCCCAGCCCGCTCGTCGCGGAATCCTCGCCGTCGCCGGCTCCGCCCATCGAAACCAGGACGCTTGACCTGCCTGTGCTCCAGACCGATCTCGACCGGCTCCGCGCACGGTCGCTCATCATTCCCGTCCAGGGGCTGTCCGCGAAGTCACTGCGCGACACGTTCAAGGACAGCCGCGGCGGCCGCGTGCATCAGGCCATCGACATCATGGCGCCGCGAGGGACGCCGGTCCTCGCCGTGGATGACGGCCGCGTGGAGAAGCTCTTCACGAGCAAGCAGGGCGGTATCACGCTCTATCAGTTCGATCCGTCGGGCGAGTACTGCTACTACTACGCTCACCTCGACAGCTATGCGCGGGATATCGCGAACGGCCGGGTCCTGCGAAAGGGCGACGTGATCGGCTACGTGGGCTTCACCGGGAACGCGTCTCCCGCCGGCCCCCATCTGCACTTCACCGTCTTTCGCCTCGGCGAGGGGAAACGCTGGTGGGAGGGCACGGCCATCAATCCGTTCCCGCTGTGGGCGGCGTCACCGGCTCCGTAGGCCTGAACCGGCCGGCCAAATTCCGGCGTGGTAGCCTCCGGGTGGATACGTTCCGTGCCAACCCTTGGAGGTCTCCAGAGATGAGTTCCGATTCCGTCGTCGTATATCGCGCGGCGCCCCTGCTCGTTTGCGCCCTCCTCGGGACAACACTTGCTCTGACCTCGACAAAGGCGGCGGCTTCGGATCTCGCGGACGTCAAGGCGCGAGGCAAGCTGATCGTGGTGACCTTCCCGTTGATGGAGGACAGCTTCATGCAGGTCGATGTGGAGGCCATGCGGAAGCTCGGCGCCGGTCTCAAGGACATGCGCGATCCGGAGCACTTCAAGGGCATCGATCTCGATCTCATGAAGGGCTTCGCCGCGAGCCTCGGGGTGAAGCTCGAGATCAAGCCCGAACTTTCGGGTTACGGTGGCCTCATCCCGGCCCTCGACCGCCATGAAGGCGACGTGGCCGCGAGTTCCTTCGCCATCACGCCGCAGCGCCAGACCATCGCCGACTTCTCGACGCCTTACATCCTTCAGTGGGACGTGGCCGCGGTGCGCCCCGACAGCAAGATCCGATCGTTCCAGGACCTTCGCGGGAAGAAGGTCGCGGTCATCGACGGGTCGAGCCATCTCGAGCGGCTCAAGACCCTAAATCTCAACCCCACGATTCAGCTGACGAAGTTCGTTCTCGAGGGCTACACGGCGGTGACCGAGGGCCAGGCCGACTACACGCTCATGGAATCACGCGCCGAGGTCGGCGAACCGGTGAGTGCTATCTACAAGGACCTCCGGGTGGCCGCGCGCGTGAACGAAACCGGGTACGGCATCGCGATGCGCAAAGGAAGCGATCTCAAGGCTCCGCTCGATGCGTACCTCGCGGGACTGCGTGACTCGGGCGAACTCGAGAAGATCCTTTCCCGACACGGTCAGGGCGTGTCCGCGAAGAAACCCTAGCGCTCGCGATCGTCCGCCCGCGGGCGATTCGATTGTTATCCTCCGGCGGATGCCGATCAAACGGAGCGCGCCGGGAGTCGCCTACGCTGAACACTGGGACCGGATCGCGCACCGGTGGACCTCCGAGGTCTTCAACACCCTGCTGTGCGCGCGCAGTCCCGTCGTACGTGAGGGGCTCATGGCGGCGGCGCGAACATCATCGAATATCGCCGACTTCGGCTGCGGCATTGGAACGTATCTGCCGCTGCTGAGCCGGCTCTTCGATGAGGTCCACGGATTCGAGCAGTCGCCGAAATGCGTGGAGATCGCGCGGAAGCGCATGCGTTC
This sequence comes from uncultured Acidobacteriota bacterium, assembly GCA_964396875.1. GTDB lineage: Bacteria > Acidobacteriota > Vicinamibacteria > Fen-336 > JAGNNV01 > JAGNNV01. The sequence goes on along the minus strand of CAYNHK010000203.1, from coordinate 2,714 downwards.
GCGGAAGAACGTGCAGGTCGACGTGGCTCATCGCGCCACTCCCTCGATGCGCAATCGGTTCGACGCCGTCCTGTGCGTGAACGTGGCCCTTCACCCCGAAAGGAGCGAGTGGCACCAGGTGCTCCGGTCGATGAAGGCGATGCTCCGGCCGAGGGGACACTTTCTCCTGGTGGTTCCCTCACTCGAGTCCGCGGCGCTCCTCACCCGCGCGCGCCGGCCGCACATCGACCCGCTGGTTCCGGCAGTGAAGCACTTCCGCCCCCCCATCCGCCCCGGCGTCGTGCGTTTCGGCGGCGTGGCGACGAAGCATCACTCCGAGGCGGAACTTCGCTTTGAGCTCAAGGCCCTTGGCCTCACCGGCATCCGCTTCAAGAAAGTCGAGTACACGTGGCGCAGCCACGGGATCACACCGGCGCCGGCCCTTCGCTCCGAGAAACCGTGGGACTGGTTCGTCAGCGCGCGCCGGTCCAGCTAGCGCAGGCCGAATTCACTTCGGCCGGAGCGCGGGGGTTGCGCGCAGCCCTCGCCAGAGGGCGCAGCCTGGCCTTGGGCCATGGGGGGCTGAGCACTTTGCGGCCCCCCGACTGAGAGATGAAGCGCCGCGCCGCCGAGGGCGAACCACAAGAAGCCCATGTTGGGCGCGAGTTCGCCCTTCACCAGCATCGCATCGACTCTCGATGGCTCGAACCAGTCGAGATCCGCGAGTTCCTCTTCCTGCGCCGCGAAGTCTCCAAGGCTCAAACCGGTCCGGCCGAGGTACATGGCGGCGTGGTACGTCACGTTGATGATTTCGCGATCCAAAGACGCGGCGTAACGAATGTCGCGAAGGCCGAGCTCCGTGCGTACGTGCCGCGCGCGGATCGGTTGACCGGTCAGAACGGGCGCGTCGAGATCGGCGACCATCGCGACCCGATCGGCATCGGCCCGCCCGAAGAGTTCCTCGTTTGCTTCGCGCAGAAGTGCTCGATCGAACGTCTCCCCCGCCTGCACGTGGCCGCCGACACTCTTGTCCCACAGGCCACCGTTCTCCTTGTCGTCGCGACGACGCTGCAGGAGGATGCGACCATCGTTTCCGACGAGGAGGAGCTGAACCGCGCCCGCGGCATAGCCTTTCGACTTCGCCTCACCTCGTTCCATCGAACCCATCACGACGCCCGCGGCGTCGTAGACATTCAGCAGTTCGTGAACGCGATCGCTCACTCGGACTTCTTGGCCCGGGTCAGGAACTGAAACATCACGCGGCGCGCGAAGGCCGGCCAGCGTTCGTCGAGTACGGGAACGGCGGCGGTGGCGCCGGGTTCGTTCCACACATTAGTCGGGCCCGTGACGTCCCAAAGCAGGTCCGCACCTTTGAGCCCGGCCGCGGCGAGCGCCTTGTCGGGTTTCCCTCCGTTCCCCGAGTACTGGTTCGCGTAGACGCGGGTCCGATCCGAAAACGCGCCCACGTCGAAGGGGCCCTGGCCCGGAAAGAGGCTGTCGAGGCCGAGGACGGCGACGCCGAACGAATTGTTGTCGCGTATCTCGTTCTCAGTGACCTCGGTTTCGTCGGCGGCCAGGATGAACACGCCCCCGCCCGAGGGTACCTTCGCCACGATGGCCGCGGGATCCGCGAAGTTCTCGTGGTTGTTTCCAATGATCCGGTTCTTGGCGACCCTCGTGCGCCGGGCCTCCTTCGAGGGATTGCCGGGCAGGGCGAACACCAGAATGCCGCCGGCGTTGTTGTAGACATGGTTCCGTTCGACCCTGGCATCCACCGAGTTCTCGATCTCGATGCCGGTCACGTTGCCGTGGGCGATGCAGTCCTCGACCACGATGCCTTTCGACTGGCCGACATAGATCCCTGCGTCACGGGCGCCGATCACTTCGACGTGCTGCACCTTGACGAACGAAGAACGCACCGGATAGACGCCATAGAGTCCGGTGTCCTCGAGCTTGAGGTCGCGGATCGTGACGTTCGTGGTCTCCTGCGCGACCACGCCGTTGCCGGTGTAGTGGCGGATTTCGAAGTTCGCCATGGTGAAGTCGCGGCCCGAGGCGATGACCGCGTCGGAGAGAACCCCGTGGCCGTCGAGGGCAGGGCGGGTGGCTGCGGTGCCGTCGCCTCCGATGAGTGTGATCTTGTCGGTGTCGATCGTTATCGATTCGTAGTACTCGCCCGGCTGAACGCGAATCACCGAGCCCGGGGCCGCGCGATCCACGGCGTCTTGAATCGACTCACCCGGCTGGACCACGAACTCGCCCACCGCCGGAACGACTCTCTTGCCGAGGCCGGTGTTGAGGCGGGCGGCCACGGCCCGCGCGGGATTGGCGAGGCGCGCAACCACGGGGAGCGTCGAGGGCACGCGGCGAGGCGGGTCGGCGAGGGCGCTCTCGTCGGTGAGCGCGTGCAGGAAGGCGATGAGATCGGTCTTCTGTTGATGCGTGAGGTGGATCGGCCGAATCTTGTCGTCGAGATTCGGCGTCTTCACCCCCATGCCAGGTCCTCCGCCGAGCGCATAGAAGTCGACCACTTCCTCGAGAGTCTGGAAGCGTCCGTTGTGCATGTAAGGCGCGGTCAGGGCCACGTTGCGCAGCGTGGGTACCTTGAACGCGCCCTTGAGGCCGGTGCTGCCCGCGATCTCCCCACGTCCCCCATCGAAAGGCTCATCGTCCAGTTTGGGCACGCCGATGACTTTGAAGTTGGGGCTCGAGAAGGTCGGGAGGGAATGGCATTC
>CAYNHK010000202.1:0-9232 GCA_964396875.1 uncultured Acidobacteriota bacterium | reverse complement strand
CGCGAAGGCTGTAGGGGCGGCTACATCCTTCGCGCAGGACGGACTGTACGCAGGTGCGACGATCAAGGGGGCACGATGGGTATTGATTCCCGCATCGATATGTCGTGTGCGGCAAAGACGACGACCCCAGCCATCGTTGTCTGAAACTCCCGGCAATTGCGCCAGGGCACTTATAATCGCCCCTTCTCGAGGCCGCAATACCGCCAAGCCGGGCGGCCGCATTGCAGACCGGGCGACGCCTCGAGCCTCGAAGAACACCACAAGAAATGATCCACGTCGAAGGTTTGTCCAAGCGCTACGGCGCGCGCGTTCTCTGGGAGAACGTGAACTGGCACGTCAAGAAGAACGATCGCATCGGTCTGTGCGGCCCCAACGGCGCCGGCAAGTCGACGCTTCTGAAGATCCTGGCCGGGCTCGAGGAATACGACTCGGGCCAGGTCCGGATGGCCTCCGACCTGACCATCGGCTACCTGCCCCAGGACGGCATCGCTCATAAGGGAAGCACGCTGCACGCCGAGGTCTCGCTCGCCTTCGCTCCCCTGCTCGCCCTCAAGGACGAGCAGGCCCGGATCGAGGCGACCCTCGAACACGAGGACCCCGGCACCACCGAAGAAGAGCACCTCGCCCTCCTCGACCGCTACGCCGAGGTGATGGATCACTTCAAGCAGAGGGGCGGCTTCGAGATGGACATACGCATCTCGAACGTCCTGCGCGGTCTCGGCTTCAAGCCTTCCGACCATCAGCGGGCCTGCGAGGAATTCTCGGGCGGCTGGCAGATGCGCATCGCCCTCGCAAAGCTCCTTCTGCAACGCCCCAACCTCCTCCTGATGGACGAGCCCACGAACCATCTCGACCTTCCCGCCTGCAACTGGCTCGAGGAGTACCTGCACGACTACGAGGGCTCGGTCGTCCTGGTGTCGCATGACCGCTTCTTCCTGGACGCGGTGGTGAAGCGGATCACCCAGGTCGAGCTGCGCACCCTTACCGACTATCACGGCAACTACTCGAAGTACCTCGTCGACTACCAGGCGAATCTCGAGAACCTCCTCGAGTCCCATCGCCGCCAGTCGGAAGAGATCGAGAAGACCGAGGCCTTCATCAATCGCTTCCGCTATCAGGCGACGAAAGCCCGCCAGGTCCAGAGCCGGATCAAGATGCTCGACAAAGTCGAGCGCATCGAGATCCCGGCTCAGCGCGCGAAGATCCACTTCCACTTCCCCGAAGCGCCCAAGGCCGGCCGTGTGGTTCTGGAGGTGAAAGACCTTCACCGCGCGTACGGGTCGAACGTGATCCTCGACAAGGTCAACCTGACCGTCGAACGCGGCGACCGCATCGCCCTCGTGGGCCCAAACGGCGCAGGCAAGTCGACGTTGATGCGGGTGCTCGCCGGCACCGACAAGCCCACGAGCGGATCCGTCACCCTCGGGCATCAGGTGGTGATGGACTACTTCGCCCAGAACCAGGCGGACGTTCTCGCCGGCTCGCAGACCGTCTACGAAGAGATGGCCGGCACGAGCCCCACCACGATGGTCCCGATGATTCGTTCCATCCTCGGCGGCTTTCTCTTCTCGGGCGACGACGTCTACAAGAAGGTGGCTGTGCTCTCCGGCGGCGAACGCAATCGCCTCGCCCTCGCGAAGATGCTGCTCAAGGCCAGCAATCTCCTCCTGCTCGACGAGCCGACCAACCACCTCGACATCGATTCGAAGGACATCCTGCTCGAGGCGCTCGCCGCCTACACCGGGACGATCGTCTTCGTCTCGCACGATCGTCACTTCGTCGACCGTCTGGCCATGAAGGTCATCGACGTGGGCGACACGAAGGCGACCCTGTATCCGGGCGGCTACGAGGACTTCCTCGATTGGCGCAAGCGCATGGAGGCCGGGGAGGCCGGCACTCCCGCGCCCAGCAGGCCGAAGGCGCCGAGCCTCACCGAAGTGAAGACGGCCGTCGTGAAGGCGGTCGCCATGACGCCCGGGCTTCCCCAGAAACCGCCTCCCGCGCCCATGCCGGAGAAGCGTTCCGCAGCTGCGCCGCCCGTTTCGAATCCGCTCGCGCCTCGCCTTCGAAAGCCCGACCCCACGGACCCGAAGGCCGCCGCCGAGGCCGAACGCCAGGCCCGTATCGCCTTTGACCGGGCGGAGAAGAAGCGCAAACAACGCCTCGAGGAAATCGAAAAGCGGATCGCGGAGAAGGAAGCCGCGGTCGGCGTGATCGAAAAAGCCATGACCGAACCCGGTTTCTTCGACGATCGCGGGCGCGCCGAAAAGGCCGCGAAGGATCGCGAGTCCCTGATGTGGGAAGTGAACGACCTCATGAGCCAATGGGAACTCATGCAGCAGGAGGCCGCACCGGCCTCGTAGGCCGCCTCGAGAGGCGGGATGTCCGAAACCCCGGCGGCGGGCCCGGCATCGAAGCGGTCGGAACGCCCTTCCCCTCCAAAACACCGAACATCTGATCGGTAAGTCCCGGACGGCCTGGAACAATGCCGCCCTGGTTCCCGTAGTCCCAACCGCCCCCTCACCCCACGCTCTCATCATGCCTGCCTCGTCCGCGTCCGCCGCATCCTCCGCCTTCGATCTGCTGGGAGGGGTCTCGACCGCGGCGGGCACCGCTCTCACGCTCGGCGCATCCATGCGTAGCACCTTGCCCGGCTTCCGGTCGTTCGCCGGCGCCTGGGCCGCTATCGCAATGCATCTTCTTGTCCGTCCGGGTGCGGCCTCGGGCCAGCCTCTGCTCGTCATCCTCGATGCCCTGACCGGCGCCGCCGCGGGCGCCTTGCTGGTTTCGGGCGCGAGTGCGTGGGAAGTCGAGCGGACGGGGCGCCGTTTCGGCAAAGCGACGGCCTATGCGGTGTTCGCGCTGTCGTGCGCGGTGCAGTCCACCCTGGTGATGATTGGCCCGGCAGCCGCGGCGCTGACGCTCTTCCGAACCACGCGTCTGTTCGTGGTCACTGCCCTGTGCTTCTACCTGACGCGGGTGGCACGGCGGAGCGACAGCCTGAGCGCGCGGGCCCTGTCCTGGGCGTTTGGCGCGCTTGCGGTCCTCGCAGGCACGTGCGTCGTCCTCGTCGCGCTGGGGGAAGGCGGCGAGTCCCGCCTGCAGATGGCCACCGACGGCCTCGCGGGTTTTGCGTGGATCGGCGTTGCCCTCTCGATGGCCGGCTGCCTCCTGGAAGATCGCACCCGCCGCCGGGCCTCGCGAACGCAGGCCGAGAGCGATGACGTCACCGGCTTGAGCCGAAGGGCGCCTTTCGAACTCCAGCTCGAAGCCGCCATGGTCCGGGCCCGGCATCACGGCGAAGGTCTGGCCCTTGTTTTCCTCGATCTCGATCGTTTCCGTCCCCTCAACGAATCGATGGGTCATGGCGCGGGCGACGCGGTCCTCCTTCAAACCGCCGACCGCATCCGGCAGACCCTCCCTCAAGGCGCCCTCGCGGCGCGCGTGGGCGGTGACGAGTTCGTCGCGGTATGGCCCGGCGTCTCCGATTCCACCGAGGCGCTCCGCCTCGCGAGCGAACTCTCCGCGGCCCTCGCCGCGCCCATGCACGTGAACGGACAGGAAATCCTGGTCACCGCGACTGCCGGAGTCAGTCTGTTTCCAACCGACGCCGGAGACGCCGCGACTCTTCTCGACCACGCCCATGCCGCCGCGTATCGAACGAAGGAACGCGCGCCCGGGCGCCCGAAGCTTTACAACGCCGACATGACCGGGCGTTCGCGCCGCGAGATGTCAATGGAGATGCGGCTGCGCAAGGCCCTCGCGCTCGATGAAATCTGGGTGTACTACCAGCCGCGCCTCTCCCTCACCACCGGACGGATCGACGGCTTCGAGGCGCTCGTTCGCTGGCTGCATCCGAGCGAGGGGCTTCTCGCGGCCGCCGCCTTCATCGATATCGCGGAATCCACCGGGCTCGTCGTCCCCATCGGCCGGTTCGTACTGAATCGCGCTTGCCAGGAAGTGCAGGAGGCGCGCGTTCTCGCGGGGGTCGATTTTTCGGTCGCGGTGAATCTCTCCGCGCAGCAGCTGGCCGACCCGGAGATCATCGACGACGTCCGCGGGGCTCTCCGCGAAAGCGGGCTTCCCGCCGAGGCGCTCGAGATCGAAGTGACCGAAACCGCGGCGATGTACGACATCGGCCAGGCCCGCAGAGTGCTCGAACGGCTGCGGGAGATGGGAGTGAGCGTCGCCCTCGACGATTTCGGCACCGGTCATTCGGCCCTCGGCTATCTCAAGGAGCTGCCGATCGACCGCCTCAAGATCGACAAGTGTTTCGTCCGCGACCTCGCCACCGACGCCAAGGACCGTTTCCTGCTGCGCGCAGTCATCGCACTCGGCCGGGCCCGTGGTCTCTCCGTCACCGCGGAAGGAGTGGAGGATCCCCGCCAGTTGCGCTTCCTCGCCGCCTCGGGCTGCCACCACGTTCAGGGTTACCTGATCGGCACCGCGCGGCCGGCGCTTGAACTCGCACGGCTGGCCGGCCAGGCCCCCGAAGGCGTCTCCGTCCGATTGCCGCGGCGGCGCAAGAGCAGGCTCGCCCTCGTCGCGCGACGCGCGTAGGGACGCCTGCTTCACATTCGGCGAGCTTGAGCGCAGGGGACTCTCGCTGGACTTCGCTGATCTCGCCCCAACCCTTTGGCGATGCGGCCGAGGGTTTCAATAGCGCCGTCGAGTTCGGCGGTCCAGGGCTGGCCGCAGCTGAGGCGGAGGCAGTGGCGATGCCGGTCGCTCGCGGAGAACAGGCTTCCGGGGGAGACGCTGATCCCCGCGTCGTGCGCTTTATCGGCCAGACGTTCGCAGTCGATGCGCCCCGGCAGCTCGGCCCACAGGAGGAATCCGCCCTGGGGTTGAGTCACGCGCGTGCCTTCGGGGAAGAAGCGCGCGACGGCTTCGCGGCCGCGCGTGATCTGATCACGGTAGGCCTCGCGAACCCTCTTCATGAACCGGTCGTGGGCTCCGGAGCGCAGAAACGCCGCGATCGCGAGTTGCGGCACGGCCGGCGTCGCAAGCGTGGTCGCGATCTTCAATCGAGTCAATCGTTCCTGGTAGCGCCCGCCCGCGATCCACCCGATCCGATACCCGGGGGCCAGGACCTTTGAAAACGACGAGCACCACAGGACGCGCCCACCCCTGTCCCATGCTTTGACGGGGGCCGGGCGCTCGGACCCGTGAAACGCTTCGCCATACACATCGTCCTCGATGAGCGGCACGTCGTAGTGCGCCAGCAGCTCGGCGAGCCCGCGTTTCGCCTGGTCGCTCATCACGCTGCCGAGCGGGTTCTGGCAGGTCGGAGAGGCTACGACCGCGGCGACTTTGTGCCGCTTGAGGGCGGCCGCGAGATCGTCCACGAGCAGACCCTCCCGGGGGTCCGTCGCGACTTCGAGGGCGCGCAGGCCGAGGGTGTCAAGCAGGAGCAGAGTGCCAAAGTAGCAGGGAGACTCGACGGCCACGATGTCGCCTCGACGCGTCGTCGCCATCAGGGCCAGGGACAGCGCCTCGGTGGCGCCGCAGGTGAGCAGCACGTCGTCGGGCGCGAGGTCGCCACCCCACCTCAGCGCCCGGCGCGCGATTTCCCGTCTGAGCTCAACGCGGCCGGGTGGAAAACTGTAGGCGTTGGTGGAACCGACGTCCGCCCGTCCGACCGATGAGACCAGCCGGGAGAGGGCGCGCGTGGGAAGAAGGGAGGGAGCCGGACACGCGGCGCCGAAGGGCGCGAGCCGGCGGTCCTGGGCGGACTGGAGAACGCGGGCAAGGCCGGCGCTCGCGTCCACGGGTGATGCCGCTCGGCTGGTCGGCGAGGTCGCGGGCTCCAAGGTCTCGCGCGCCGCGTGAGGGAGGACGTAAAAGCCGGACTGCGGCCGGGCCTCGACGTAGCCCCGCATCTCGAGGAGGGAATACGCCTGCAGGCAGGTGGTCAGGCTGACCTCCTCGATCACGCTCGTGCGGCGCAGCGATGGCAGGCGGTCGCCCGGACGAAGGGTGCCCCGCTCGATGAGGGATACCAGCCGGCCGGCCACGCTGGCGTAGAGCGGACCGGCGACGGATTGTACTTGTCGCATTTCGCTAGAATTGTAACTGTTATGTTCGGCGGCCGAAGGTTATGGTCTTCGGCGAAGGAGACACCTCATGCGGTTCAAGACACTCATAGCGACGGTGGCGGTTTCGGGCATCGCGGCGTTTTCGGCGTCGGGACAGGCGCCGGACCGCCCGGTCGCGCACCCGCCGTCGGATGTTGGATCCGAAGCGCTGGCAATCCGCCAGGCTGTCCTGGACTACGCCGAGGGGTACTACGAACAAGCGCCCGAGCGGATGATCCGCGCCATTTCGCCGCTTCTCACCAAACGCGCATTGGTGGTTCGACCCGGCGCGTCCCCCTTTCTCGCTCAGATGAATGCGGAGATGCTCATCGAGGTCACGCGGGGCAACGCCAAGAGACCCTCGCCGGCCGAGCGCAAGATGAGCGTCGAGGTGCTGGACGTGACCGGGGATCTGGCTTCGGCCCGGGTGTTCAGCGTGCTTTTCAACGACTACGTCCACCTGGTCAAGCGTGAGGGGCGCTGGCAGCTCGTCAGCGTGTTGTGGCACGTACCCCCGGCCGCGGCGGACGCCTCTCCGGTCGACGCGGTCGAACAGGCGTCGCGAGACTACGCCGCCGCAGTCGCTGGCGACGACCCTCAGCGGGTGAGCGCCGTGCTGAGCCCGGTCGCCGCGATCCGCACTCTGGTGGCCACGCCCTCCGGCGCCCGCATCCTGCGCGACCAGGTCGCCGAGGCCGCGGCGGCGGCGGCTGCGGCCGGGCAAGGGGCGCGTGGGAATCCGAAGGCCGCGGTCACGGTCCTCGGCGTCGATGGCGACATCGCCTCCGCGAAGCTCGGAAGCGGACCCGACACCACGTACCTCCACCTGGCGTTACAGCGGGGCCGGTGGATCGTGGTCAACACCCTGAATGCAAGGGGCTAGCTAGGCTTCTTCCCGGCCCGCGTCCGCCAGGGTCGCCCAGGCGAGGACGAGCCAGAGAAACCGGAAATTCATCACGTCGGCGTTGACCGAGTTGACGAGAATCCCGATCACCGCGGCGGCGGCGGCGCGGGGCAAAGCGCTTCCACCAGTCAGGGCCGGACGCAAAGCGCGAAGCCACGCGCTCCACAAAAGGACCAGAGAGAGACCACCGAACACTCCGGTTTCCGCGAGCCGTCCCGCCAGATCGGAGTGCGGCGGCACGCTTCGGTAGCGAGCGGTGATCCTGCCCTCGCGAAAGGCGGCTTCGGTGAGCGTCGTGAAACGTCCGGGCCCGACGCCGGTGATCGGATGGTCGAGAAAGGCCGCCCAAGCGATCTGCTTCAGCGCCGCGTAGCTCACGAGTCTCCCTTCAACTCCTATGCCGACGATCTCCGTCGAAATCGATCCGACCTCGTAGTGCGTCGCCGCCCCCTTCGGCATCGGACCGATCACGGAGGCGACATTCACGATCAGGACCACGGCGAGGGAGACGCCCCACGCCGACGCGCGAAGCCCGCGGGATCGGACTCCGGGCGTGAGAAAGAGCGCCGTCGCCACGAAGAACCCCGCGACACTCCTCGAATACGTGAAGAACTCGCCCATCGCGAGCAGACAGGCGAGTGCGCTCCACCAGGGCTTCTCCGCGGCGGGGGCGCGGCCGCGAAACGCCAGGGCGAGCAGGAAGGCGACCAGCAGGGCATTCCCGAAGAACTCGGGCGCTTCGAACAGGCCGCGGAGCCTCCTCACCACACCGACGAAAGGCAGCAGCTGGAGTTCACCAAACATCGGGGCCCACCCTGCGCCGAAATCTCCGAAGAACACCACGAGGATCGAGACTCCGCAGACCAGGGCCATCGCGGCGACGAAAGCCCGCTGGACCGAAGCGGTCAGTGCGGGCCCGACCTCGGCGGACAGGCGGCGAAAGGTCAGGAAGACCGCGGCAACGTATATCTGTTTGGCCAGATGGGAAAGGCCGGCGGCCGGGTCCGGGGAAACCGCCGCCGCCAGGGCGGTGACCGCCAGGTAAACCAGCAGCGGCCAGTCCGAGCGCCTCCCCCATGACCCGCCGGGCGTGGCGCGCCAGGCCGCAAACGCGAGGGCGGGAAAGAGCAGGTCACCCCATTGAGCGTTCAGGGGAAGGCCGGACCGTCCCACCGGCAGGAGGGCCGCGTAAAGGACGGCAAGCCACGGCAGGACCCCGCTCATCGCGGGAAGACGTTAGCTCGAAACCCGCGGTCCGAACCTGGCTCAAAATAGCGGCGTGCCCGAACTTCCGGACCTGACCGCGTATGTCGAAGCCCTCGATCGCTTCATCGTCGGCCGAACGGTCGAGTCGGTCCGTCTCGTCACGCCGTTTCTCGTCCGCAGTTGGGAGATCCCGCTCTCCGCGGTCAGGGGGACGCGCATCGTGTCGGCGGAGCGGATCGCGAAACGGATGGTCATCGGCTTCGACGAAGGCCTCTTCTTCGTGATCCACCTCATGATCGCTGGCCGGTTTCATTGGAGGAAACGCGGGGCCGCGGTCTCGCGGCGGACCGATCACATGGCACTCGATTTCGATAACGGGTCTTTGTTCCTCACCGAAGCGTCGACGAAGAAGCGCGCCTCCCTGTTCGTGGTGCGTGGCCGCGAGTCTCTGCGCGCGCACGACCCCGGCGGCATCGAGCCGCTCACCTCCTCGCTCGCCGACTTTCGCGCCCGGCTCCTGATCGAGAATCACACCGTCAAGAGGTCCCTGACCGATCCGCGGCTCTTCGCGGGCATCGGCAACGCCTACTCGGACGAGATCCTCCACCGGGCGAAGTTGTCCCCTCTCGTATGGACCACGCGACTCACCGAAGAGCAGATCGCCCGGCTCCACGAGGCGACGCTCGCGACCCTCGGGGAATGGATCGGCCGGCTGCGCTCGCAGTGGGCCGGCAGGTTCCCGGAGAAGGTGACCGCGTTTCACCCCGACATGGCGGTTCACGGAAAAGCGAAGCAACCCTGCCCGGTCTGCGCGACGCCCGTGCAGCGGATCGCCTACGCGGACAATGAGTGCAACTACTGCCCCACCTGCCAGACCGGAGGGAAACTCCTCGCCGATCGGGGCATCTCCCGCCTTCTGCGCGACGACTGGCCTAAGTCGCTCGAGGAGATGGAGGAATGGAAGGCGGCGCGCCGGTCTCCTTGACTCGATGCCGTCCTCGCGCCTACGCTCCTTTTTATGGGTCTTAAAGGCATTCTCGAAAAG
>CAYNHK010000201.1:0-9266 GCA_964396875.1 uncultured Acidobacteriota bacterium | reverse complement strand
GCCCGACGCCGGTCTCCGCGCTGATCCACGCCGCCACCATGGTGACCGCCGGCGTCTACATGGTCGCGCGGCTGTCGGGCATCTTCGTCCACGCCGAGGGGGCCTCGCAGCTGATCGCCTGGACCGGCGTGCTGACGGCCTTCTTCGCCGCCACCATCGCCGTGGTCCAGAACGACATCAAGAAGGTGCTCGCCTACTCCACCGTCTCGCAGCTCGGCTACATGTTTCTCGCCTGCGGCATGGGCGCATTCGGCGTCGCCGTCTTCCACCTGGTCACCCACGCCTTCTTCAAGGCCCTCATGTTCCTGGGTTCGGGATCGGTCATCCACGGCCTCTCCGGCGAACAGGACATGCGGCAGATGGGCGGCCTGCGCACCCGGATGCCCTGGACCTTCTGGACGTTCACCATGGGCTGGCTCGCGATCATCGGCACACCCTTCTTCTCAGGGTTCTTCAGCAAGGACGAGATCCTCATCGCGGCTTTCGACCACAACAAGTTCCTTTTTGGCCTCGCCCTGCTCACCGCCGCGCTGACCGCGTTCTACATGTCGCGGCTCTTCTTCATGACGTTCACCGGCGAGTACCGCGGAAACCTCGAGAAGGGTCATGACCCGCACGACGCGCATGCTGGACACGGCGACGCTCACGCGGACCACAAGGCTGACGCACACGGCGGCGGTCACGGACACTCCGGGATCCACGAATCGCCCGCGGTGATGCTGATTCCGCTGTTTCTCCTGGCGATAGGGTCGGTATTCGCGGGCTACATTCACATCCCGCAGTTCGTCGAACCCGCGATCCGCGTCAAGGAAGCGCTCTCGCATCCCGCCTGGATGCCGTACCTGGCCACGGCCGCCGCCGCCGCCGGGCTCCTCATCGCCTACTTCATGTACGCGGGCACCTACCGCGACCTTCCCGCGAAGATCGCCGCGAAGAACCCCGGCCTCAAGGATCTTCTCGACGCGAAGTGGGGCTTCGACGACGCCTACGACTCGTTCGTTCGCAACGGCGTCAACGGCGTGGTCGATGTTTCGGAACGCGTCCTCTGGAGGAAGGTCGATGCCGGCTGGATCGATGGCGCGGTGAACGGCCTTGGCCGCCTCGCCGTCGAGTTCTCCGAAGGCGGCAGGCTGCTCCAGAACGGCCTGGTTCGCGGCTCGGCCCTTTCCATCCTCGCGGGAGCGGTCGCTGTGCTCACCGCCGTCCTCTGGGCGCACCGGTAAAGAAGGAACGCGCTCATGGGCCTTCTCTCCATCCTGATCCTCACGCCGCTCGCGGGCGCCCTCGTCCTCGCTCTTTTCCGGGGGATGAGCGATGAGTCGATCAAGCGCTTTTCCCTGGGTCTGACCCTGGTCCTTTTTGGACTCTCGCTTGCCCTCCTGATCGAGCTTCCCGGCTTCGAATCGAGCGCGCAGTACCGTTTCACCGAAGAGCTCAAATGGCTGCCGGACTGGGGGATCAGCTACAGCCTTGGCATCGACGGCTTGAGCCTGTGGCTCATCATTCTTTCGACCCTTCTGACGCCAATCTCCCTCCTTGGATCATGGACATCGATCAGCGAGCGGGTACGCGAGTTCAATATCTTCATTCTGATCCTCGAGTCCGCGATGATCGGCGTCTTCTGCGCTCTCGATCTGTTCCTCTTCTACGTGTTCTGGGAAGCGATGCTGATCCCGATGTACTTCCTCATCGGCATCTTCGGCCACGGTCGCCGGATCTACGCGGCAGTGAAGTTCTTCCTCTACACGATGGCGGGCAGCGCACTGATGCTGGTGGCGTTCCTCGTTCTCTATCGCGAAACCGGGGCGAATAGCTTCGCCCTTCAAGACCTCATGCGGACGCCCATCGATCCGAACCTCCAGATGTGGCTGTTCCTCGCGTTCGCCCTGGCCTTCGCGATCAAGGTGCCGATGTTCCCGTTCCACACCTGGTTGCCCGACGCGCACGTCGAAGCGCCCACCGCGGGTTCCGTCATCCTCGCCGGCGTCATGCTCAAGATGGGCGGATACGGCTTCCTCCGACTGGCCATTCCGCTCTTCCCGATCGCCGCGGATCAGGCGGCCTGGGGAATCGCGTTCCTCGGCGCGATCGGCGTGGTCTACGGGGCCCTCGTCTCCCTCGTCCAGCCGGACATGAAGAAACTCGTCGCCTATTCGTCCGTGTCCCACCTGGGGTTCGTCATGCTCGGGATCGCGGCCTTCACCCCGATGTCGGTGGTGGGTGCCAGCTATCAGATGCTGAACCACGGCATCTCCACGGGCGCGCTCTTCCTCATGGTCGGCATGCTCTACGAGCGTCGCCACACCCGCCTCATCGCGGAGTTCGGCGGCCTCCGGAACGTCATGCCCCGCTTCGCGGCGGTCTTCCTTCTTGTCTGTCTGTCGTCGATCGCAGTTCCCGGCTTCAACGGCTTCATCGGTGAGTTCCTGATTCTGATCGGCGCGTTCACCTTCTCGCCGGGCCTCGTGATCCTCTCCACTCTCGGCGTCATCCTCTCAGCCGCCTACATCCTGTGGATGGTTCAGCGGGTGATGTACGGCGAAGTCACCAATCCCAAGAACGCGGGTCTTCCCGATCTCAATGCGCGGGAATGGGCGACGCTGCTGCCCCTGGTCTTCCTCTCCTTGTTCATGGGCGTCTTCAGTTCGTGGTTCACCCCGAGCATCGAGAAGCCGGTCCTGAAGATCATCCAGGCCGCCCGGGGCCAGGTGACGGCGCATCAGATGCGAACCAAAGCGCTTCCGCGCGTAGCCGTGCCTCCGGCGGCGGAGGGAAGCCGATGATGGATATCGATCTCCAGCCGGTTCTGCCCTCGATCCTCATTTCGCTGACCGGCATCCTGGTGCTGCTCGCCGGGGCTTTCGCGGGAGCGGGGCTCGCGGCCTGCCGGAACATCAGTTCCCTCGGCCTCGCAGCCGCCCTCCTCACCATCACGTTCGCTCCGAGCAAGGGCGACCTGGGTGGGACCATCATGGCCGGGGTCTACAGCGCGTTCGTGCAGGTTTCGATCCTCGTGGTCGCACTGATGGCGGTCTGGCTCGCCGCCGCGCGTCTCGATGACGACGAAGTGAAGCCGCACGAGTTCTTCACCCTCATGCTCTTCTCGGTGGTGGGAATGCTCGGCCTCGCCACCGCCGCCGAGGCGATCTCCCTTTTCGTCGCCCTCGAGATCATGTCCGTGGCTCTCTACGCCATGTGCGCGATGCCGCGCACCGGGCCCGAGCGTCAGGAAGCGGGCATCAAGTACTTCATCACCGGTTCGTTCTCGTCCGCGTTCCTGCTGTTCGGCATCGCCCTTCTCTATGGGGCCTCGGGCAGCACCACGCTGAGCGTGATGGCGCGGGGCATCTCCGAGGGGAGCCTGCTGGCGCTGATGGGCGCGGCCTTCTTCTTCGTGGGCTTCCTCTTCAAAGTTGGCGCGGCGCCTTTCCACATGTGGGCGCCCGACGTCTACCAGGGCGCCATCACTTCCGTCACCGCCTTCATGGCCGCGGGGGTGAAGATCGCGGCCTTTGGGGCGCTCGGGCGCGTGGTCGCGCTTGCGATCGGGGATCTCAGCGGATCGTGGGCTCCCGCGGTGGCTCTGGTCGCCGCCTTCACCATGGTGGTGGGAAACCTCGGGGCCCTGGCGCAGACGGACTTGAAGCGGCTTCTCGCCTACTCCTCGGTCGCCCACGCGGGTTACATGATCGCGGGCATCGTCGGTATGGACACGCCCAGCCTGAAGGACCGCGGTTTCGCCCTCGAGTCGCTCCTGTTCTACGTGGCCACCTATGCCATCACGAACCTCGGCGCCTTTGGCATTCTGATCGCCATCCGACGCAACGGTGAGGAGCCCACCCGGACTACCGATCTTCGCGGACTGGCCAGCCGGAATCCGATCCTCGCGGCCATGCTCACGCTGCTCCTGATCTCACTCACCGGTATCCCGGTTTCGGTTGGCTTCGTGGGCAAGTTCCACCTCTTTAAGGCCGCGGTGGCCGCGGACTACTCCGGCCTCGCCGCGGTCGGCGTCCTCATGAGCGTGGTTTCCGCTTTCTACTATCTTCGGCTCGTGGTCCTGATGTACATGGAAGAGGCTGAAGAGGGAACCGAGTTCCGCACCGAGGCGGGCTTCGTTCCTTCCATCGTCGCCTTCGCGGCGGCGTTGACGTTCGGTCTCGGTCTCTTCCCGGCCCCGCTGCTCGCCCTGGCCCGGGCCGCCGCAGCATCGCTGTTTTAGCAGTCCGTGATGAAAGTCCGCCGCGGCACCGAGACGAGCGATGCGCCCGGATGGCAAGGCGCCGAGGAGGCGCGAATATCGGGAATATTCGGCCGACGAGCAACGCAGCCCAGCCGGGATGCAGCGTTCGTCGAATGCCGGCAGACTTTCACCACGGGCTGCTAGGGCGGGCCGGCCCATGAGGGTGCGCGTCCGCGTTCACGCGGGCTCGCGCGCCCTCAAGATCGAGCAGCGTGGGGATGAACTTCATGTGTGGGTGAGTGCGCATCCGGTGGACGGGAAGGCGAACATTGCCGTCATCGAAGCCCTGGCCGAAAAATTCGACGTCCCGAAGTCGACGGTCCGTCTCACCTCGGGCCATACCTCCAAGACAAAGACCTTCGAGATCGACGGTCTTTAGATCTTCCGTCCCGAGACGCCCGGCTCTCGTCCAAAGGCCAGAGAAATGAAGAGGATCCACGTCGATCGCTTACAATTCTCGCCACAACCGACCACCCAAATCACCGTGTTTGAACGATATACAGAGCGCGCCCGCCGGGTGATCTTCTTCGCCCGCTACGAGGCCTCCCAACTCGGCGCCCATTCCATCCAGACGGAGCACGTCCTGCTGGGACTGATCCGTGAGGGGAAGGGGCTGACCCAGCGTCTCTTGAACCGCGGCAGCGTGCGGATGGAGGAGGTTCGGCGGCAGGTGGAGGGTCGCTGCCGCTATGGCGACCAGGTGTCGACCACCGTGGAGATGCCCCTCTCGCCCGAGGTGAAGCGAGTGCTCGCGCTCGCGCAGGATGAGGCCGAGCAACTTGGCCACTCGTACACGGGCACCGAGCACCTTCTCCTGGGCCTGCTGCGCGAAGACACGGCCACCGCGGCCGAGGTGCTGCGCGAAAACGGCCTCACTCTCCCGTTCCTGCGCGAAGAGATCGTGCGCCTTCTCGCGGAAAAGACCCAGCCGCAGGCCCGCGGCAAGGAGACGCCTCTCCTCGCGGAGTACTGTCGCGATCTCACCGACCTCGCGGTCCGCGGCAAACTCGATCCCGTGATCGGGCGTCGCGACGAGATCGAACGCGTCATCGAGATCCTCGGCCGCCGCCAGCGAAACAACCCGGTGCTCATCGGCGAGCCGGGAGTGGGGAAGACCGCGCTTGTCGAGGCTCTGGCGTCGCTCATCGTCCAGGGGGAGGCTCCAAAGCCGCTCCTCGACAAACGCGTCCTCGCCCTCGATCTCGCCCTGCTCGTCGCCGGTACCAAGTACCGCGGTCAGTTCGAGGAAAGGCTCAAGAATCTCCTCAAGGAACTGGCCGACAATCCGAATGTCATCCTGTTCATCGACGAGCTGCACACTCTCGTGGGCGCAGGGTCGGCCGAGGGAAGCCTCGACGCGGCGAATATTCTGAAGCCGGCGCTGTCCCGTGGCGAACTCCAGTGCATCGGCGCGACGACCCCGGTCGAGTACCGCAAGCACATCGAGAAAGACCGGGCGCTGTCCCGCCGCTTCCAGATGGTGACGCTCAAGCCGCCCACCGAGGAAGAGTCGGTGGAAATCCTCCGCGGCCTGAAGTCGCGCTACGAGCGGTTTCACGGCGTGGTCTTCAAGGACGAAGCACTCGAGGCCGCGGTCTCCCTGTCTTCGCGCTACATGCCCGATCGCTGCCTGCCCGACAAGGCGATCGACGTTCTCGACGAGGCAGGAAGCCGGGTCAAGCTGCGTTTCCTGAAGCGATCCGAGGACGCGGTGCCCGAGGTCGAATCGATCGACTCGCCCGCGCTCGTCCACACCGAGGACGGGACGGTGTTCGTCTTCCGCGACGACGTCGACGCCGTGGTCGCGCGCGCCACCGGGATTCCCGTCATGTCGATCCGGGAGGACGAATCGAACCGTCTGCTTCGCATCGAGGAGGAGATTCACAAGCGAGTGGTGTCTCAGGACCGGGCGATCTCCGCCCTGGCCCGGGCCATCCGCCGCACCCGGGCCGGCCTTCGCGACGCGAAGCGGCCGGTGGGCTCGTTCCTCTTTCTCGGCCCGACCGGCGTGGGGAAGACGGAGGTCGCCCGCGGCCTCGCCGAGTTGCTGTTCGGCAGCGAGCGGCACCTGATCCGGGTCGATATGTCCGAGTACATGGAGAAACACGCGGTTTCCCGGCTCATCGGTTCCCCCCCGGGTTACGTGGGCTACGAGGACGGCGGCCAGCTCACCGAGCGGGTACGCCGCAATCCCTACTGCGTGGTTCTCCTCGACGAGATCGAGAAGGCCCATCCCGACATCTTCAACGTTCTGCTCCAGGTCTTCGAGGATGGCCGGCTCACCGACTCGTTCGGCAATCTCGTCGACTTCAAGAACGCGATCGTGATCATGACGTCGAACCTCGGCGCGCGCGCCATCGAGAAGCGGGGCCGCATGGGCTTCGCCCAGGACGCGAACCAGACCGACCTCGCGACCACCGATGCGGTGATGGCAGAGGTGAAACACACCTTCAATCCCGAGTTCATCAACCGGATTGATGAGATCATTCTCTTCGATGCGCTTTCAGACGCCGACCTCGGCCGGATCACCCGGAACCTGGTGGGCCACCTCTCCGAGAATCTGCGGTCCAAGGGACTTTCCATCTCCATCCGCGATGATGGGATCGAATGGCTCCTTCGCAAGACCCTCAAGGATCGCTCGTACGGCGCCCGCCCACTGCGCCGGGCGATCGAGAGGCACATCGAGGACTCGCTTTCCGAGGCGTTCCTGCGCGGCGTCCTGACTCCGGACTCTCCCATCGAAGTGGGGGTCCACGAGGGCGCCCTGTGGTACTGGCAAAACGAAAACCGAGGCCGACTGTCCGCATGAAATTCATCCGACTTGCTCTTGCTCTCAGCGCTTCGCTGGCCGCGGCCAATGGCGCCCTCGCGCAGGAGCCGCCTCAAACCGCTGCTCGCCCAGTCATCGTCGAGCGCGTGGACGTTCGCGGCAATCAGTACCTCCCCAAGGAGACGATCCTGTACTACGTCTCCACCAAGGCGGGGAGCATCTACGACGAAGAGATCATCAAGGCCGACTTCCGGCGCCTGTGGGACGCGGGATTCCTCGAGAACATGAGCGTCGAGGAGAGCGACACCCCCTCGGGCAACAAGAACCTCCTCTTCACGGTCAGCGAACGCAAACGCGTGCAGATCGTCGATTTCCGCGGCAGCAAGGCCCTCACCAAGACGGCGATCGAGGACAAACTTAAAGAGAAGGAGGCGACGCTGCGGCTCGACTCCTTCTACGACTCGAGCAAGGCGCGGCGGGCCGAAGACGTGATCCGCGAGATGCTCAAGGAGAAGGGGCGTCTCTTCGGCACGGTCAAACACGAGGCGCGCACCATCGGCGGGAGTGGGGAACAGGTCATCTTCACCATCGACGACGGCCCCAAGACGAAGATCAAGGCCATCAACTTCGAGAACAACAGCGTCTATTCGGACGGCCGGCTCCGCGGTGAGATGAAGAAGCTCAAGCAGGCGGGCTTCTGGAACCTCTCCTGGCTCTCCGGCAAGGCCACCTACAACGAGGAGAAGTGGGGCGAGGATCAGGAGCTGCTCCGCGACCACTACCTGAACGCGGGCTACGTCACCGCGAGCATCGGCGAGCCGAAGATCACGTACGTCGACGGCAAGTCGGGCCTGTTCAAGAAGAAGCCCATCAAGTGGATGATGATCGACATCCCGATCAGCGAGGGCGAGCCCTACCGGGTCGGCAATGTGAAGTTCGAGGGGATGAAGCTGTTCCAGCCCGAACTGGTGCTGCCCATCTTCAAGATCAAGGAGGGCGAGGTCTACTCGGAGAAGAAGCTCAAGAAGGGCTTCGAGAAACTCCGCGACGCCTACGGCGCCCAGGGTTATTTCCAGTACACCGGCTTCACCAAGCGCACGCCGAACGCGGACAAAAAGACGGTCGACCTCGTCCTCGACATCAACGAGGACAAGCAATACTTCGTGGGCAAGATCAACTTCGCGGGGAACGACTCCACCCGCGACAAGGTCATCCGGCGCGAGGTGTACCTCACAGAAGGCGATGTCTTCAACACCGAGTTGCTCAAGCTTTCGATCCGCCGCATCAACCAGCTCGGATACTTCAAGCCCATCGAAGGCGCGCCGCAGCTCGGGCAGTCCGAACTCGCCGAGAACAAGATCGACGTGACCCTCAAGGTCGAGGAGCAGAACCGGAACCAGTTCACCTTTGGCGGGGGCGTGTCGGGTCTCGAGGGCAAATTCCTGAACGCTTCGTTCCAGACCTCGAACTTCCTCGGCCAGGGCGAGACGTTCCAGATCTCGGCCCAGACCGGCAAACGCACCAAGAACTATCAGTTCGCGGTGACCGAGCCGTACCTGTTCGACCGGCCCATCACCGCGGGCATCGACATCTACAAGCGCAAGATCATCTATCAGACCTACGCCTCCGCGAACGTCTTCGGCTATCAGGACGACCGCACCGGCGGATCGTTCACCACCGGTTTCCCGCTCGGACGGTTCTCGCGTGTGTTCTTGAACTACGCGTACGAAGTGGTGAACATCTCGCAGGCGGAACTCGACCCGAACGATCCCCTGAACTTCACCACGCCCACGATTTCGGACTCGTTCTTCATCGAGGACTTCGGCAAACGCCGGGAGAGCCGGCTTTCGCCCTCCGTGGTCTACAACACGGTGGACAACCCTTTCACGCCGCGATCCGGCATGAAGCTCTCGATCTCCGGGCAGGTCACCGGCGGCCCCCTCGGCGGGACGCTCAACTACCTGCGTCCCGACATCGAAGCCATCTGGTACATCCCGCACACCCGGAAGACCGCTCTCGGCTTGCGAGCGCAGTTCGGCATGATCCGGCCCTTCTCCTCCACGTCGGTCATCGACCCGGTGACCGGAAGGTCCAGCCTCCCTTTCTACCTCCGGTTCTACATGGGCGGCGAGCAGCAGATCCGCGGCTACAACATCCGCGCGGTCGGGCCCCGTGAGCCGTCGAGCAGCGCTCTGGTGGGCGGCGACAAGTTCGCCCTGTTCAACGCCGAGTACTACTTCGACGTGTTCGGCC
>CAYNHK010000200.1:0-9292 GCA_964396875.1 uncultured Acidobacteriota bacterium | reverse complement strand
CAACCGCGCGATCACGCCCGACAAACCGCGGCCCGATCCCATCGCGGGAGCCATTCCTAAAGGCGCTCTCGACACCGAGCACTGGCTCTCCGCGGGCCTCGATGCCGACTTCCAGGTGATGGTCGACGGCCAGCGCGTGTTCACACCGATCAAGCTCGACAAGGGCACGAACGTCGGCGTCTACGCTACCGCCGACATACTCGGTGTGAGTGGCATCCTCTGGAAGGAGAACAAGGACTCGTACGCGCAGAAGGCGTTCCTGATCCACGAGCCGATGGGCGCCGGTCACGTGATCGCCTTCGCGGAGGAACCAAACTTCCGCGCCTACTCTCAGGCCTCGGAACTTCTCTTCATGAACGCGGTGCTGCTCGGCCCCGCGCACTGACCAGGCGACGGAGCGTTATTGCTCCGGGACGGCGGTCACGGTGCCGTCGATGTTCGTCCCGTTGCCACGGATCACGTTCGACCCGAACGACGCGAGTGCGCTTCCGGCCGCGGCGGAGAGACCCGTCGCGTTTCCGAAGACATGGGAGCGGCCGATGCGGGCGGTGCCACCCGAGAGCACAACCAGTCCAGTACCGTTGCTCCACAACTGCGTTTGGCTGATTTCCGTGATGCCCGACGACACCGATAGCGCAATCGTGTTAGCAGCGAACGAGCACTCGCTCACGGTGTGCGTGCCCCCTGACGCCGAGAGCCCTGTCCCATTCCCCTCGAAGCGCGAGGCAAGGCTCGACACCCGGTTCAAGCCTGGTCCAACGTCCCTAACCGCGGTCTGGTTTCCCTGAAACACGGTCTTCGTGATCGCGACTGTCGAAGGCGCGCCATTCGCGACATCGAGCCCCACGCCCCAACCGTCCACAGTCGTGTCTTCGATCGAGAGTGTGTCGGCGGCCGAGAGCGTGATCGCGCTTGAAGCGGCTCCCCCTTTCAGAGTCAGACCCCGAAGGGCCACGCGTGCGCCGGGAGCGTTCACTACGATCGGCTGGCGGATGAAGGCCACCGTGCCGGAAGGCGACGTGATCTTGACGCCCTTGCCGATCAGGATCGGCGCGGTGTCGTACTCGCCGGAAGTGAGGACGATGACTTCGCCATCGATGGCGAGCTGACCTATCGCCGCGCTCAGATTCCGGCACGGTGTGGTTTGAGTCATGCAGACGTTCGTGTCGTTGCCGGAGGAGGATACGAAGACACGCGAAGGCGGCTCGCCGTCGTCGTTCGTGATGGCACCGAGGGCGGTGTCGTCGACGATGGTGGCATTCACGGGGCTCGACAGGGTCACCAGGAAACTCTCGTCTGATTCGAGTACGGTGTCGCCCGTGACCGGAACCGACAAGGTCTGAGTCGTGACCGTGGGCGCGAACGTGACGGTAGTGGGGCCGACAGCGGTGTAGTCGCTGCCCGCGGTAGCGGTCAAGTTCGAGGTGAGAGCGGAAACGGTCACGGTATCGGAGCTTGGAGCCGAGAGAGTGAGGGTGAAGACGGCGTTCGAGACCCCGGTGTCGCCCTCGGTAACGGTCGCGTCTGAAATTGTGATTCCAGGAATGGGCGATGGGAAAGTGAAGGCCGTGACGGTTTCCACGAGGCCGCCGGATCCGTTCCACTGGCCGCCTCTGGTGCGGGCGCGGGCGCGGATGTGGCCAATCACGGGGAGGCTCAGGCCCGTCAATTCCCAACCTCCGTTGATCCGCGCACCAGGGCCCAGAGGTGAGTACACCGCACCGCCATCGACGGAAAGCTCGAAGGTTACCTGTTGCGTCTCCGGCGACGAGCCGCTGCGAAGCCATTCGACTCGGCTTGCGCTGGGGACGGTGAGGCTCTGAGTTGCGGGGTCGTTCAGCAGCCGTGCGATGTAGTTTCGGGAAACGCCGCCAACCCCAGTGAACCCACCCCCGATGACGATCCTCCCGTCCTCTTGCAAGGCAGCGCCGTAGACCAGTCCCGCGACACCGGCATCAAGGGTCTCGTCCACGCTTCCATTGGGGTTCAGGCGCGCAAAGTTGCTGGGCCCCCCGCTGAACCCCAACCAAAACGCTCCCCCAAGAAGGACCTTTCCATCGGCCTGCACCACTGTGCTCTGCACCGAGTGGCTCGCAAACCCTGAGAACTCGGGATTGAAGTCGAGATCGAGCGTGCCGTCGGCGCCGACTCGCGCGATCGGGTTCCTCTGAACCCCACCGACGCTACCCAACACGCCTGCGAGGAGCACCTTTCCGTCGGCCTGGACCGCCACGGAGTAAACCGACTCGCTGACATCGGGATCGAAGTTCGGGTCCAGAGAGCCGTCGGTGTTCAGGCGTGCAACGCGATGGCGCTCCGTTCCGGCCACGGTTGTGAAGTCGCCTCCGATAACAATCTTCCCGTCGGCCTGCAGAGCCACGGCATAGACGGTCCCGTTCGCGTTGGGGTTGAAGCCGGCATCGAGCGTGCCGTCCGCATTGAGTCGCGCAACGCGATTGCGAGGTGTATCACCAACCCTGAGAAATCCTTCTACCTGCCCAACGACTGAGAAGTAGCCCACGATGACGACTTTCCCGTCAGGTTGGACCACTATGCCGTGGATGTCGCTGTCCGTTCCGGCATTGAAACCAGTGTCAAGGCTCCCGTCGGCATGGAGTCGCGCGATGTTGTACCGGGCCACCCCGCCAACCCCCGTGAACGAGCCGCCAACAAGAACCTTCGCGTCGTCCAGGACGGCCAGGCTGAGCGCTCTGAAGCTCGCGCTGGGATTGAAGTCCGTGTCCAGTGTCCCGTCCGCATTGAGTCTCCCGATGTAGTTGCGTGGGGTCCCATTGAGCGCCGTGAACCATCCTCCCAGAATGCTCTTCTCATCCGCCTGCATGGCCATGGCCTGCACGGCTGCGTTCGCGGCCGCGTTGAAGTCCGGGTCCACATCCCCCGGCCCAAGTGGGGCCCGGGTGACGGTGACGGTGTACGTGACCACCGTCGTGCCATCTTCCGCCGTGACACGCACCTCGACAAGGTTGGCTCCCACGTTCAACGCGAGGGGTGCGCTGGGGACCCAGGACGAGAGGGTCTGAAAGGGCCCATCGTTGACCCTGGCCTGAATGATGGCTGTGAAGTCAGCGGCAACCGCAGTGGCGAGGACGCTGGAAACGGCGTGGCCAACGCTGGCGGTATACGCCCACGTGAGCGGATCGAAGGCCGGATCCAGCGTTCCCCGGTCGAGTTCGAGTTGGACAAGGTCGGCGTTGTCGGATGCGCCTTTGCCCTGGATGCTGAAGTCGAACGGGTTCTCGTCAATATCGTCGTTGGCAAAGCTCAGGGTCGCGCTGCTGGGGCCGACTGCGCTCGGATCGAACGTGACCTGGAAGGCGACACTCCCTCCCGGGCCGACCGTGGACGGGGGAGGAGTGTTGACCGCGAAGTCCGCTGCGTTTGGACCGCCCACAGTGACGCTACCGAGAGTGAGGTCTGCGGTGCCGGTGTTCAGGATCGTAAAGGTCCGCACTACCGTGCCCGACCCGCTCGGCGCCGTGCCAAAGTCCGTGTGATCTGAGACTCCAGGGGTGGCGTCACCATCGGCGATCTCGATGCTGTTGCCGGTCACGGCGATTTCCCTGAGCACGCCCGCCACCTTCTCCACCAGTGAACTGGAGCCGTTGTTTCGTCCTCCCGCCACGCGGGCGCGCGCACGGACCTGGCCGCTTCCGGGCAGGCTCAGGCCTGTCAGTTCCCAACCCCCGGCGATGCGCGCACCCGCTCCCAGTGGCGTATAGAGGGCGCCCCCATCCGTCGATAGATCGAAGCTGACTTGTATCGACTCGGGGGACGCGCCACCGCGAAGCCACTGGATACGACTGGCGTCAGGGACCATCAAGCTCTGCGGGGCGGGGTCATTGTCCAGACGCGCGAGGTTCGGGCGCGGCGCCCCGCCGACCGTGAAGAAACTGCCCCCGAGGAGAATCCTCCCGTCCGCCGATACCGTCACGCTGAGGACGCTGCCGCTCGCACTGGAGATGAAGCCCGGGTCAGGCGTCCCGTCCGCGTTGAGACGGGCGATGCGGTTACGGGTCAGCCCGCCCACCAGGGTGAAGTCGCCCCCCAGGAGAATCTTGCCATCGGCCTGCACCGCGGTGCTGTGAACGGTGTCGTCGGCAGAGGGATTGAAGCCGGCATCCAGCGTGCCGTCCTCGTGCAGCCTTGCGATGGCGAAGCGTGATACCCCACCCACGGAGAAGAACCGTCCGCCCAGGAGGATCTTTCCATCGGCCATGACCGACACGCTCAGAACGTCGCCTCCCGCGCCGGGATTGAAGGCGGTGTCGAGCGTGCCGTCGGCATTGAGCCGCGCGATCCGATTGCGCGCTACCCCACCGACGGTGGTGAAGCTGCCGCCGACGATGATCTTGCCGTCCGCCTGCAGGGCCGTGCTGAAGACAAAGTGGTTGAGGGCGCCCGCAGCGAATCCCGCGTCCAGCGTGCCGTCCGCATTGAGCCGCGCCACAGTGAAGCCGCCGCCGACGACGATTCTCCCGTCCGCCTGAACTGCCATGGTGCGTACCGCGAAGGTCAAACTGGGGTTGAAGCCGCTCTCGAGGGCACCGTTGGGGCCCAGACGTGCGAAGCCGCTGTGCGCCACCCCTCCCACAGTTGTGAAGCCACCACCGACCAGGACCTTCCCATCTGCCTGCACTCCTACACTCAGAACGGGGCCGTTCAGACTTGGATTGAATGCAGTATCCAGCGTGCCATCGGCGTTGAGCCGTGCGATGCGGTTGCGCGTCTCTCCTCCCACCGAGGTGAACTCGCCGCCCAGGAGTATCTTTCCATCCGCCTGAACGGCAATCGTGTTCACCGCGGAGGTCACGACGGGCGCGAAGGCAGGATCGACAGCACCGGGCTGGGCGGTTGCCTCCGACGCCCCGATCGAGCCCAAGAGCACGAGTGCCAAGCGGGCTACGGAACCAAGCGTTCGGGGCAAAACAATGCGTCCGAGTGTCCATAGGCCCAAGGGATCGCCTTCCGAACATCGAATCGATGCCAGCCGATGGCCGAAGAGGCAAGGAGACGTCATTGCTCGGGGAGGATGGTGACGGTCCCGTCGACGTTCGTCCCGTTGCCACGAATCACGTTCGACCCGAACGACGCGAGTGTGCTTCCGGCCGCGGCGGAGAGACCCGTCGTGTTTCCAAAGACGTGGGAGCGGCCGATACGTGCAGTTGCGCCGGATTGGACAGCCAAGCCGGTTCCGTTGATCCACAACTGCGTTTGGCTGATCTCCGCGACGCCTGACGAGACCGATAGCGCGACCACGTTGGCGGCGAACGAGCACTCGCTCACCGTGTGCGTCCCCCCTGACGCGATGAGCCCTGTGCCATTCCCCTCGAAGCGCGAACCAAGGATCGACACCCGGTTCGACGCTGGCCCAACGTCCCGGCCCCCCGTCAGGTTCCCCTGAAACACCGTCTTCGTGATCGCGACTGTCGAGGGCACAGCATTCGCGATATCGAGTCCCACGCCCCATCCGTCCACAGTCGTGTCCTCGATAGAGAGTGAATCGGCGGCCGTGAGCGTGATTCCGCTTGAAGCGGCGTTCCCTTTCAGAGTCAGACCCCGAAGAGCCACGCGCGCGCCGGGTGCGTTCACGATGATCGGCTGGCGGATGAAGGCCACCGTGCCGGAGGGCGACGTGATCTTGACGCCTTTGCCGATCAGAAGGGGCGCGGTCTCGTACTCGCCCGGCGAGAGGATGATGACTTCCCCGTCGGTCGCGACCTGACTGATCGCGAACGCGACGTTCCGGCATGGTGTGGTCTGGATCGAGCAGATGTTGGAGTCGCTCCCCGATACCGCCACGAAGAGGCGGGCTGGCGCGGTCCCCGCGCCGGTGCCCGTGCCCTCGATGACGAAGTCGAACGGGCTTTCGTCAATGTCGTTGTTGACAAAGGAGAGTGTGGCGACGCGCAGACCGTGCGCTCGCGGATCGAAAGTGACCTGGAACGTGGTGCTGGCGCCGGGCGCCACGGACGAGGCGGGCTGGGCACTGACCGCGAAATCCGCGGCGTGTGTGCCCGAGATAGTGACCGCGCTGAGAATGAGCGGCGTCAGGCCGGCATTGGAGATCGTAAAGGTCCGTATGAGAGCTGTTCCCGTGACATCGACGCCGCCGAACTCGGTGTGATCGCCCGGGCTCGGCGTGCTGTCGCCGTCGGCGACGTCGACGCCGTTGCCGGAGACCACGATCTCGGGCGGCGCGAAGACGTAGGCGAAGCCCTTGTCGGGGAGCACCGAATCATCGAGGGGTGCGCCGATCGCGACGGTGTCGCCTTCGATCGCCACCGAATAGCCGAACCGGTCATCCCTCGCGGGTCCGGGATTGTTCAGTGTAGCGACCAGGACCGTGGGCGTCCCGCTGCCGACATCGTAGATGTACGCGGCGCCTCCTGCGGCCCCCGTCTCGTCCTCAAAAGCCCCCACCACCACGCGATTGCCCGAGATTGAAACTGAAGAGCCGAAGAAGTCGCCCTCTCCCGGCATCAGATTGTCGAGTACCGCCACTGGATCGGAAGGTGTCGCGCTGCCGAGGTCGTAGACATAAGCGCCCCCGACATCGGCGCCCTTCCCCGACTCTCCCACCACCAACCTCGTACCGGACATCGCAACAGAGTTGCCGAAACGGTCGCCCCATGACGGCGTCGGGCTATTCAGGCTGATCAAAGGAACCGTCGGCGTTGCGCTGGCGAGATCGTACACATGGACCATTCCGGCATACGCAGCCCCGCCCACATTTGTCGAAGAAGCCCCTACCGCCAGATATGTACCCGAGAGGGCAACCGTCGTGCCAAAGCGATCGCCGGCCGACGGACCTGGGTTGTTGAGCACGATCAGAGGCGACGTGAGCGTTCCGCCGCTGAGATCGTACACATACACACTTCCCGCCTCGCTTGCGATCGTGTCGTCCCGGGAGGCCCCCACCACCACGTAGTGGCTCGAAATCGCCACCGCCTCGCCGAACCAGTCGAATACGCCCGGGAAGGGGTTGTTCAGTATGGCCACGGGTGTTGTGGGCGTCGCGCCGCTGAGTTCGTACACATAGGCCCGCCCGGCATCGGTAGCACCCGTGTCATCCTGGTGGGCGCCAACCACGACGAGCGTGCCCGAGGTTGCCACCGATCGGCCAAAGAAGTCGGATGCGGCCGGGCTCGGATTGTTCAGCGTGAATGCCGGCGAAGTGGGAGCGCCACCGCCAAGGTCGTACACATACGCGCTCCCGGCATCAGTGGTCCCGGTGTCGTCCATTGGAGCCCCCACCACCAGGCGACTCCCCGAAATCGCCAGAGACGTCCCGAACTGATCGCGCTCGGCCAGGCCCGGGTTGTTCATCATGGCCACCGGCGACGCGGGCGTCGCGCTGCCGAGGTCGTACGCAAATGCGCTTCCCGCATCCGTCGCAGCCATGTCGTCCATCGGGGCCCCGACGACAACGCGCATGCCCGAGATGGCCACCGACACTCCGAACTGGTCATCCTCCGCGGGGCTGGGGTTGTTCAACGCGGCAACCGGTGACGTGGGCGTCCCGGTGCTGAGGTCGTATACATAGGCGTCGCCGGAATTGGCGGTGACGGTATCGTTCCCGGAGGCCCCGACCGCGATGCGGGCGCCCCCCATCGCCACAGATCGACCGAACCAGCCGCCTACGGGGCTGGGGTTGTGCAACGTGACCACCGGCGCGCTCGGAGATCCGGCGTTGAGGTCGTAAATATAGACACTTCCGGCATTCGTCGCGCCAGTATCGTCCCCGCTTGCCCCCACCGCCACCAGCGTTCCCGAGATGGCCACGGAACCCCCGAAGCTGTCCAACCTCGCCGGGTCGGGGTTGTTGAGAGTGAGGACCGGCGACGTCGGCGTGCCGCCAGCCAGGTCGTACACATACGCGCTCCCGGAAAGCGACGCTCCGGTGTCGTCGAAGAGAGCACCTACCACCACACGCGTGCCCGAGATCCCCACCGAGAAGCCGAAGTTGTCGCCAAACCCTGGGCCCGGGTTGTTCAGAACTGCGATTGGCGTCCCCGGCGTCCCGCTGCCGATGTCGAAGACATAAGCGGTGCCCGCATCGGGCGCGCCCTGATCGTCCCCTGCAGCTCCCACGACGACGCGGTTACCCGAAATCGCCACCGAGATCCCGAAGGTGCCAGCCGCCGTCGGAGCCGGGTTGCTGAGGATCGTGAGCGCCGTGGTGGGGGTCGCGCTGGCGAGATCGTACACATACGCGCTCCCCGCCGTGGTCACGCTCGTGCTGTCCTGCCAGGCGCCCACAACTACGAGCGAGCCCGAGATCGCTACGGACCGGCCGAAGCTGTCATTCTTCTGCGGGGTGGGATGGGACAGGAGGAACAGCAACGCGCCGGTCGTCGAATTGAAGACCTTCACAACCCCGGAAGCCGTGCCCCCGAGGTCGTCCAACGGAGCGCCGACCACGGTGAAATCTCCATCCACCGCCACGCTGAGGCCGAATTGAGCGCCCGTCTGGGGTCCACCCGGGGGCGGCGGGATCGCGTGCAGGAGAGGGTAGGTCTGGGCCGCGGTGTCGCGTGACCCTGACGCCCCTGCGAGAACACCGAGGCTGGTGAGGAGAATCAGCGCAGCGCATCGAATGATCATCGCGACCTTCCGGCGAGGACCACATGCGGCCTTGCCAGGCTCATTCTACGGCTCGAGTATGGCCAGGCCTCCGTTGAGCCCCCGGACCCTCGTCATTGACCAGGCAGAGAGAGGTCGCGGGGGTTATCGTCCACGTATGCCCACGCGCGGAGAATCGACGAAGACCACCGAAGCACCCCCTGGATTTTCCGGCCTCGGCCTCGACCAGCGCGTCGTCGACGCGCTGGCCGCCCTTGGTTATGAGGAACCGACCCCGGTTCAGCGGGAGGCGATTCCCCCGCTGCTCGCCGGCCGCGATGTCCTTGGCCAGGCTGCGACCGGCACCGGAAAGACTGCGGCCTTCGCGCTTCCGCTCCTCCACGTCCTTACACCCACCGCCGCCGCGCCCGACCGGCTCGGCGCGCTGATCCTCGTCCCCACCCGCGAGTTGGCGATGCAGGTCGCCGAGGCGGTGCACAAGTACGGCAAAGCCATGGGCATCATCGCGGTTCCGATCTATGGCGGCTCACCGATGGAGACGCAGTTGCGCCAGCTCAAGCGCGGCGTGGACGTGGTGGTGGCGACACCCGGGCGCGCGCTCGATCACATCCGCCGCAAGAGCCTGCGGCTTTCGGGCATCAAGGTGGTGATCCTCGACGAAGCCGACGAAATGCTCGACATGGGCTTC
>CAYNHK010000199.1:3802-9344 GCA_964396875.1 uncultured Acidobacteriota bacterium | reverse complement strand
CTCGATCGGCAGACCCTTCTTCTCGGCGAGCACTTCCGCGACCAACCGCGCGCCCACGGTGGATCCCACGGTTCCCTTCACCGCTCCCGCGGGGACCGATGGCTTGGACAGCGCGGGCACGCGCGACCTCGCCGCCGCCTTGTCGATCAGGTCCACCGCCTTGTCGGGCAGACGGTGGTCGGGGTCGAAGCGCACCGAGAGGGAAACCGCGGCTTCGAGAGCCGCGTCTTCGATGCGCACACCGTGGTGCTTTTCGAACCGCTCCTTGAGGCCCTTCAGGATTTCGATGGTCTCGGTGACCGACGGCTCCGGCACATCGATCTTCTCGAAGCGGCGTTCGAGCGCCGCGTCCTTCTCAATGGTCTCGCGGAACTCCTTGATCGTGGTCGCGCCGATCACGCTGATCTCGCCGCGCGCAAGCGCCGGCTTGAGCAGGTTGGCGGCGTCAAGACCCGAACCCGCGCGGCCCGCCCCGACGATGGTGTGGATCTCATCGATGAAGAGGATCACGTCCTTCGCGGCGCGCAGTTCGTCGAGCAGTTCCTTCATCCTCTTCTCGAACTCGCCGCGATACTCCGTTCCCGCAAGGAGCGAACCGACGTTGAGTTCGATGATCCGCTTGCCGCCGAGGACCGCCGCGTCCTTCCCCGCAACGCCGCGGATGGCCACCGCTTCCACGATGGCGGTCTTCCCCACCCCGGCCTCGCCCACCAGCAGCGGATTGCTCTTGGTCGAGCGCGCGAGGGTCTGGAGGACGCCGAGGATCTCCTTGCGCCGGCCGATCACCGGACCGATCTCACCCGAGCGGGCCTGGGCAGTGAGGTCGCGGCCGAATCGGGCGAGCGCACCCTCGCTGGGCGGAGGCGGGATCTGTCCCTGGGCGCGGCGCGATCTCGACGCCGTCGATTCACGGCGGGGCGTCACGTCCGCGATCGGCCGGGAGGCCGCGGCCTCGGCTCGCTCGGCCACATCCGGGCCGAGTCCGTGAGCGACGAGAAGGGATGAAATCACGGGGTCCGGATCGCGCAGAAGGACGGCGAGGAGATGAAGGGAGTTGAGCGGGCCGCCCGCGGCCAGGCTTTCGGCGCGCGCGAAAGCCGCCTTTGAAGCGGCGCTGCGAGACATCAGCCCTTTGGCGCGCGGAGGCCTTCGCTTGACCCGACTCCGCAGATCCCGCCTGAGGGTCCGGGTCGACGCGCCGGCCGACTCGAAGAGACCACTGATCGCAGCCTGCTCGCCGCCCACGCGGACCATCTGCCCCGTATCGAGACCGAGGTCCTTGAGGACCCGCGGATTCGCCTTGTCGAGACTCAGCAGGCCCATGAGGAGATGGGCGCACTCGATCTTGGCGTAGCCCGCGGCCCCCGCTTCGGTGGCCGCGATTCTCCAGGCCACCGCGAGGCCGGGCGTCGGTTCACTCATGCTTTCAACTCCTGCATACGCTTGCGCGCCTCCTGGACGAGACCGGCGAGATTGGGCGGGGCCAGCGCGAGGAACTGCTGGAGCGACTTGAGTGCGGCTTCCTTTCGCCCCAGATCGGCCTCTCGCATGCCCTTGTGAAACTTCCCGAGACTGAAGCGCGGATCGATGGCGAGGGATTTGTCGTGCACCGCGAGCGCTTCTTCGATCCGACCGAGTTTCGCGAGGCAGACGCCTTTTCCGTCCCAGGTGAGAACGTTCTGCCCTGCGAGTTCAACCGCCTTGTCCCAGGCGGGCAGCGCCTGTTCGGGCGCATTCAGGAGATCGAATGAGGACGCGAGCCGGATCCAGGCCGGAGGGAAGGTCGGTTGAAGTTCGGTCGCCTTCTTCGCATGGGCCGCGGCCTCGGCCAGCCGCCGGAGCCCGAAAAGCGCGTCCGCCTTCGCGAGCCAGCCGTGGTGCTTCTTCGAATCGCTCACGATCGCCTGATCGGCCCACTCGAGCGCTTTTGCGAAGAGCCCCTGATTCCGCGCCATCTCGGCGCGCTTCATGCAGTCGTCGAACGATGCCGTGGGGACAACCGCCGGGACCGCGGCATCGGGAAGTGCAATGGGGCCGGCGGCCGGAACGGCCGAAGCGGGGCTCGGCGCCGCAGCCACCTTCGCGCCGGAAGTCTTCTCCCACGCCGCGACCTGAGCCGCCATCCGCTCGTTGCCCCGCTTGAGCGCCGCCTGCAGGGGCGCCTGATCGCCCCGATCGAGGGCGATGGCGAGGCGTTCGATCTCGGCGTCGTCAAGGTCGTCCTCGGCGAGAAGGTTCTTCACGGCCACAACCGAAGCCGCGGTCGCGCGCGGAGCGCCTGAAGGCGCCGCGGCCACCGGAGCAAGCGGTGGCACGCCCGCCCGCGCGGCCACGCGGGCGCGAAGCTGTTCGACCTTGCGTTTCGAGGCTTCGATCTGGAGCCGCATCTCGGGCTTCGCGCATGCGAGGAATCGCTCGTAGCTTTGAAGCGCGTCTTCGTCCCGCTTCAGAAGCTCCTCGACCAGGCCCTTGTTGAGCCAGGGTGCGGGATGGTCGGGCACCAGCGCCGCCGCGCGGCGAAGTGCTTTGAGCGCCTCTTCGTGGCGCCCCAGCTCTCCGGCGTATTTGCCCTTGTCGGAGAGCGACGCAACATGATCCGGGTCGAGAGCCAGAGCGCGGTCGAAGGCTTCGACCGCAAGGCCGAACTCGCGCAGCATCGCGAGCGCCATTCCGCGATCGTGATGCGCCTCGACCCTGTTCGGATCGAGTGCTATCGCCTGGTCGAAGACGGCGAGCGCGTCGTCGACCCGCCTCTGCTCCTTGAGGGCGCTTCCCTTCCAGCGCAACACCTCGGGATTTCCCGGAGCCGCGGCCACCGCCCTGTCGAAGTGGCCAAGCGCCTGGTCGGGCCGGCTCGCGATCATCGAAGCAAAGCCGAGGCCCAAAAAGCCCAGGTGCGACCTCGGGGCCGGGGCGATGCCCTTGCCGTGAAGCTCCGCGATCAGCCGGCGAGCGTGCTCCACGGCATCGACCTTGGCGCCGGTCACCTGCGCGATTTCCACCAGGTCGATGGCGGACCGGCTGGCGTCCGCGAGTTTTCCCGCGCCCTTTTCGATGAACGCCTTGTTGACCCAGAACGTCAGGTCGCCCGGCATGGCCAGCACCGCGCTGTTGATTGCGGCGCAGGCTTCATCCTTCCGCCCCAGCTTGAACAGGCAGTTGGCTCGTGTGTTGAGCGCTTTCGGTTCGCGCGGCTCGATCTTCAAGACCGCGTCGACGATGGCCAGTGCCTCGGCGAACCGGGAGGCGTTGAAGTGTTTCGCGGCCTCGAGGGTCAGCGCCTCAATCGAGGGACGCGGCGGTGGCAGAGGCTCTTCGGCCTCGAGTGCCTTCTGCGGCGCAGGCGCTTTCGATCCCATGGCCGCCAGAGCCGGCGCCGGTTCCTTCACCTGCGGAAGAAGTCCCGCGTCGATCGTGGCCTTCTGCTCGGGCGCGATCCGTTTCCCCTTGTTGATCGCTCCGATCTTTGGCGTCCGCCCCGCGCGCAAGTCGTCGGTCAGCCGGATCGCGGTCTTCCGGAGACCGTCGTCCGGCGGATTCATGGCGAGGAAGTGATCGAAGAGCGTGAGCGCGGGCGCGTTCCGGCCGAGGCGCAGTGTGGTGAGGGCGAGGTTGTACCAGGCGACCCTGAACCCGGGATTGAGGCGTGTGGCCTCCTCGTACTCAGAGCGTGCCTCTTCGAGGCGATCGATCGCGATCCACGCGTTGCCGAGGTTGTAGTGCCCCTTCCAATCCCGCGGAGCGAGCCGAATCGCCTCCTGATGGCACGAGACCGCTTCTTCGGGAAGGCCCAGTTCACCGAGCAACGTACCCTTGAGATCCCAGGCCGGCGCGAACGAGGGATCGCAGGAGAGCGACTGATTGAGTCCGTCGAGAGCGGCCACGTGATTCGTGGAGCTGATCGAGTTCGCCTTGTTGAACCAGATGAGCCCGTTGCGCGGATCGATCCGCAGCGCTTGATCGTAGGCCTCGATCTCCTCCGGTTCCCGCCCCATCCGGCCGAGGAGGACACCCTTCGTCCCCCACGTTCCGGCGACGGTTGGATCGAGGGCCAGCGCACGCTCGACACAGGCGAGCGCCTCTTCGTTCCGCTGGGCATTGGCGTAGAGAAGCCCCTTGTTCTCCCACGGCGCTGGATAGAGCGGATCGAGCGCGATGGCCTGATCGAACGCGGCGAGCGCCTCCTGCGCGCGGCCCAGATTGCGCAGGGCGTTGCCGCGGTTGTTGTGGAGCGCCGCCACCTTCGGCTCGAGGGCGAGAGCCTTGTCGTAACAGGCGGCTGCCTCGGCCCACCGGCCCAGCGCCGCGAGCGAAATTCCCTTCGCGTTCCAGCTGTTCGCGTTTTCTCCCGCCGCCTGCTGAAGTGGAGCCTTCTCTCCCTTCGTGTTCTCGTACAGCGTTTCGAGGTCGGCGCGAAGCGCGGCGAAGTTCGGGTATCGATCTTCGCGCTTCTTCTTGAGCGCGCGAGTGACGATGGCGGCCAGCGGCGACGTAAGCGGGGGTTCGGACGCGCCTTGATGAAGCTTCCGGAAGGCATGCCAGTAGTAGGCCCCGGCCTGAGCGGAGAAACCAGGGGGTGGAGGAGGAGGCATGAAGGGAAGGCGGCCGCCGGACGCGATCTGGTACAGGACAATCCCGAAACTGTAGATGTCGCTTCGTTCGTCGCACGATGCCGCATCGATGAATTGTTCGGGCGGCATGTGGGTGGGCGTGCCGAATACCGTGCCCACGGCGGTCTTCGTCGGATCCACGGTCGCGGAAGAGCGAGCCGGGCCGCCACCCGCGACCGGCGGCTCCGGAACCAGGGCCAGACCCGCGATGCCGAAGTCGGAGATCTTGACTACGGAATCGCCGCCGATCAGGATGTTCGCGGGCTTGATGTCGCGATGACAGCGGATGCCCCTGGACATCGCGTACTCCATGCCGCGGCAGAACTGGATCGCCCACAGGAGCGCCTGTCCGGTTTCGATCGGACCTTTTGCTAGGTGACCTTCGAGATCGTTCGGACGGCCGGCGCCCGCCTTCACGTACTCCATGCCGATGTAGAGCCGGCCACCGATCTCGCTGACCCACTTCGCGCGCACGAGGTTTGGATGCGCGCCGAGGTCGATCCATATCCGCGCCTCCTTCTCGAACATCGCCCGCGTCGCCGCGTCGCGGAGGAGCTCGGCCCGAAGCGTCTTGACCGCAACGACCTCGTTACCATCCAGCGTGCGGGCCAGATAGACGATGCCAAAGCCTCCCTCGCCCAGTTTTTCGATGACCTGCAGCCGGTCGCCGATGAAGTCGCCACGCTCGAAAGCGGGAAGGGCCATCGGGACATCGAGCGGGGTCACCGCGACGGGAGCCGATGGAGGCGCCGATACTGGGACAACCGGCGCCACAGCGGAAGCCGCCCCCGGGCCCGAGGCGGCGCCCGAATCAACCTTCGCGACCGACGACGCCACCGCGCCCGCGAGGCTTGCTCGGCAGAACGGGCAAAGCGGGGCCCGATCGGAGATCCGCTTACCGCACGAAGGGCAGGAGACCAGCATTGGGAGGG
>CAYNHK010000199.1:0-3702 GCA_964396875.1 uncultured Acidobacteriota bacterium | reverse complement strand
GCCCGATCGGAGATCCGCTTACCGCACGAAGGGCAGGAGACCAGCATTGGGAGGGCTTGGGGTGAAGTGCCGGAATCTTAGCCGCGTGCAAGGAGCCCGTGGCCCGAAGTCCGGCGTTAGGATGCGCCCTTCATGGCAAACGTCCTATTCAACGAACGGGCCGACAAGGTCCGCCGCCAGGTCCTCTCTCCGACCGGTTTCTGGCTCTACCTCTGGAAGGAACTCCCCCTCGCGGCCTTCGCGGGTCTGCGTCTGCGTTCCCTCGACGAAGGCGGCTGCACGGTCATCCTTCGAGGCGGCTGGCGTACCCAGAATCCGTTCCGCTCCACGTATTTCGCGGCTCAGGCCATGGCCGCGGAGATGTCCACCGGCGCGCCCGCGATGGTCCTCGTCCGCGGGAACGAGGCGAGGGTTTCGATGCTCGTGACGAGGGTCAGCGGCCGTTTCACCAAGAAGATTGCCGGGCCGTCGCAGTTCACGTTCCGCGATATCGGAGAGATGGCGGAGACCATCGAACGGGCTGCCTTGACCGGCGAACCCGCGACGTTCGTGGCGCGCTCGATCGGCAAAAACGCGGCTGGCGACGTGGCCTCGGAGTTCGAGGTGGAGTGGAGTTTCAAACGCCGCGATTGAGGGGTTTGCGGGCGGCCGCCGGAGGGCGGCAGAATCGCCTGGAACCAAAGGGCCAGCGCCCTCGTACTCGCTAGGAACGGGCTCCATGTTTTCCTCCTCCAACCTCGAGGCCTTCCGGATCGCGCTTTCGTCGATCCTCGCCCACAAGCTGCGCTCGTTTCTGACCCTGATCGGCATCATCATCGGCGTCGCGTCGGTGGTGGTGGTCGGCGCCAGCATCTCGGGGCTCAACTCCTACGTGGTCGAGCGCGTCTCCAAAGTCCTTGGAGTCAACCACTTCATGGTGGCGCGGACCGCTGGAAACAACCTCACGGAAGCGCAGTGGGAGAAGATGGATCGCCGCAACAAGCGGATCGACTGGCTCGATGTCGACTGGGTCGAGGGCCATTGCGAGAACTGCGCCGAGGTAGGCGCCCAGGCCAACACGCGGCAGGACCTCAAGAAGGGCAACCTGGAACTTCTCGGCACCCAGATTTCCGGGGTCACCGCCAACATGGGCCTCATCGAAGACAAGACGATGGAGGAGGGCCGGTTCATCCTCCCCCACGAGGTCGAGAATCCAATGGCCGTGGTCGTCCTGGGGATGGACGTCCGCGACAAGTTCTTCGTGGGCGAAGCCGTCCTCGGCAAGACCCTGAAGATCCGCGGTCTCGACTTCAAGGTGGTGGGTGTGGAGGCGCGGCGCGGTTCGATGTTCGGGCAGTCGCTCGACAATCACGTCTACATTCCGATCAGCACCTTCCAGCGAATGTACGGCCACCGGCCGCAGATGCAACTCCACGGCCTCGCTCCCAACGAGGCACGGTTCGATGCGGCGATCGACGACGCGCGGGTGGCGCTTCGGACCCGACGCAAACTCCGCGGCAACACCGAGGACAACTTCGGTCTCGTGAACGTCGGCGAAGTGAAGGGTGAGGTGGATCAGTTCACGGGGGCCATCGCCATGGTGGTCACGCCGATAACCCTCATCTCCTTGGTGGTCGGCGGGATCGTGGTCATGAACATCATGCTGGTGAGCGTGAATGAGCGCACGTTCGAGATCGGCCTGCGCAAGGCCCTCGGCGCCCGCCGCAAGCAGATCCTGATCCAGTTCATGATCGAGTCGGCGGTGCTTTGCGCGATCGGAGGTGTGCTGGGTCTGCTTCTCGCGGCCGCCCTCTCGGGCGTGGTCCGGGCGGCGA
The DNA here is from genome assembly GCA_964396875.1 of uncultured Acidobacteriota bacterium. Lineage (GTDB taxonomy): Bacteria > Acidobacteriota > Vicinamibacteria > Fen-336 > JAGNNV01 > JAGNNV01. The sequence continues at coordinate 1,888 of CAYNHK010000199.1, read as the reverse complement.
CGCCCATTCCCATGACCATCACCAGCGGCTACATCCTCCTCTCCCTGTTCGTCTCGAGTGTCGTGGGCCTCATCGCGGGCATCTACCCGGCGTGGCGCGCGTCCCGGCTCGACCCCGTCATCGCCCTCACGAGGACGGCTTAGCTCCGTGACGCGACCCCGCAATCGCTCATTCGTCACCGCGGAAGCGCTGCGGATGGCGCTCGAGAACGTGCGCGCGCACAAGCTCCGGAGCTTCCTGACCGTGGTCGGCGTGGTCATCGGCGTGAGTGTGGTCATCGTCATCTCGTCGGTCCTCACCGGCATGCGCAAGAACATCGTGCAGTCGATCGAGGAGTACGGCACCAACAACATCTTCGCTTTCCATCTCTCCACCGGGCCGCGCCTCGGCCCGCGCGACCGCGCGGAGTTCCGACGAAAGCCTCTGCGTCCCGAAGACGGCGTGGCGATAGTGGCGAGCGCTCCCCTCGTCGAGGATGTCGCGAACTCGGCCGGCCTCTGGATTCCCGGCGACAACTCGATCCACTTCAAGGGCGAGAAGTTCCGCGGACCGCAGATCGAAGGCGTGAGCGCCAACTATCCCGAAGTGGTGACGCTGGAGCTGCGCGAAGGGCGCTTCTTCAGCCGCGAGGACGACCTCGCTCGCCGCAACGTGATCGTGATCGGTTCCAGCATCGCCGAGGCGTTGTTCCTGAACCGCACCGCACTCGGGTCCGAGGTCGAACTCGCGGGGCAACCCTTCAAGGTCATCGGGGTTCTCGAGAAGAAGAAGTCGGGCGGCCTCATGGGCGAAGAGGATCAGAACGGCCAGGCCCTGATCCCGTACCGAACCGCCCGGAAAATCGCGCCGCGCACCAGCGAATGGCTGATGCTGATCATCAGGGCGAAGTCGGGCATGGTGAAGCCGGCCCTCGACCAGGTCGAGGAGGTCCTGCGCCGTCAGCGGAAGCTGCGCGCGAACGCCGAGTCGAACTTCGATCTCTCCACCGCCGACCGCATCATCGAACAGTTCGACGACATCACCGCGGGCGTCGGCATGGTGGCGATCGCGATCTCGTCGGTAGGCCTGATGGTGGGCGGCATCGGCGTCATGAACATCATGCTGGTGAGCGTCACCGAACGCACCCAGGAAATCGGCGTGCGCAAGGCCCTCGGCGCACGCAAGGGCGACATCGTGCGTCAGTTCCTTTTCGAGGCGGTGACCCTGACATTCCTGGGAGGCATGCTGGGTCTGATGCTCGCCACCGCGGTGAGCTGGCTCCTCCGCGCCCTGATTCCGGAGCTGCCGACGGAGATCCCCATGTGGGCAGTGGTCGCGGGCCTCGCCACGTCGATCGGAGTGGGATTGGGTTTTGGAGTATGGCCCGCAAAGCGAGCCGCCGCCCTGGACCCGGTCGAAGCCCTACGCTGGGAGTAGCTCCGTCATTGCGAGGAGGCCGTCGTGACGCGACCGAGCGCGCAGCCTGGCCTTGGGCCACGAAGCAACCCCGTCCCACCACTCCCAACTCGATGCCCTCCCCCACGCGAGCCTTCGTAGTCGCCGGCGGCCGCAGCTCCCGCATGGGCCGCGACAAGGCGCTGCTGCCGTATCGCGAATCCACCCTCCTCACACACGCGCTCGGCATCCTCCGCGAAGTCACCCCCGACGTCGCGATCCTGTGCGGCCCCGAGCGCCGTTACGAAGACATGGGCGCCCCCCTGGTCATTGACGCGGTCTGCGGCGTGGGTCCGCTCGGCGGTTTGTACTCGGCCCTCCTCTCCGCTTCGATCGACAAACGCGAGCAAGTCCTCTGGCTCGGTGTCGACCTCCCCCTCGTTCCACCCTCGCTCCTGGAACAGCTGCTGCGAGAACTCGAACAAGCGGACATCGCGATGGCCCGAACGTCCCG
>CAYNHK010000198.1:0-9487 GCA_964396875.1 uncultured Acidobacteriota bacterium | reverse complement strand
AAATGAACGAACACATGAAGACCCCTTCCCTGGGCGCCTCCCGCCGCATCCTGAGCGTGGCCCTCGCGTTGACCCTCGCCACCTCGCCCGTCGCTTCGGTCTACGCCGACCTCGGCCCGCCCACCACCGTCCCCGGGATCTCCAAGCCCGTGGTCGTGGTCACCGGCCAGGTTCGGGGCTCCGAGTCCTGGACAAACAACTTCGTCTATCTCCTTCGCGGCGCGGTGTTCGTCGAGGACGGCGCGACTCTGAATATCCAGGCCGGCACACTGGTCGTGGGCGAGGCCGGGAGCGTCGGCACACTCATCGTGAAGCGCGGCGGCCGCCTCAACGCGATCGGCACGCGCGAGCAGCCCATCGTGTTCACCAGCGACCAGCCTGTAGGTCTGCGCGCGCGCGGCGACTGGGGCGGCATCATCCTGAATGGCCGGGCGCCTCTGAACATCCCGGGCGGCGAGGGCGTGGGCGAAGCCGACACCGGCGTTTACGGCGGCGACAACCCCAACGACAGCAGCGGCTCGATGCGCTACGTGCGCGTTGAGTTCGCGGGCACCGAGTTCAGTCCCGACAATGAACTCAACGGCATCGCCTTCCAGGGGGTTGGCCGCGGCGGTTCGTACGAGTACATCCAGGTCCACATGAACAAGGATGACGGTCTCGAGTGGTTCGGCGGCACCGCCGACGCGAAGTACGTGATCGTCACCAACGCCGCCGACGACAGCCTCGACTGGACCTTCGGATGGTCCGGCCGCGTTCAGTTCGCTCTGGTGTCGCAACGCGGCGACGACGCCGACGCGGGCATCGAGGCCGACAACAACGAGTTCAACAACGAACTGCTGCCGCGATCCAATCCAACGTTCTTCAACGTGACGCTCTGCGGCGATCCCGATCGCAACGAGGGCGCCGAGAGTGTGCGCGGCGCCCTCCTTCGCCGCGGCACCGCCGGCACGTTCCGGAACTTCGTGATCCAGGGCTTCAAGAACGTGGGTCTCGAAGTGAACGGCACGTCGACGTTGAACCAGGCGACCCAGGGCAACCTGAAGTTCAGCAACGCGGTCATCTTCAACACCGGCGCGAACGGAACCACCTACGCACCGGCGACGACTCTCGCCCTTGTCACCAACAACACTTTCTCGAACGTGCGCCTCGGCGAGAATCCGGGCATCGGCGATTGTCACAATCACGCGAATCCGGTCTTTCAGCCGCCCTCGGGAGCGAGTCCGGCGGGCGGGCAGCTTGCTTCCGCGGTGCCCCCGAACGACGGCTTCTTCGAAGTCACTTCGTACATCGGCGGCATGCCCCCCGCACCCGCCGACGACTGGACCCGCGGCTGGACCTCGTACCCGCAGCGTTGAGGTTTCTCGCCTCGTTAGACCCCTCCAGAAATGGAGGGGTCCGTTTTTTGGGCCCAATGTGCCTTGTGGCCGGTTTGGCTCTCTCGGTTCATTGTGGCTGGCTGTCGTCGCCTGAAGAGTTGCGCCTCGATCCCACGCTTGAATCCCCGGGGGCAGTGGCTAGCGCGGTCGTCCAAGCCCTGCGGTCGGGCGACCTCCCTCGGCTCCGACAACTGGCGCTCACGGAGAATGAGTTCCACATGCTGGTCTGGCCAAAGCTCCCGGCCAGCCGTCCGGAGCGCAACGTGCCCTGGGATTACGCGTGGAGTGACCTCGCCACCAAGAGCGACGCCAACCTGCGTGCGCGCCTGTCCGGCTGGCAGGATCGCGGCTACACCGTGGTCAGCGTGGCGTTCTCCGGAGGTGTCACCGACTACGGAACGTTTCGCGTTCACCGGGATTCAGTGCTGACCCTCCGAGATAGCGAGGGAAACGTGAGCAACGGGCGGCTTCTTGGCTCGATGATCGAACAGGCGGGCCGGTTCAAGGTCTTCTCGTACGTCGTCGACTGATCCTGCGTGGCGGGGATCTCACGGAGGGACGCGCACGCAGCCAGCATCCATCATCACCGGCGGGATTCGTGAGGCCTATACTGGGCGCAGAGCGATTGCACAGGGCGGGCCGCAATCTTCACGAAGAGGACCGGTTATGAAGCAATTCAGATCGTTGTTTGAACTCACTCGCCGCCTCGCCCTGCTGAGCCTTCTCTTGAGTCCGGGCTCCGAGGCTCTCGCCCAGCCCACACCGACCGGGACCATCTCGGGACAGATCACCGATCCGGACAACCTCGCGCTGCCCGGAGTTGCCATCACGGTGACGTCGCCGGTTCTGAAGAGCCCGCTCACGACCGTGACGACGGCAACCGGCGAGTACTCGGTGTCGGCCCTGCTTCCCGGCGACTACACGGTGGTGTTCGTCCTTCAGGGCTTCGCCACGGTCACGAGGGTGGTCAGTGTGAAGGCAGAGGCGCAGCCCGTCACTCTGAGCGTCAAGATGACGATCGGCGGGATGAGCGAGGTGGTGAACGTGGTCGGTTCGCAGATCGAGGGAGCCAAGGTCACAGCCTCTCTGCCCGTGACCGTGATCGGCGTCGAGCAGATCCAGGCGGTGGCCGCCGGCTCCGGAGATGAACTCTTCCGTACCATTCCCCAGGCCGGGAACGTCACCTTCAACTCCAGTTTCATCCCCAATTCGAGCAACTCGGCCCGCGGTGATGTGAACTCGATCAGCCTGCGCAACCTCGGGGCTGGAAACACCCTGGTCCTGCTGAACGGACGGAGGAGCGTGGTCCACCCGACCACCCAGGCCGAATCCCTGGTGCCGGTGTTCACGTACAACACCAATGCCATTCCCGTGGCGGGCCTCAAGCGGGTCGAGGTGCTGCGCGATGGCGCCGCGGCCATCTATGGCGCCGATGCGGTGGCCGGCGTCATCAACACCGTCCTCGAGAACCATTACACGGGGGGAAGCATTGAAGCCTTGTTCGGCCCTTCGGAAGGCACGAGCAAGCGAGAAGGGCGCTTGAACGGGGTTTACGGTCGGGGTTTCTCAAACGGCCGTGGCCACTTCACGATCTTCGGCAGCGCGGAGCGTCGTAAGGCGCTGCTCGACTCCGACCAGGAGTTCACGCGTTACGCGGACAAGCGTCCGCTGTTCAGAGGCACCGAGTTCGAGAATGCCACGAGCCTCGACGGCCGCGCCACCGCCTCGGCATTCGGTGTGTTCCAGACCCCGGCCTCGTCCGGCACGATCCGCTCGAACGGCGTGGCCGTGACCGGCTCCACCGGCTTGTTCCATATCGCCCCTCAGGCCAATCCCACCTGCGGTGTGGTCACGAGTCCCGGCCTTTGCCTCAACTCGGGAGCGCAGAACGTCACGACGGATCGCAACCTGCGTCTCGAGTCGGCGAGTTTCAACACATCCACCATTCCCAAGGTCGAGCGCTACAACCTCTTCTCGACCGTCACATACGGCCTCAACGACAACGTGAGTCTGTTCTCGGAGTTCGGCTACTACAACGCCGAGTCGCACGGCACCACCACCTCGCCCTCGGTAACCACCACCACGACGGTGACGATCCCGGCCACGGGCTACTACAACCCCTTCGGCGCCGCGGTGCTGCCAAATGGCCAGCCCAACCCGAATCGCCTGCCCGGCCTCAACATCCCGGCATCCGGGGTGCCCGTCCTCATCAACAACTACGGTCTCGTGGACTTCGGCCCCACACCGGTCACGGTGAATAACGAGCAGTTCCGCATTCTGGGGGGCCTCAAGGGGAAGGCCCGCGGCTTCAACTGGGAGAGTGCCGTTCTCTACTCGAGAGCGACGGTGGACGACCAGTCGTTCGCGGTGAGCGCCACCAAACTGCAACAGGCGGTTTCGCTGACCACACCCGATGCCTACAACCCTTTCAACGGCGGCACCCTGAACAATCTCAGCTACGGCGACGCCACCCCGTCGAGCCCTTCCTCGATCGCCTCGATCGGCGTGCCCATCCTGCGCGCCAGCATGACGTCGCTGGCACTTTGGGACATCAAGATCAGCAGGCCGGATCTCTTCTCCATGCGCGCCGGCCCCGTCGGCCTGGCCCTGGGTGTCGAGGCGCGTCATGAGACCTACGAGGACGACCGCGACGAAAAGATCGACGGCACCACCGGCTATACCGATGCCGTCACGGGTGTCCGGTTCCTGAGTGACATCCTGGGCGTCAGCACGTCACCCGACGTGTCCGGCAAGCGCACGGTCAGCTCGACCTACGCTGAACTCGCCATCCCCGTGGTATCGCCGGAAATGAACATTCCGCTGGTGGATCGCCTGGAGTTCCAACTCGCCGGCCGGGCCGAGCATTACTCAGACTTCGGCAACGTCGCCAAGCCCAAGGTGGCGGGTGCTTTGGATGTGATCCCCGGCCTGCGGGTCCGCGGCTCGTGGTCGCAAGGCTTCCGCGCCCCGAACCTGGAACAGATCAACGTCACCCAGGTCAGCCGTTCGAACGGGAGACAGGACTACATCTTCTGCGAAGCCGACCTGCGGGCGGGCCGCATCAGCTCCTTCAACGCCTGCGCGCGCTCGCGGGCAACCCAGGCCATTCGCGCGGGCAACCCCGACCTCGAACCGGAGACATCCGATTCGCTCTCCTACGGCGCGGTCCTCGAGCCGAAGTTCATCCCGGAGCGATTCGGCCGCCTGACCTTTACCGCGGACATCTGGAGGATCAATCAGGAGGGCATCATCGGCGTCTTCGGTGAGGGCAATGCAGTAATCCTCGATTACTACCTGCGGGTCACGGGCAGTTCGAACCCGAAGGTGCGTCGCGGCGCTCCGACCCCCGAGGACATCCTCGCCTTCGCCGGCACCGGCCTCACCGCGGTGGGTGCGGTGACCTCGGTCGACGATCAGTACGTGAACCAGCTGCCCCAGGAGGCCAAGGGCGTGGACGTCGGTGCGATCTACCGCCTTAATACCGAGCGTCTTGGAAACTTCGACCTCAACGTCGATGTCTCCCATCTGAAGACGCTCTACCAGTCTCCTTCTCCGAATATCCAGGAGCTGCTCGATGCGCGCACCGCGGGGAAGATCAACGCGGGCACCATCATCACCGGGGCCTCTGAGCTGGTCGGGCAGAACGGCACGCCGGCCTGGCGCGGTTCCGGGTCTCTCACCTGGAGCAAGAACCGGCTCTCGGCAAACTGGTTCACCAACTACGTTGGCCAGTTCTACTCGACCGGGCTGACCTACGCGGCGGGCGGCTTTTACAAGGTGCGCGCCACGAAGTTTCACAACCTCTCGTTGGCTTATGAGTTCCGCGGTCACGGCCTCACTGGTTTCCGAATCCGGGCCGGTGTCCGGAATCTGCTGAACACGCCTCCGCCGCTCTCTCCGGGCGGATATGTGGCCGCGGTCTACAACCCCGATACACGCTACTGGTTCCTCGCCGTGCGGAAGACGTTCTGAGGGCATGAACGTGAAGGGGCCCGTCGTTTCGCTTGCGGTTGTTGCCACTCTCGCCGTTGCGCTTACCATCGCGGATGTCCACGCGCAGCGCGCCGCGTCTTTCATGTCGCCCGCCGACGAGGGCAAACGAGTCGAGGGCAGGAATGGCGTCGTGACCTCGGCCAACAGCCTGGCCAGCGCGGCCGGTCTCGAGATGCTGAGGGCCGGCGGCAACGCGGTGGATGCGGCGGTTGCAGCGACGTTTGCGATCGGCGTCGTCGAACCGCAAATGTCGGGGCTGGGCGGCAGTGGCTCCGCCACGATCTGGATCAAGGCGGACGCAAAGCCTGCTTACCTCGACTTCTACGCCGCCCAACCGGTCGACGCATGGCGGGGTCACACTGAGCCGGCACCCGCCCCGCGTGGAGAAGGCGGCGCCCCCACGCCGCCGTCGCCTCCTGGCTCGGAGCAACCTGCGGCGCCGGCTCAAGAAGGCGACACCCAGGGAGGACGCGAAGTTCCGGGCGATCTGCGGGTGGTTGGGATACCAGGTGCGGTGGCCGGTTTGCTCGCGATGCACGAGAAACACGGTGTTCTCAAACGTGAACAGGTGATGGCGCCCGCCATTCGTCTGGCCGAGGAAGGCTTTCCGATCGGTCAGATTCTCGCGGACTTCATCGCTTCCGGCGCGAACAAGATGAAGCCGTTCCCGAAAGCGATGGCGTTGTATTTCCCCAATGGCAAGGCGCTCGGTCCGGGCGAAACGCTGCGCAATCCTGAATTGGCCAACAGTCTGCGTCGAATCGCGAAGGATGGACGGCGCGGGTTCTATGAGGGGCCCACGGCGGAAGCCGTTGTCAGCACACTCAACGCCGGCAAACACCCGGCTCGGCTCAGTGACTTCGCGCAATTCGAGCCGCAGTGGAAGCGACCTTTGTGTGGCGACTATCGCGGCCTGACCGTGCTCACCGCAGCTCCACCGCAGACCGGATATCAGGTGCTGCACGCTTTGGAGATGCTCGAGCCGTTCGATCTGAAGGCGCTGGGGCTGCCCACACGGTCCGCCGCCGCCTTCGATGTGCTGTCGTCCGCGTTGCGCGCAGGACAGTCTCAGTCTCGCTTCAACGGCGACCCGAACTTTGTGACCGTGCCCGCCAACGGCATTTCGTCATCGGCATTTGCGGCGACACGAAAGGCGCTGATGGGCAGTCGGAACGCGCCGAAGACCGTAGCGGCTGACGATCCGAATTCCTTTGACCGCACGGCGCCCGCCGGCCAATGTGGCCGGTATGAGCCTTACGGCGCCGCAGTCCCGGCGCCGAGTGTTGCCGGAGGACTACCGGGTTCGTTCGACGATGCCGGGGAGCGCTCGTCCGAAATGGGCGGTGAGACCACACACCTCTCGGTTGTGGACAAGTCTGGCAACGCCGTCGCCCTGTCGATCACCAACAGCAGCGTGTGGGGTTCAGGCGGATTCACTGAAGGCTTCTTCCTGAACAACTCGGGGTTCCGCTTCACGGATGAAAACATCAACGCGCCGGCCCGAAGCAAATGGCGCATCCGCAACACCACGATCGCGCCCACGATCGTGCTGAAGAACGGCAACGTGCAGATGGTGATCGGGGCCCCAGGGGGCGGACGCATTCCGACGGAGATCCTGCAGGTCATGGTGTACGTGCTGGACTATGGGCTCGATCCGCTGGACGCAGTCAGGATGCCGCGAATCTTCACGTCGTCGGCCAATCCGCGGGTACAGGTCGAGCACGGTTTCACGCCGGAGCTGCTGCGCGAGGTGCGGGCGATGGGCTATGAACCGGTCGCCGAGTCCGCAGGCTATGCGCGCTTGTATTTCATCACCCGCCGGGGCGATTCATGGGTGGGCATCGCCGATCCTCGTCACGACGGCCAGCCACGAGGGTACTGAGAGCGAGGGACGTTCAACGTCGCCGGCTGGTGAATAACGGCAGCCGTCAGCATCACGCCGCGGTATGTTCGACACCGCACAGTACCTGTCCGAAACCCTCCTTAGAGTCCCGAAGTGGGATATCACTTATTGGTCGCAGGTGCGAGCCGCGATATAAGCCGAACGTCCTCTTCGCTCGATGCTGACGGAACGGCCCGCCGTCGATCAGAGTCCACCGACCTGCTTGACTTGCTCGCCGCCGGAACACCGGCCGCTTTCGCCAGTGACCAGAACCATCGGATTATTTTCTGGAACAAGGGCGCCGAACGCGTGATGGAGCGGACAGCCGGCCAGGCGCTCGGCCGTCTTTGCCACGAGGTTTTCGGCGGCCGCGACCTGTTCGGGAACCGGTTTTGTTCCGAGTCGTGCCCGGTCAGCCAGACCCTCAACCGGCATGAAGGGGTGAACCGGTTTGAGATGCGAACCGGGGACCAGCTGCATCCGCAGGTTCTCGGCGTCACCGTGGTTGAGATTCCCGACCCTCGTCGCGGTTTCCACACCGCCGTCCACATCCTCGATCAGGTCGAGGAGAAGAATTGGCTCGCCCGCGAACTGGCTCGGTTGCGGGAGGCCGCCGTCGCAACCGTGCGGGACGCTTCTGATTCCTCGGAGGAGGGTGTTCCGATCCAGCTTCATCTCTCGCCTTCGGCCATCGCTCCGACGGCGGCTCCGTGGCTGAACGAGGCCGTCGTCGAAGCGCTCTCTGACCGAGAGCGGGACGTGCTTCGCGCGGTCGCTTCAGGTCAGGCCAATAAGGACATCGCACGCGCGCTTCACATCTCCGTGGCGACGACACGCAACCACGTTCAGCACATCCTCAAGAAGCTGGACGTGCACACGAAGCTCGAGGCGATGGCTATGGTTTCAAGGAACGGCTGGGGCCTCGCCTCTCGCGCCTGCGACGAGGAGCCGTCGTCGCGTGGTGCGCGAGCCTCCCCGTAAGGGGGAGGGGACGGCTGCTACCTGCCCGTTCGGCGTCTTGCGTGGTTCACCGTACGGACGACGCGCCCTTCCTCTCCTACGCTGGTACCCGCGTGACAATCACCGCGTGAAGGAGAGCTCAGTGAAAATTGCCAAACGGAATCCGGTGGCTGTAAATGGGGCAAGGTCCGCAAGCGGGGCCACCATGAAAGCTCTCGTCTATCACGGCCCGGGTCAACGCGCTTTTGAGGACAAACCGCACCCGGAGATCAAAGATCCGGGTGATGCGATCGTCCGGGTGACCACTTCGACGATTTGCGGCACCGACCTTCACATTCTCAAGGGAGACCTTCCCCTGGTCATTGATGGGCGAATCCTGGGCCATGAGGGTATTGGCGTGGTCGAGCAGGTGGGGCCTGGCGTCTCGGAATTCAAGGTTGGAGACAAGGTCATCATTTCGTGCGTCACCGCCTGCCTGAAATGCGACTTCTGCAAACGCAGCATGTATTCCCACTGCCGAAACGGCGGCTGGATTCTGGGCTACATGATCGATGGCACTCAGGCTGAATACGTGCGCATCCCCCACGCCGACGGAAGTCTCTACCATCTCCCGAAGGACGCCGATGAAGAGGCGATGGTGATGCTCAGCGACATCCTGCCCACCGGCTTTGAATGCGGGGTGCTGAACGGTCAGGTGAAGCCCGGCGACACCGTCGCCATCGTGGGCGCGGGCCCCGTGGGCCTTGCCGTGCTGCTGACCGCGCAGTTCTATTCACCGGCGGCGATCATCATGATCGACCTGGACGACAAACGTCTGGCCGTCGCGAAAAAGCTCGGCGCGACCACGCTCATCAACAGCGGGGATGGGCATGCGGCCGATGCCGTGCTGAAGCTCACGGACGGCGCCGGCGTCGATGTGGCCATCGAAGCGGTCGGGATTCCCGCCACTTTCGCGATCTGCGAGGCAATCGTGGCGGCCGGCGGACGCATCGCGAACGTGGGCGTCCACGGGAAGCCCGTGGAACTGCATCTGGAGAAACTCTGGGACCGCAACATCGCCTTGACCACGCGCCTCGTCGACACGGTCACCACACCCATGCTGCTCAAGGTCGTGGCATCGGGCAAAGTGCTGCCGAAGCAGCTCGTGACTCACCGTTTCTCGATGAGCGACATCATGCGGGCCTACGACACCTTCGGCAATGCGGCCACAGAGGGCGCGCTCAAAGTCATCCTCACAAGCGGGGCCGTACCTCAGTCGTAGCGAGGAGAAACTCGC
>CAYNHK010000197.1:0-9704 GCA_964396875.1 uncultured Acidobacteriota bacterium | reverse complement strand
CATCGCCGCGGTCATCGTCGAGCCCATGGCCGGATCCACCGGAGTCCTCCTGCCCCCGAAGGGCTACCTCCAGCGCCTCCGCGAGATCTGCGACAAACACGGAATCCTGCTGATCTTCGACGAAGTCATCTCCGGCTTCGGCCGCCTCGGCGCGCCCTTCGCGTTCGACAAGTTTGGCGTCACTCCAGACCTCGTGGTGGTGGCGAAAGGACTGACCAACGGAACCGTCCCCATGGGCGCGGTCTTCGCGAGCGACAAGGTTCACGACGCCTTCATGACGGGTCCGGAAGGCGCCATCGAACTCTTCCATGGATACACCTACTCCGGACATCCGGTCGCGGCGGCGGCGGGAATCGCCACGATGGATGTGTATCGCGAGGAGAAGCTGTTCGAGCGGGCGAATGAAATGGCGACCAACTGGGAGGAGACGATGCACTCTCTGCGCGGGGTTCCCAATGTGATCGACGTCCGCAACCTCGGTCTCGTGGCCGGGATCGAGCTTTCCTCGATTCCGGGCAAGGTCGGAGCGCGCGCCTACGACGTCTTCGTCCGCGCCTTCAAGAAGGGGCTCCTCATCCGGACCACCGGGGACATCATCGCCCTCTCTCCGCCGCTCATCATCGAGAAGGCGCACATCGCCGAGATCGCGAACAAGCTCTCGGAAGCGATCCGCGAAGCAGCCTAGCTAGCCCCTGACTCTGGCGAGAAGGGCGTCGAGATATCTGCGATACGGCCGCGTCTTGATGTAATTCGACATCCGTCGAACGGTCTGATAGCGAACACCTCCGGAGAAGTCGGGGGCCTCCCCCCGTCGGGCGGCCTCAAACGCCGGAATCGGCCTCCCCCTTCGGCGTGCGTCGACCACGCGCGCGACTATTTCCGCCTGCCGGTCGATAAGGGGATAGGCGCCCCCGTCAGCGGTGAAGTGGCCGAGGATGAAAAGGTTCTCGAGGCGCTTATGGAAGACGTTGAGAAAGAGGTCCGAAACATCGTCATCCGCGAGCAGCCCGGGAGCCAGGAACGGCACGCCGCGAATGTAGCCGGTCGCGAGCAGCACCAGATCAACCTCGTCGACTCTCCCGTCCACGAACGCCACCTCCCGCCCGCGGAACTCACGGACATCGGGCCTCACTTCGATGTCCCCGTGGCCCAGCGCATGGAGGATCTGGCTGTTCATCACCGGATGCGACTCGAGGATCGAGTGATCGGGTTTCGGCAGACCGAACCGGGTGAGGTCTCCGTTGAGCAGTCGGAGCAGACCCTGAAGGACCGGACGCTCGAGCACGTAGGGCAGGTGCGGACCCGACTCGCCGAAGACGTCCGCGGGTTGTCCGAAGATGTGTTTCGGCACGAAGTAATACCCCCGACGCATGCTGAGGAGCGCCTTCGCGGCCGACCGGGAAGCGTCGCACGCGATGTCGCAGCCGGAGTTACCCGCTCCGACGATGAGGACGCGGCGTCCCTCGAACTGCCGGGGATGTTTGTAGTCCCGTGAGTGCATGACTTCGCCGTCGAAGGATCCGGCGATGGCGGGGACGAACGGCCGCCACTCGCATCCGACCGCGGTGATAAGCCCGAGGTACCTTCGTTCAGTTCCGTCACTCAGGCGAACGATCCAACCCGTGTCATTGTCCGGCCGTGCCGACTCGACCGACACGCCGAAGGTGAAGTGGCGCCGGAGATCGAAGCGCGTCGCGTAGCCCTCGAGGTAGTGAAGAATCTGCCGGTGCGACGGATAGTCCGGGTACGAGTCCGGCATCGGAAAGTCCCGGAACCCGGAGAGTGTCTTTGACGATATGAAATGCGCGGACTCATACATCGGGGAGCCCGCGAAGCCGATGTTCCAGATGCCCCCGATACCCGGATTCCGTTCGAAGCCCTCGAAGGGAGCATCGAGGGCCTTCAGCCAGCGCGCGGCGGCAAGGCCCGCGGGGCCGGCGCCCACAACACAGTAGGGACGAGCGTCCATGCGATCAGGATAACGTCCCGCCAACCACCTCAGCGCGGCCGGACGCCCACGAACACATCGCGACGAAGAACCGGATCGTCCACACACCGGGCTTTGAAGCCGGTCTTGCGAAGCAGGCGCATCCACGTCGCCTTCGCGAACACACCGAACCGATGCACATCCTGGTGGGCGCGCACCCGGCCTCTGGAATCGCGCAGCATATAGACGAAGTGAACTTCGTACGTGGCGTCGTTCGGGTCAGGGTCGAAGTTCCACTCGAGGTACCGGAGGCCGCGCCGTCCCTCGTCATTCCCTCCATGATGGGTGAGCGAAGAATAGGTTTCCCGGGTGCAGTCCGGCGCCACGACGACCGAGCCTCCGGGACGGGTGTGGACGTACGCGGTCCGAAGCGCGCGGCTCAGATCCCTCTCGCTGGTCATGTGCATGATCGCGTCGTGAATGAACACGCGGTCGAAAACCCGTCCAAGCCGGAGGGATCGCATGTCGCCCTCCACATGCTCGCATTCCGGGTTCAGCTTCCTGCTTCCCTTGAGCATTCCCGGCGAAAGATCGACGAGCGTCAGGCGGAACCATCGTTTCAAGTACGAAGCGTTGTTGCCACCTCCCGAGCCCAGTTCCAGGACCGTTTTCGCCGGCCGGTCGCCATGGGTCAGCAGGAGGCGGTGGAAGGGCCGCGTCTCGATCCGGTAGTCGGCCTTGCTCGAGAAGAGCCGCCACCAGGGAGCCAGGTCGCGGTAGAGGCGAGGAACTTTCATCGGTGCGGGACCTTAATCGAAGAATTCGAGTTGATCTTCGCCCTCGAACGCGGTCAACTCAGCGTCGTGGCGGAGACCGGCACGGCAAACGACCAGGCGGCGCTCGCGGAGGCGGCGGAAAAAGCCGCGCGCGCGCACGCCGCCTTGCCCGCGATGCGGACGCTCACCCAGGCCGATGTCGACCGGATCGTGGGAGCGATGTCGCGCGCGGCCATCCCCGAAGCGGCGCGCCTCGGCGAACTCGCGAACCGTGAAACCGGCTACGGCAATGCGCCCGACAAAACCACCAAGAACCTCTTCGCTTCCGACCGGGTCGCCACGCATATCGCCGGCATTAAAACCGTGGGCGTCCTTCGGGACAACCCCGAGACCGGCATCACGGAAATTGGCGAGCCGATGGGAGTGGTGGCCGCGATCATCCCGTCGACGAACCCGACATCCACCGCGATCTTCAAGGCCCTCATCGCCGTGAAGGCGCGGTGCCCGGTCATCCTGAGCCCCCACCCCTCCGCGCGCCGGTGCGTGATCGAGTCCTTCCGAGTGATCGAGCCCGCCGCGCGGTCGGCCGGTTTGCCCGATGGTGCCCTGCACTGCCTCGAATCCGTGTCCCTTGCCGCCACGGAATCCCTGATGAAGAGCCGCCACACCGCGGTCATCCTCGCGACGGGAGGCATCGGGTTGGTTCGTGCCGCGTACGCCTCCGGCCGGCCCGCATACGGGGTGGGTCCGGGGAACGTGCCCGTGTACCTGCACGCTTCGGCCGATCCTTTTCGCGCGGTCCGCGACGTGGTCGCCGGCAAGACGTTCGACTACGGCACCCTTTGCTCGTCCGAACAGGCTCTCGTTTTCGACACCCGGGTCAAAACTCAGGTCTTGCAGGCCCTCGACACCGAAAAGGTGCATGTCCTTTCCGCCGACGAAGCGGAGAAGATCGCGAGGTTCGTCATCGGGGAGCGCGGCCTGGTCAACGCGAAGGCGGTCGGCCGCTCGGCCCCCGCCCTCGCTGAGGCTGCGGGCTTCCGGGTCGATCCCGCCACGCGCGCACTCGGAGCCCACGTCTCGGGTGTCGGACGGGAACATCCTCTCTCGGCCGAGAAGCTCTGCCCCGTTCTGGCGCTTTACGAGGTCCCCGGGCCCGACGAGGGAATCCGGCGCTGCCAGGAACTCCTCGCCTTCGGCGGCACCGGCCACACCGTCGGAATCCACGCCGCGGACGAGGATCTCCTCCGCCGCTTCGCTCTCGCCCAGCCGGCTTCCCGGGTGATCGCGAATTCTCAAACGTCCATGGGGGCGACCGGCCACACGACCGCGCTCGAACCCTCCCTGTCGCTCGGCTGCGGCGCGGCCGCCGGGAACATCACGTCGGACAACATCACCCCGCTCCACCTCATCAACATCAAGCGTCTGGCCCGGGTCCGATCCGCCTCAGCCGCGGCTCCGCAACCGGGACCGGCGACGAAACCGGTTCCGACGGTCGACTTCGTTTGCGAGGACGACGTTCGGCGAGCGCTCCGTGACGGCCGCAGGATCTTCCTTGGCCCGAAGGCGCTGATCACGCCGGCCGCCCGGGACGCCGCCCAGGGGTCGGACGTCCTCGTATCCCATCGGAACTGAGACACGCACCGGAATGCCTTGGTACTATCTCGTGATGAATAGGGCAAATTTCTCCAGGGGCCAGGGTTTTCCTGCGACCCTCGTGGCTCTCGGCCTGGCCCTTTTGGGCGGCGCCCCGGCCCACGCGCAGGCCCCTGTCTCGGCCTTCTCGGCCGCCCTCGACCCTGCTATCCCCGCGTCCCCGGTGAGCCTGGACGCCGAACTCGAGCGGGCTGAAGTGCATTTCCGAGCCGGAGATGCGGCCCTGACGGAGGGACGTGAAGCCGACGCGCAGGCCTCTTTCGATGCCGCCCTGGACGTCTTCGCCGCACTCAAGGACTCCCAGGACCCCCGCGTCCGCAAGGCCTATCTCGCGCTGGTTGACCGAATCCACGCTGCGGAGATTGCGGCTGGTTCGAGCCGCAGGTTCCTCCCTCCGACTTCCACCCTCCAGCCCGCCGAGCCGGTGGAGGGAGCTTCCACGAGCGTGCTGGCCGAGATGGGCGAGAGGATCGAGACGCTGCATGCCACCGAGGAGGCGCGCCAAAGCAACGCCGCGGTTCTTGGATCGGAGGAGATCGATCTCCCGATCGAGATGAACGACCAGGTCGTTGGCGCCATCAACCTGTACAGCGGACGGTTCAAGAACTGGTTCGCCAGAGCCCTTTCCCGCGGCGCCCCCCACCTTCCGAGGATCCGCGAGATTCTCGCCGAGGCGGGCATTCCCCAGGACCTCGCCTACGTTCCGATCGTCGAGAGCGCCTTCAACCCCGTCGCGCTTTCCCGCGCGAAGGCCAAAGGGCTCTGGCAGTTCATCCCCTCGACCGGCAAACAATATGGGTTGAAGCAGGACTTCTTCGTCGACGAACGCTCGAACATGGAGAAGGCGACGGTGGCCGCCGCGCGCTACCTCAAGAACCTCTACGCCATGTTCGGCGACTGGAACCTCGCCCTCGCGGGCTACAACGCCGGAGAAGGCCGGGTGCAGCGCGCGATAAAGAAGGCCCGGACCGACGACTTCTGGGCGCTGGCAAAAACCAAGTCGTTCCGGGCCGAGACCAAGAACTACGTTCCCCTGATTCACGCCGCGATCGTGATCGCGAAGTCGCCGGATTTCTACGGAATCGAGCTGACGCCCGAAGAAGCCATGGCCTCGGAGACGATCCGCGTCGCCGCCTCCTATCCCATCGCCACCGTGGCACGTTGCGGGAGCACCGAGGCCGCGGCGATCAAGGCGCTCAACCCCGAACTCCGGCGCGCGGTAACGCCATCGTTCGCGTTCGATCTTCGGGTTCCCCACGGAGCCGGCGAACAGATCACAACCTGCCTGGCGAGCGAACGGTCGATGAACTTCACTCGTCACGTGGTCCGGAAACGTGAGACTTTCGCGCAGATCGCCAAGGCGTTCGGGGTCCCGGCCGCCGAAATCGCGCGGGTCAACGGCCTGACCCTCAAGTCGAAGCTCCGCCCGGGGACGGAACTTGCCATCCCGCGCTCGGGCGCTTCCGCGGGACGACGGACCGCCGCAGCCACCCGCGCCTCGACGATCGGGAGCGCCTCCTACCGGATCCGGAAAGGCGACACCCTTTCTCACGTGGCCGCGCGACACAGCACCACGGTGGCGGCGATCCGGGCCCTCAACAACCTGAATTCGAACAAGCTGTCCATCGGCCAGGTTCTGATGGTCGGAATCCCCGCGGAAACCTCCAACGACTGAGCGACCTCCGCAAGACCTTTCGTAACCCGGTCTTCGCGAACGGACCCCAACCCGCCCCCTCCTCGCTGATACTCGCGACGACGCTTGTGGCAGGCGTCGCCCGCCCTCTCCCACGGGCTGTTTCCCCCATAGGAGAGGGACATGCTGGCGAGCACACATACCGGGACGGTAGCGGGAATCCGCGGGTCGATCATCCGCGTCGAGGTCGACTCGGCGCCGGGCTTCCCCGGGCTGTTCATAGTCGGCCTGCCCGACTCCGCGGTTCGCGAAAGCGAGAGCCGGATCAAGGCAGCCCTGCGGAACTCGGCGATTCCGTTCTCATGGGACCGAAGGATCACCGTCAATCTGGCGCCCGCGCATCTCCGGAAAAGCGGCAGCGCCTTCGACCTCGCGATAGCGATGGCGTTGCTGGCTTCGGCCGGCGAGCCCCTCCCTCTCGCGCCGGACTGCCTGTTCCTGGGAGAACTCGCCCTTGACGGGAGCCTCCGCGCGGTTCAAGGAGTGCTGCCGATCCTGATCGAGGCGCGGTCGCAAGGCTTCAAGCGCGCTGTGGTCCCCCGCCGGAATCTTCCCGAAGCGTCGCTGGTGAGCTCCCTTCTCGTGAGGGGGGCCTCGACGCTCCTTGACGCTCTCGGGGGCGATGGCAATGGGACCGAAGAGGATGAAGGTGAGCCAGAGGTCGTGACACCGCCGCTGCTCGATCTCGAAGACGTTGCCGGTCAGCCGCTCGCGCGCCGCGCCCTCGAAATCGCCGCCGCGGGGCGTCACAACCTCCTGATGGTCGGACCGCCCGGGTCCGGGAAGACCATGTTGGCGCGCCGCCTTCCGGGCATCCTCCCCGCCCCTTCCGAGACCGAGGCACTCGAGATGACGGCGATCCAGTCCGCGGCGGGCCTGTGCCCGAACACCCTCGTGGGCTCCCGCCCGTTCCGCGCGCCTCATCACACGGCTTCGTCGGCGGCGCTGGTGGGCGGCGGGGCCATCCCGAGACCAGGCGAGATCAGCCTCGCCCACGGCGGCGTTCTCTTTCTCGACGAACTTCCCGAGTTCTCGCGCAGCACGCTCGAGGGGCTGCGACAGCCTCTCGAGGAGGGGAGGTTGATCGTGTCGCGCGCTCGGGCGGCCTTCGAATTCCCGTCGCGGTTTCAACTCGTCGCCGCGATGAATCCGTGCCCCTGTGGGTACCGCGGGGACGCCGTCCTTCCCTGCCGGTGCACGCCCGAAGCGATCGCCCGCTATCAGGGCCGCATCTCCGGCCCGTTGCTGGACCGAATCGATCTCGTCGTCGATGTCCCCCGGCCCGAGATCCGGATCGGCCCTGCAGACCCTCACGGAGGAGAGCCCTCCCGCCGAGTGAAGGACCGAGTCAGCGCTGCCCTCCGCTTCGCGGAAGGCCGGGGTCAGGCACGAGACGGAAAGGACATTCGACTTCTGGGCCTCGATCCGTTCGCGGTCGAGACACTCGAGCAGGCGGCCCGGCTCCAGGGTCTCTCATTGCGCGCGGTACACCGCACCGCAAGGGTGGCGCGCACCATCGCCGACCTCTCCGGATCCCAGAGCGTCTCGAGAGCCTGCGTTCTGGAGGCCCTCGTCTTTCGCGCGGGCTCCGCGTTGACCTCGCTTAAAGTCGCGTGATAAGGTCTTTTTATCGGTTCCGAGCCATCGGTGTCGGCGGCCTCGACTCAAACACGCCACTATGAAAACTCCCGATTTCTTCACCGTAATCTTCGTCCCGAATGCTCGGGCGAAATTTCGCAAATACCAGGTCCCTCTCCATGTCGCGAAGATCGCCGGCCGTGTGGCGGCGGTCACCGGCATCGTCCTCGTCGGCGCACTGATTCACTATTCCGCTCTGCTTTTCGAAGTCTCGAGGCTGCGAAAGGTCGAAGAAGAGTCCGCGAACCTGATCACCAAGACGCATGAGATCGAACGTGACGCCGCGGCTTTGCGCGCGCAGATGGGCCAACTGAGCGGTATCGTCAACAAGCTGGGCGTGATGGCGGGAGTCGATGCCCCTCCGCCCGACCCCGCGGTGGGCGGCACCGGCGGCGGCTCCGTGGCCGACCGGTCAGGCTCAGCCCCGAGCGTCGCGAGCTTCGAGGAAATGAGTACCCGTCTCAATGAGTTGACGGAAAAGTCCCGGGAACTCACGAACGTCTTCGATCGGCAGCGCTCGTTGCTGGCGACGACACCATCGGTCTGGCCGGTCAGGGGATACCTTTCCGCGGGCTTTGGAAACCGCAACGATCCCTTCACGGGACTGAGAGACTTCCATCCCGGCCTCGACATATCCGCGCCCCTCGGCACCAAGATCCTGGCACCCGCCGACGGCACGGTCATTTTCGCGGGGGTCAAGGGCGGCTACGGCAACGCGGTCACCGTCAGTCACGGACGCGGCATCGTCACCCACTACGGACACATGGACGCGATCAATGTGCGCGTCGGCCAGTCGGTGCGGCGAGGTTCGGTCCTCGGCTTCGTGGGCAGCACGGGCCGCTCGACCGCACCTCACCTGCACTACGAAGTGTGGATGAACGGATCGAACCAGAATCCGCTCCTCTACATCCTCGACGAATACCGCTCGCTCGGCTAGACGAGGCGCGCGGGTGCCTCGACGCCCGCTCCTAGCGCAGGATGAAGTTGTTGCAGTGCGGGCACCTCGCGTTGAAGACGGAGATGACGATCATCACCGTGATCAACGCCCAGATGAGGAAGACCCACGGCATGGCCCAGTTCATGTCCCGTTTGATCTGAGCGTTCAGTTCGGGCACATTGGCGGCTCCCGCCTTGATCGCTTTCAGGTTCCTGAGCGACGTGCCGGATATGGGCACCAACACGATGGCCGAGACGACGATGAGGCCATACATGAGGTGTTTCCAGTTCAACCACTCCGTGGTGAAAAGCGGCGTGTCCGTGACCCAGCACAGGATCACACCGACGGGCAGGGTCAGGAAGAAGAGATAGGCCACCACGGTATCGATGCCATGCATCACCCGGGCCCGTTCGAGCCGTTCGTCGATGGGAGCGCCGGCATCCTTGATCTTGAAGTGGAGCCAGTAGACGACGAAGTCGAAGAGCAGCCACGCCCCGACCATCGCGACGTGTATTCCGCGTACCGAGAGTTCGAACCAGTTGTGGGCCAGCATTCCGCCTGAACCTACTTCCTCACAAGCCGGACGAGCCGGGGAAACCCGTAGACCGCGCACCCGAGGTAGACGAGCGCGTTCGCGGCCACCAGCAGATCGAACCCGTTTCGGGTCAGCTGAATCGCGGACGCCCCGCCCATGAAAAGACCGCAGCCGACCACGAATCCCCACAACAGGTACGCCATGAACATCCGGGGAGTCTAGCCCGGGGGGCTTTGCGTGTGAAGACCTTAGAATGAGGCCACTAAATGCTCGGAAAACTGCTGACCACGATCTTCGGAACCAAGAACGACCGCGACGTCAAACGAATGAGGGCGAGGATCCAGGCGATCAGCGATCTGGAGCCCCAGATCCGCACCCTCTCCGACGAGGGCCTCCGGGGAAAGACGAACGAGTTCAGGGCCCGTATCGAGAAGGGCGCGACCCTCGATGACCTGCTGCCGGAAGCCTTCGCGGTGTGTCGGGAGGGCGGACGCCGGGTGCTCAACATGCGCCATTTCGATGTCCAGCTCATCGGCGGCATG
>CAYNHK010000196.1:0-9727 GCA_964396875.1 uncultured Acidobacteriota bacterium | reverse complement strand
ACAAACATCTCAGGTTTGGCCCCAGGTGAACAACGTGGTGAGAAACCACAGCTAGGCCCCGGCTTTCGCCGGGGTGACGTGGGTGTCCAATTGGCGAATAGTGGGAGGGTCCGGGGGTTGATCGTCTAAACGTACGACTCGATCGGCGGGCAGAGGCAGATGAGGTTGCGGTCGCCGTAGGCGTTGTCGATGCGCGCCACGTGCGGCCAGAACTTCTTCTCGCGCGTCCACGGCGCCGGGAACGCCGCCTCTTCGCGGGTGTAGGGGTGCGGCCAGGCGTCGGCGGTGACCATGCCCGCGGTGTGGGGCGCGTTCTTGAGTGGATTGTCCTTCGCGTCGATCTTCCCCTCGATGATTCGGGCAATCTCGGCCCGGATGCGGACCATCGCTTCGCAGAAACGGTCGAGTTCCGCGAGGGACTCGCTCTCCGTCGGTTCGATCATCAATGTGCCGGGAACCGGGAAGGACATGGTGGGCGCGTGGAAGCCATAGTCCATCAACCGCTTCGCCACGTCCTCGGCCTCGACGCCGTGCGCCTTGAACTCGCGCAGATCGAGGATGAACTCGTGCGCGCAGCGTCCATGTTTGCCGGTGTAGAGGATCGAATAGTGCGACGACAGCTTCTTCGCCATGTAGTTGGCGTTCAAGATCGCGGTCTCGGTGGCGAGCTTGAGACCATCGGCGCCCATCATGGCGATGTAGGCCCACGAGATGGTGAGGATCGAGGCGCTCCCCAGCGGCGCCGCGGAAACCGGACCCGTCGCGGACTCCGCCAAGAGCGGATGGCCGGGCAGGAATGGAATGAGATGGGGAGCCACGCAGATCGGTCCCATCCCCGGACCACCGCCGCCGTGAGGGATGCAGAACGTCTTGTGCAGGTTGATGTGGCAGACGTCGGCCCCCATGTCGGCGGGCCGGGTGAGGCCCACCTGCGCGTTCATGTTGGCCCCGTCCATGTAGACCTGCCCGCCACGCTCGTGCACGATCTCGCAGATTCGCTTCACGTCCTCCTCGAACACCCCGTGGGTCGAGGGATAGGTGATCATCAGGGCGGCCAGGCGGTCCTTGTGCTCGTCCGCTTTCTTTTCGAGATCGGCGAGATCCACGTTGCCCTGCGCGTCGCAGGCGACCACCACGACCTTGAAACCGGCCATGACCGCGGAGGCGGGGTTGGTGCCGTGAGCGGACACGGGGATGAGGCAGACATCGCGGTCACCATGCCGCGAGGCGTGATACCCGCGGATCGTGAGAAGCCCCGCGTATTCGCCCTGAGCCCCCGAGTTCGGCTGCAGGGAGACCCCGGTGAAGCCGGTGATCTCGGCCAGCCAGTCGGACAACTCCTTCGCGAGCGCCAGATACCCTTTCGCCTGCTCCAGCGGCGCGAAAGGATGGACATTCGAGAAACCGGGCAGAGTGAGAGGCAGCATCTCGGACGCCGCGTTGAGCTTCATCGTGCATGAGCCCAGCGGAATCATCGAATGGGTGAGGGAGAGGTCGCGCCCTTCGAGCGTCTTGAGGTAGCGCAACATCTCGTGTTCGGCGTGATAGCGGTTGAAGACGGGATGGGTCAGGTATTCGGACTTGCGCTGCAGGGCGTCGGGAACGTCGACCGCGGACTCGGCCGCGAGTTTCGAGAGACCGCCTTCGAGCGCCGCACCGGTGAAAACCTCGATGAGATCCTGAACATCTTTGAGGCCGGTGGTCTCGTCGAGGGTCACGGTAAGACCGGTCTTGACCCGGCGGAGATTCATCTTCCGCTTCGCGGCGCGCTTCACGATGCCGTTCGCCTTGCCCGCGGTGACCTTGATCGAAAGCGTGTCGAAGAAGTTCTCGTGCAGGAGGGTGAAACCGCCCTGGCGCAGGCCCGCCGCGAGAAGCTGCGTCAGACTGTGCACGCGGGTCGCGATCTGCTTGAGGCCCTTCGGCCCGTGGTAGGCGGCGTACATGCCGGCCATCACCGCGAGGAGCACCTGCGCGGTGCAGATGTTCGACGTGGCTTTGTCGCGGCGGATGTGCTGTTCGCGCGTCTGCAGGGCGAGGCGGTAGCCGCGTTTGCCCTGGGCATCCTTCGAAACGCCGATGAGCCGGCCGGGAAGCACGCGTCGCATTTCGTCGCGCACGGACATGAAAGCGGCGTGGGGTCCGCCAAAGCCCATGGGCACGCCGAAACGCTGGGCTGATCCGATACAGATATCGGCGCCCATTTCGCCGGGAGCCTTGTAGATCGTGAGGGCGAGGAGATCGGCGGCGAACGTGGTGATCGCGCCGGCCTTCTTCGCCCTGGCCGCGATTTCGGAAAGGTCTTCGACCTTCCCCGCCGTCGACGGGTACTGGAGGAGGACGCCGAAAACATCCGGCTTGACCTTGATCTTCCTTGGCTCAACCACCTGAACCTCGATGCCGAGGGGCAGGGCACGTGTCTTCACTACCGCGATGGTCTGGGGATGCACGTCGTCGGCGACGATGAAGATCTTGCGATCGCCCGGGGCGGTAGCCTGGGCCATGTGCATGGCCTCGGCGGCCGCCGTCCCCTCATCCAGAAGCGAGGCATTGGCGAGAGGAAGCGCGGTCAGATCCGCGATCATGGTCTGGAAGTTGAGAAGCGCCTCCAGCCGGCCCTGCGAGATTTCCGGCTGATACGGGGTGTATTGCGTGTACCAGCCGGGATTCTCGAGGATATTGCGCCGGATGACCGAGGGTGTGAGGCACCCGGTATAGCCCATGCCGATAAACGAGCGCCAGGTCTCGTTCGAATCCGCCACCGCGGCGATGCGGCTCAACAGCTCGCTCTCGGAGAGCGCCCCGGGGAGATTCAGCGAGCGTCGGAGGCGGATCGAAGGAGGAACGGTTTCCTCGATGAGGGCATCGAGGGAGGAAGCCCCGAGGGCGCCGAGCATGACGGCGCGGTCGGCCTCGGAGGGACCTACGTGCCTTCGGGGAAAGGTATCAACGGGCGAAAAGTCGGCGAGGTTCATTTAGTGCCCGCTCTTGACGTGGGCGTCGTACTGCTCCGCGGTCATGAGGGCCTCGACCTCGGCGGGGTTTACGACCTGCACTTCGATCATCCAGGCCGCGCCGTAAGGATCGGAGTTCACGGTTTCGGGCTTCTTCGCAAGCTCGTCATTCACGGCCGTCACCTTGCCGGTCACGGGTGAGAAGAGTTCGGAAACCGCCTTGACCGATTCGACGGTGCCGAATCGCGCGCCCGCGGTGACCGCCGACCCAACCTTCGGCAGTTCGACGAACACGACGTCTCCCAGCTGCTGTTGCGCATGATCGGTGATGCCGATGCGGCCGACGCCGGCCTGGAGACGGACCCATTCATGGTCCCGGGTGTAGCGCAGATCGTTGGTCACGTTTTCGTTCTCCTGAAATCAGTTCTTGAGGGGGGAATCTTAGGAAACTACTTCGCCCGTTTGTAGAAGGGGGTCTTCACGATCTCGGCGGCCACGGAGACGCCGCGGATCTCGATGCCGAGAGATGTTCCGATCGTGGAGTGCTCGGAAGGCACATAGGCCAGGCCGATGTTCTTCTCGAGAAATGGCGCCATCGAACCGGAGGTCACGACCGACACCTTCGAACCTCCGGCGAGAACGGGATAACCATGCCGCGCGATCCCCCGCTCTTTCATTTCGAAACCCACGAGCTTTCGCGCTGTGCCCTTGGCCTTCTGTTCCGCGAGCACCGCGCGACCGTTGAAGTCGCCCTTGTGGGAGTCGACGCAGGTGATCCAGCCAAGCCCGGCCTCGATCAAAGTGGTGGTTTCGTCGAGCTCGTTGCCGTACAGGCACATCTTCGCCTCGAGCCGCAGGGTGTCGCGGGCGCCGAGGCCGGCGGGAACGAGGCCATGGCCCGAACCCGCGGTCATCAGGGTGTCCCAGAGATCCGGGCCCGATGCCGCCTTGACCATGATCTCGAAACCGTCTTCGCCGGTGTATCCGGTGCGCGCGATGGTGGCGTCGAGCCCGGAGACCTTCCCGGTGGTGAACTTGTAGTAGCCGACCGCGGAGAGATCCGAGGGCGTCAGGGTCTGCAGGATCGAAACCGCCTTCGGGCCCTGGAGGGCGAGCAGGGCGAATTCGTCACTGCGGTCGTGGATCTCGCAGCCCGTGGGGTTCTGCGCGCGCAGCCAGGCCAGGTCCTTGTCGCGATTGCTCGCGTTGACGACAAACAGAAATCGCTCGGCGTTGAAGCGATACACGATGATGTCGTCCACCGGGGCTCCGCTCGGCATGGGTAAAGCCGAGTACTGCGCATGGCCGTCGTGGAGTTTCGCGACATCGTTCGAGGTGACGCGCTGGAGAAAGGCGAGAGCCCCCGCCCCGACGATGTCGAACTCTCCCATGTGGGAAACGTCGAAAAGGCCGGCCGCCCGGCGCACCGCGAGATGCTCCTTGATGACGCCGAGGCCCTTGCCCGAGTAGTCGATCGGCATGTCCCATCCCCCGAAGGGGACCATCTTTCCCCCGGCGGAAATGTGCTGGGCGTGAAGAGGGGTCTTGCGAAGCATGGCGGAACCTCCTGAAGAGGGAGAAAGGGGGTCAAATCGCGAGCTGGCGAATGGCCTCGCGCACCGACGGGTCGTCGGGCGCATGAAGATAGAGGGAACGCAGAATCTGGAGCGCCTCTTCACCCTTGGCCTTGCCCAACTGCTTCAGCAGATCCTGGACTCGGGACGCCGAGGCGGGGGAGGTGACGAAAGCGCCCACCGGGGAAGCGCGCAGGCCCTTCCAGAGGACCTCGACGGACTCCCGCGAGTCAGGGTCGAGGAAGAGCGCCTCGCGAGCTTCCGCGATGGCCTTGCCCGGGCTGTCGGTGTCGAGGTGGGCCTTGGCGCGCGTGAGATGGGCCTTCAAAGCCTGGGCGGTTTCCTCGCGGGACGGCCGCGGGGCATCCGAATGCAGGCACGATTTCAACCGCGACCGCAGCAGGTTGGTTCGAAGCGACCGAAGATGCATCGAAACCTCATCCATGCTCGGGCGATCGGTGGGGTTCTTGGAGATCATCCGGTGAATGAGGGCGGCGACCCGGGCCGGCGTCTCGGGAGCCAGGGTGAGGACCGGTGTGGTGGGTTCGGAGACGATGTTGAACAGTACTGCGTGCAGGGTGGCGCCCCGGAAAGGCTTGAAGCCGGTGACGAATTCGAAGAACACGGCGCCGCACGAGAAGACATCGGACCGCGGATCGGCCGCCTTGCCCGTGGCCTGCTCCGGGCTCATGTAGTCGGGTGTGCCCAGGATCACGCCCTTCCGGGTGAGGGTCTGGTGGGTCTCCATGCGCGCGAGGCCGAAATCGAGGATCTTGGTGATCCCGAGCTTGGTGACCATGATGTTGGCGGGCTTGATGTCGCGATGCACCACGCCGCGGCTGTGGGCGTAGGAGAAGCCGTCGCAGGCTTCGGCGAAGATCCTCAGCTTCTCTGTGATGGGTATCTCGGCCGAGACTTCGATGAGCCGCCGCAGGTCTTCGCCGTCGAGCAGCTCCATGGCCATGAACAGACGGCCGTCGGTTTCGCCGAGGTCGAACACCTTGACCACGTTCGGGTGGTCCATGCGGCCGATGGCCTCGGCCTCCCGCCGGAACCGCTCCTGGATCTCGTCGCTCGCGCCCTCAAAGGGAAGGGTCTTGAGGGCGACGATCCGGTCGAGCACGGTGTCGCGGGCGCGGAAGACCAGACCCATGGCGCCCTCGCCGAGCTTCTCCCCGAGTTCGTATCGCCCGAGACGGGTGGGATTCATTTGGCGGGATTCTGGCGGGGGCTTTTCGGAGGACGCGGAATTCCGCGCTCCCTTTTAAGGCCCGGACTCTATTCGGTGTAGCGAAGGAGGATGACGGACACGTTGTCTTTGCCGCCGGCCTCGAGGGCGGCGGCGATCAGGGCCGCGCATCCTTCGGCAAGCGGTTTCTTCTCGTGGGTCACCATGATCGACTGAATGTGGTCGTCGTTGATCATGGAGTGCAGTCCGTCGGAGCAGATGATGGCGAGATCGCCGTTCTGGAGTATCTGCTCGACCGCCTGCGGTTCGATGGTCTCCTTGGCGCCCACCGCCTTGGTGATCACGTTCTTGAGGGGATGGCGCTCGATCTCCTCGACGGTCAGGATGCCTTCGGACCACGCCGCGGTGACCCAGCTGTCGTCGCGCGAAAGCTGCGAGAGCGCGCCGCCCCGGAAAAGGTAGGCGCGGCTGTCGCCCGCCCAGCCCACGGTGAGGACATTGCCGGCCACCAGACCCGTGACCACCGTGGTCCCCATGCCTGTGTACTCTTCCTGAGAATCCGCGGTCTTGAAGACCTTCCGGTTCGCGAGTTTGATCGCGGTGCAGAGCCGGTTGCCATGGAAGGACAGATTGACGTCGAGGCCGTAGGGCCAGGTGATCTCTTTTTCCTTCTCACTCTTGTCGACAAAGCCTTTGATGGTCTCGAGGGCGAGTTTGGAGGCGACTTCCCCGGCGTTGTGGCCGCCCATTCCGTCGCAGACGACATAGAGGCCGATGGCATCGTCGACATCGAAGCTGTCTTCGTTCAGTTTGCGCCTGCGTCCGACGTCCGTCTGGCCGTAACTCTCTAACACTGGATGCCTCTTTTCTTCAGAAACGAGCGGTCGAATCTGAGAAGACCGGTTGATTGGGCTTCAGGATAGCGGCTTTGGAAAGTCGGGTCAAAGAAGGGCGTAATCACGCGCGCAGACCGAAATCCTGGCGGGCCGCCTCGACCAGAGACTGGGCCATGCGCGTGATCGCCCCCTCGTTTTCGCCCTCGACCATGACCCGCAGCTTGGGCTCGGTTCCGCTCCAGCGGACGAGGATCCGGCCCTTCCGGCCAAGGGATTTCGAAACCGAGCGCATGAGGGTCTGGAGCTTCTTCATGTCCTCGATGGGACGCCGCTTGGGCAGGGTGACGTTTTGGAGGACCTGCGGCACCCGGGTCATGGCCTGGGCCGCGAGTTCGGAGAGCGGCCTCCCGCGGCGGATCATCAGGGCGAGAACCTGCAGAGCGGCGACGATGCCGTCGCCGGTCGAGGCGTGGTCGAGAAACACCAGATGTCCCGACTGCTCGCCGCCGAGATTGAGGCCGCCCTTCCGCATGGCGTCGACCACATGGCGATCGCCCACCGCGGTTCGGACCAGCCGGATCTTCTTCCTGGCCAGGGCCCGTTCCAGGCCGAGGTTGCTCATGACCGTCGCCACCACCGCGGACTTCTTGAGCGTGCCCGTCTCCGCCATCTCGAGGGCGCACATGGCGAGTACCGAGTCCCCGTCGATGACCTGGCCGTGTTCGTCGATGAGGATGACGCGATCGGCGTCGCCGTCAAGGGCAATGCCCATCTGCGCCGAAGTCTTCACCACTTCGGCGCGGGCCTTGTCGGGATGGAGCGCACCCACACCTTCGTTGATGTTCACTCCGTCCGGCTGGACCCCGATGGAACGGACCGACGCGCCGAGCTCGGAGAACACCGCGGGGGCCACGCGGTAAGCGGCGCCGTGGGCCGCGTCGACCACGAGTCTCAGACCCTCGAGCGAGATATTCCGCGGAAACGTGTTCTTGGCGAAGGCCACGTAGCGCCCGCGGGCATCCTCCACCTTGAAGGCCTGGCCGATTCCCGGGCCGGTCTTTCGCGCGGAGAGGGGCACGCGCCCCCGCACCATCGCTTCGATCTGCGCCTCGAGATCGTCCGCGAGCTTGAAGCCGTCGCGACCGAAGATCTTGATGCCGTTGTCCTGGAAGGGATTGTGGCTCGCGCTGATCACGATGCCGAGATCGGCGCGCATGCTCGTGGTGAGATGAGCCACCGCGGGTGTGGGAATGGGCCCGGAGAGGATCACGTCTCCGCCCATCGAGCAGATCCCCGAGGCGAGAGCGGTTTCGATCATGTAGCCGGAAAGCCGGGTGTCCTTTCCGATGAGGACCCGGGGTGGGTGTTTGATGCCGATCGAGGCCACCGCGACCGCGGCCTGGCCGATGCGAAGCGCCATTTCCGGGGTCATCGGCTCCTGATTGGCCACGCCGCGCACGCCGTCGGTGCCGAACAAACGGGCTTCCCCGGTCGTCTGCTGGTCCGTCTTCCTGGCCATCTTCTCTTCGTCCTTCTCTGTATTTGTTCGTGCGCGGCGTCGATATCAGGCGGTGGCGGCGCGGTGGCGGGCGGGCAACGTTCCCCGGCGGCGCAAGGCGGCACGCAACGCTTCGCTCAGTTCCCTGGGGTCGGTGAGGCGGGTCATGGCGCCGGCGGAAACGAGGCTGACGATGCCGGTTTCCTCGGAGACCACGAGAGCCACCGCGTCGGTGTCCTCGGTCACGCCGATGGCCGCGCGATGACGGCTGCCGAGGGTCCGCGAAAGTTCGGGGTTCACGGTCAAGGGCAGGAAACAGGCGGCCGCGGAAAGGCGGTCGGCCTGAACCACGACAGCGCCGTCGTGGAGCGGCGAGCCGGGGGTGAACAGGTTGCACAGAAGGTCGTAGGTCACGACCGCGTCGAGGCGCACCCCCGTCTCGGCGAACGACTTGAGGCCCATGTCGCGCTCGAACACGATGAGCGCGCCGGTTCGGGTCGCGGAAAGCGACTGGGCCGCGAGCACGATTTCGTCGAGCACATCATCGGTGGACGAAGGGCCGCTGCGGCCGAACAGCGCCTGCCCGATAGAGGCCAGGAGTTTCCGGATCTCGGCCTGGAAGACCACGATCGCCGCGAAGGCGACATAGGGCAAGACGTTGCGGAGAAGAAGGGTGAGGAGGCGCAGCTCGAGCAGCGTCGCGGTCAGGAAGAGCGCCACCACCCCGAGCACGCCGAGCACGATGTGCGTGGCCTGGGTTCCCCGGACGAAGCGGAACAGACGGTAGATGAGAAACGCTACGAGGATCACGTCCAGGACATCCCGGAACGTGATGGCCCGGCCGGAGAAGAGGGACTGGAGCGTTTCGATCATGGAGCCGGCCGAATGTCCTCTCTGAAGACGGAGACCGGGGGTCCTTTTCGCCCCCTACGACAGCTTGGGCTCGGGCATGGGACCGAGGAACGGTGCGATCACCTCGGGCTTCTCCGCCTCGGTCTCGGCGACCACGGGAGGAGGGGCAGGGGGCGGCACCGGCGGAAGATTCATCTTCTCTCCGCGGACGATCTGAAGGATCTGCGTTCCGTCGAGCGACTCGTGCTCGAGCAACGCCTCCGCCACGGTGGTGAGGTCGGCGAAACGCTCCTTGAGCAGAGCCGTGCCCCGTTCGAACTGGGTGGTGACGATGCGACGCACTTCCTCGTCGATCTGGATCGCGGTCGCCTCGGAATAGTCCTGCGACCGTCCGAACTCCTTGCCGAGGAAGATCGCTTCGTCCTTCTTGCCGTAGGCGAGAGGCCCGAGGGCGCTCATCCCCCACTCGCAGACCATGCGGCGGGCCATTTCGGTCGCCTGTTCGATGTCGTTCGAAGCGCCGGTGCTGATGGCCTTGAACGCGAGATCTTCGGCGATGCGGCCGCCCATGCAGACCGCGATCCGGTCCTCGAGCTGTTCCTTGGTCCAGTTGTGCTTCTCTTCACTCGGAAGCTGCTGGGTGAGGCCAAGGGCCATGCCGCGGGGAATGATCGTGACCTTGTGGACGGGGTCGGCGTGAGGAAGGATCGCGGCGAGGAGAGCGTGGCCGCCCTCGTGATACGCGGTGACCTTCTTCTCTTCGTCGGTGATCATCATGCTCTTGCGTTCGGCGCCCATCAGGACCTTGTCCTTGCTGGACTCGA
>CAYNHK010000195.1:0-9734 GCA_964396875.1 uncultured Acidobacteriota bacterium | reverse complement strand
GAACATGATCTCGTGGCTCGCCCAGGATTCCGACCTGATCTCGATCCGGCCGAAGGACCCCGACGTGCATCGCCTCGACCTCACGGTATCCGAACAGCGGAACTTCCAGATCTTCTCGCTCCTGCTCCTTCCCGGGTTCTTCATCGTCTGGGGCATCGTGAACTGGTGGCGGCGGCGGTCATGAGTTCGTTCGGACGCACGCTTCTCGCGGTCGTGGTGGCCGCGGGGCTTTTCGGCTACATCTACTTCGTCGAAACAAAGAAGGACGCGCCCGCCGCGAACCCGGGTTCGGATGCACCGAAGCGGGAGAAGGTCTTCGCGGGCCTCGACAAGACAAAGGTGACCTCGCTCAGCCTCAAGAAGGCGGGGGGGGAAATGGTCCACGCGGAAAAGACCGGCGAGAACTGGGCGCTTGTATCCCCCCTTGAAACCGCCGCCGATGAGGCTGCGATCGGGACGATTCTGGACGCTCTGGTCGGCCTCGAAACCGAGGATGTGGTGAACGAGAGCGTCACGGATTTCAGCACTTTCGGTCTGGCCGAGCCCAAGGTCTCGGTGTCGGTCGTCGCCGAAGGTGCGGCGAAGCCCTTCGAGATGGACCTGGGCGACAGCGTTCCCGCTTCCTTCGGGCTCTTCGCCCGCGTGCCGGGGAAACCGCGGGTTTTCACGGTGTCGAGCACGCTCGAAAACACTCTGGTGAAGTCGGCGTTCGACCTGCGCGACCGCAGTGTTTTGCAGGTGAAGAAAGACGATATCCAGTGGCTCGAGGCGGTGGACAAGGGGAAGGTCGTCTTTCGCATCGGCCGCGGGGTCGAGGGAGACGACGAGTGGAAGATCGAGAAGCCCCTGGCCACGCGCGCGGCGCGGTGGACCATGGACAGTTTCCTCGGCCTGATCGAGAACCTGCGGATGGAAGCCATCGTCACGGAGAAGGCCACGCCCAAGGATCTGTCGGCCTACGGTCTCGGCTCCGCCGCGCGGCGGGTGGTGGTGGGCCTGCCCGGCGACCGGACCACGACGCTGGAACTCGGGAAGAAGACCGATGACTCGAAGTACTACGTCCGGGAGGCGGCCACGAATCTCGTCGCCACGATCCCGACCGCTCTCGTCGACGATCTCGACAAGGGTCTGCGGAACCTCCGGGCCACGCGGCTCCTCGACGTGGCCGCCTATGAGATCACGGCCTTCGACGTCACCGCGGCGGGCGCCACCCGGAGCTTCACGAAGTCCACGAGCCAGGGCAAAGACGGCGCGGAGACCGTGGTGTGGAAATCGACCGCGCCGGTGAAGGACGCCACCCAGGAAAAGACCTCGGATGCTCTCTTCGCGATCGGCGGCCTCGACGCCGCCGAGTTCGTGGATGCTCCCAAGGCCCCGTCGGTCTACGGGCTCGATGCCCCCGCGCTGCGGGTCACCCTGCGTTTCGAGGGCGAGAAGAAGGAAGACTGGTTTGAGGTCGCGATAAAGGACGAAGCCGGGTATGCCCGTCGTCGCGACGACACCGCCATCCTGAAGCTGGATAAGGCCAAGACCGAGGCGCTGATCAGGAGTTTCACCGAACTCGGTTCGTAGCCCGGCCTGGCCAGCCGTGCGGAGCGGTCGTAGGCCATTCGAATCATTGACCGCCTGTTGACCCAGGCCTAAGATCCGCCTCATCAAAAGAGGCCCATTGGCCTCACGATTTGAGGAGGCCCCATGCGTCGATATCTTCGCGCGCTTTCAATCGTTTGTCTGACAATGGCATTCGCCCTGCCCGCCGCGGCCCAGGAGATCACGGCCACGATCGCCGGGACGGTCACCGACCAGACCGGGGCGACATTGCCCGGGGTCAGCGTGACGGCGCGGAACACTGGCAAAGGCGTCCTGACCGAAGCGGTGACCTCTACCACCGGCCGGTACATCCTCCCGTACCTGACCAACGGCGAATACGAGATCACGTTCTCGATGTCAGGGTTCAAGACCTACGTCGCGAAGAACATCAGCCTTCACGTGAACGACCGGCTCGAAGTGGGCGCCGTCCTCGGTGTGCAAGGCGTCACCGAAGCGGTCGAAGTTACGGCTTCGGCGGGGCTCATTCAGCCGAGCGCCTCGGTGCAGAATCTGATGGGTTCGACCCAGGTCCAGGAACTCCCTCTCAACAACCGGAACTTCGTTCAGCTCGCGACCCTCGTTCCGGGCGTCAGCAGCTCCCTCACCGACGAAGTCGGTCTCGGCCTCACCAGCACGGTGAGCCTGTCCATCAACGGCGCGCGGCGCAACGCCATCAACTGGTTCGTGGACGGAGCTTCCAACGTGGACGTGGGCTCGAACATCACTCTTCTCAATACCCCGACTCTGGAGTCGATCGAAGAGTTCAAGATCATCACTTCGAGCTACGCGGCGGAGTGGCCGCGAAGTGGCGGCGGCATCGTGAACGTGGTCACCAAGTCCGGCAGCAACGTGTTCCGCGGGTCGGTCTACGAGTTCTATCGAAACGATTCCCTGAACGCGAACTCGTTCTTCCGCAAGCAGAACACCAACCCCGCGATCTCCGGGGCGCCGCCCAAGCTCGATTATCACAACTTCGGCGCCACCTTCGGCGGGCCCATCCAGAAGGACAAGCTCTTCTTCTTCGGTTCCTACGAGCGCCGCAAGATCGAACGCGCCCCCTCGTCTCTCACTGCCAACACCATCGATCCTCGCTGGCTCACCGACCCGACCAACGCCAACTACGTCCAGCCGTCCCTGCGCGACGCGAACGCGGTCCGCCTCCTTTCCGCGTGGCCCGCGCCCAACACCGGGACAAGCCAGTACCAGTCCACCGCCGCCAACAAGCAGGACACCACTCAGTACGTCGGCCGCGTCGACTATTACCTCAACTCCAAATGGCGTCTGATGGGCCGCTACACCTACGACCTTTCGGAAACCACCGAACCCGGCGGCCTTTTCTTCGGCACCGCCATCCCCGATATCGCGACGACCCTCACCGACGTCCCCGGCCAGGTCGCGGTCGCGCAGATCACCACGACCATCAATCCCCAGACCCTGAACGAGTTCTCGTTCCAGTTCTCGGGAAACGCGATCAAGTCCACCTACGGCAGCAACGTCAAGAACACACGCGCGGCGTACGGCCTGACCGTTCCCGAGATCTACCCCGAAAACCGGGAAGGCCTCGTGCCCACAGTGGCGATCGCTGGTCTCTCCAGCATCGGCGCCCCCCAGCTCTTCGACAACAAGTATCGGAACTACACGCTCGGAAACAACCTCTCGCATCACCGCGGCAATCACAGCTTCAAGGGTGGCTTCCTCTTCGCCTGGGAAGTGAAGGATGAACTCTCCGGCAGCGGCACCCAGGGCAGCTTCAACTTCGGCGCAGCGGGCGGGCGCACCGCCTTCCAGAACTTCCTCACCGGAAACCGCGACGGCGCCTGCGGGTCCACCTGCACCTACAACGAGCCGACCATCGAGATCGCGTCCCAGTTCCGCTTCGCGAGGTACGAGTTCTATATCCAGGATTCGTGGAAAGTGCGGCCGAACGTCACCCTCGATCTGGGCGTGCGCTACTCGCTGCAGCCACCGGTCAAGGACAAGAACGACGTCCTGACGAACTTCAGCCCCGCGCTCTATAACCGTGCGAACGCCCCCCGCTTCTCGAGCGCCGCCGCCACCACCCTTCTCGTGGGTTCAGGTAATTTCGCGAACGGCATCGTGATCGCCGGGCAGAACTCGCCCCACGGCCGCGGCATCTACGCGGCGGACAAGAACAACATCATGCCGCGAGTCGGCTTCTCGTGGGACCGGGGCGGCGAGGGATCGACCGTGGTACGCGGCGGCTACGGCGTCTACTACGACCAGGCGCTCGTGGGCATCTTCCTCCAGAACGCCTTCGTGAACCCGCCCTTCGTGGCCAACCCCCAGGTCCTGAATGCTCAGCTCTCGAATCCTGGCGCAGGCATCACCGCCACCACGGTAGCGCCTTCGGCCCTCATCGCCTCGAGCGATCCTTTCATCACGCCACGGACACAGCAGTGGAACCTGGGCGTCCAGCGCAAGCTGTACTCCAAGGGCGTGATCGACATCGGATACGCCGGGTCCGCGGGGGACAACCTCATCCAGCCCGTCGACATCAACGCGCCCCTGCCATCCGAGGTCATGGCCACGGGCGGCGTCATCAACGCCGCGCGGCCTTACCCTGGCTACGCAGGCATCAATTTCCGGCAGACCACCGCGAAGTCCCGCTACCACGGACTTCTGGTGGGCTTCCGGCACGACGCCGGACGAAAGGGCCTGCTGAGCATCGCCTACACCTTCAGCCGTTCGAAGACGGACGCCACGAACGACCGTGACGCGATCGATCTTCCCCAGGACCGGACAAACCTCGCGGCGGAGTACGCGATTTCCCGCACCGACCGCACCCATGTCTTCACCGCCAACTACGTCTATGAACTGCCTTTCTTCCGCGACTCGGAAGGTCTCGCCAAGCAGGTCCTTGGCGGATGGCAGGTCAGCGGTATTACGCAGTTCTGGTCCGGTCCGCCCATTTCACGCGTGGTGAACGGCCAGACGAACGGGAGCCGCCGCGGCATTCGCGTGAACCAGATCTCGGACCCGCGCTCCAACCTGCCCACGGACACCGCAGGCGGCGTGTACTGGTTCAACCCCGCGGCGTTCGCCCCTCCCGCCGACGGGCAGCTTGGCAACACCGGGCGCGCGATCTTCCGCCTGCCCGGCGTCAACCAGTGGGACGTGACGTTCTCGAAGAATTGGTACCCGTCGAAGAACACACGCCTGCAGTTCCGCGCCGATCTCATCAACGCTCTGAATCACACGCAGTTCGACCCGGGCAGCATCCAGAACGTCTGCACCGTGGCGGTGACCGCGACGGATTGCACCGCCTCCACGGGGAACTTCGGCAAGCTGACCGGAACCCGAGCGCCGCGCGAGATCCAGCTCGGCATCAAGTTCTACTGGAACTAGCGGGGCGCGCTCCCCTCGACTTCAGCTCACGAGGTCGAGGGGCTCGATCCCGGTTTCCACGCAGTGGCGTTCGTATCTCTCGCGCAGGGACTCGGCGCCGTCGCGACGCAGCACTTCGCCCTTCGGTCCCAGGTACTCCATCGATCCGCGGGCCGCGATGAAGACCACCACATCCTCGTCGCCTGACGCCCTCCAGGAGTCGACGTTGCCGGGAGGCTCATACACGTAGCCCCCGGGGCCAATGATCTCGCCGGTGTGGAGCTGCCGTGAGCCGGACACGTTCCACGCATGAACCTCGCCGAGATGGCGGTGCAGCGGCACGCTCGTCCCGGGGGCGAGTCGAAGCAGCAGGACGCGCGTGTCCTGGTCCGGCAGGAACCGTAAGGGCTTGAACCACTCGCCGGGTGCGAGCGGAATCCAGGGAAGTCGCTCCGCGTTGACCAACGCCTGGCGCAGGGTGGGGGTGGGGCTCATCGGCATCTCCTTGAGAGACAATCCTGTCGCGATCGTGGCCTGTCGGTTGGTCCAAATTTGACAAATCCGACCGGGCCAAGTTTGATCCCGTCGTGGACCTTCACATCCGCCTGGAGAACGACCGGGACCTCGCGCGACAGGTCTACCAGCAGGTGCGCGCAGCCATCCTCGAAGGGCGGCTCAGGCAGGGCGACCGCAT
The DNA here is from genome assembly GCA_964396875.1 of uncultured Acidobacteriota bacterium. Classification (GTDB taxonomy): domain Bacteria; phylum Acidobacteriota; class Vicinamibacteria; order Fen-336; family JAGNNV01; genus JAGNNV01. The sequence continues at coordinate 4,105 of CAYNHK010000195.1, read as the reverse complement.
CCCGGCGACGCGCGAGCTGGCCCGGAGCCTTCAAATCTCACGCAACACTGTTGCCCTGGCCTACGAGTGGCTCGCGGCCGAGGGTCTCGTCTCCGGACGCCACGGGGCAGGCACTCTCGTCGACGTCGCTCCGGTGGCGCGCCCGAGGCCGCGGAACGGCGCGGCCCTCCGCATCCGCGCGGTATGGAAGACCGCCTCTCCGGCCATTACCACCGAAGCGCCCCGGTTCGACTTCGGCGTGGGCGTGCCGGATGCCTCCCAATTCCCCTACGACGTCTGGCGTCGAACGCTCGCCCGGCAGTGGCGCGGCTCCTCAGCCGAGAGTCTGTATGGCGATCCGTCGGGTCGCCCCGCGCTGCGCTCCGCCATCGCGCGGCACGTGGCGATGGCGCGGGGTGTCCGCGCCCGGCCCGAGGACATCCTGGTGACAAGCGGCGCCCAGGGGGCCTTCGACCTCGTCGCTCGCGTCCTGCTCGAGCCGGGTACCAGGGTCGCAGTGGAAGATCCGGGCTACCCTCGTCCGCGCCTTCTCTTCGCGTCGTACGGAGCGCGGATCATCCCCGTTCCCGTGGACGACGAGGGGCTCGACGTCGCGGCGCTCCCCGAGAACGTCAGCCTGATCTACGTCACGCCGTCGCACCAGTTCCCCCTCGGCATGCCGATGTCGCACGCGCGCCGCATGGCGCTGCTCGCCTGGGCCGAACGGCGAAACGCCGTCGTCATAGAAGATGACTACGACAGCGAGTTCCGCTTCGGCGGGCGGCCTCTGGAGACGCTGCAGGCGATCGACCGCTTTGGACGCGTGGTCTACGTGGGCTCGTTCTCCAAGTCCCTCCTCCCGGCCCTCCGCGTCGGCTTCCTGGTGGCGCCTCCCTCGTTGACGCGCGCACTCGGTGCGGCGAGCCAGGTGGCGGGTTCCGAACCTCCGTGGGCGGCGCAGGCGACCCTCGCTTCGCTCATCGACAGCGGTCATTTCGCGCGTCACGTCCGCAAGATGCGCCGCCTTTACGCGGCGAGGCACGAGCGCATTCTGCGAACGCTGGAGAGCGACTTCAGCCGCTTCCTGGAGCCGGCGCCGTCGGTGACGGGAGTCCACCTCGCCGCGCGTCTGCGTTCGAGGGACGTCCGCGACGAGAGAGAGATCCTGGCCCGGGCCCGGCGGACGGAGGTTCGCTTCGACCGCCTCTCGGCCTATTGCATGGGCCGCCCCCAGCCCGGCCTGGTGCTGGGTTACGGCGCCATCCGCGACGGGGACATCGCCGAGGGTCTGCGACGCCTCAGAACCTGCTGCGCCGCAGTCCTGCGGGCGACCTGACTGCACGCCGCCTTTCTTCGATCGGTTTCGGCCTGACGAGAATCAGGCGTCGAGACGCTCCTCGTAAGGGACCGTCTCACCGCGCTCGATGTAGCGGCGCAGGAGGCGGAGGTACATCGCCCAGCAGAAGGTGGACGTCCGGAAGTGATGCGTCTCGTCCTTCCACCCCGTGTGCCTGAATGAGACCTGGGTATGGTCGCCCAGAGGCGCAAGGCGGAAGCCCACGCGGGTGCCCAGCCAATCGTCCGACGCCTCGACAAGTTCGAGTTCGAACTCCTGATCCTTCACGCAGCGGGTGACCTTCGCCTCCCAGTCGTACTCCGGCCCGAACCCGAGCGCATAAACCGATCCCAACCTCGGCTCACCAGAGGAATAGTGGGTCCACCACTGGTCGAGACCGGCCGGAGTCGTCATCGCCTCGAAGACCCGCGGAGGTGAGGCCTTGATGACGAACTCGTGAAGAATGTCGGCCATGGTCGTGGACTCCCCTGGAATTGCGCGCCGATCGAGGGCGGCGCCAGTACCGTAGATCCACGAAGGCTCAAGGTCAAGGGCGCAAAGGCATCATGGGGGCGGGCTCCGCCTGCGCGAAGCCCGCCCCTGGGAACGAGTCGGCGGCTAGAAGGCCACGCGAACCCCGACCCTGGCGATGCGCGGACTGATCAACTCCTCAATCCGGTTGAAGGACGCCGCGCCCGCATTCCGGGCCCGGCTCAGGACAACATCGTTGTTGAGCGCGTTGAACAACTCGACCGATGGCGTCAGAGTCACCCTGCCGATCTTCGAACTGCGCGCGAGGCGGAAGTCGATGTTCCAGAGGTTGTCGTAACGCTGATCGTCCACGTTTCCGACGAGGGCGCGGACGGTCGCCCCATCGCTTCCGGCCGAAGTGGTGATGTTGACCGGGAACGTACCGCCCTGACGGCCGAAGATCTGGGTGGAGAAATCGAACGCGCCGGGCAGCCGGACGATGGCGTTGGCGTAGACCTGCCAGGTGTAGGACGAGTAGAAAGCCGCCTTTCCCGATCCCCCGGAAAGCACGGAGACCGGTCCGCCGTCCCGGAGAGGCTCGGTGTCCGTGGGGCCGGGATTTCCGTTGGCGCCGGTTGGAGTGCCGTCAAAGCTCTCGGTCCAGTCGTTGAGCGAAAACGCGAGACGCGCGCCCCACTTGTTCGACATCCTCTTGTTCATGGTCAGCTCGAGACCCTTGAAAGTATTCGAATAGCCGTCACGGTTGGTTCGGAACCGCCCGCCGCCGCCGGCTGCGATCACCGCGGTCGAAGGCGAGAATGTCCTCGTGGTGTACGTGACCCCGCCGCGCGTCGCCGAAACCGGAGCGTTCGCGGCGTAGTCGTTGGGCTGCATGGTCACGCAGCCCACGCCGGTCGGGCAGGGAGCGGCGAGGCGGGGCGTCGCCTGGAAACCGGAGGTGCGCCTGAAGGTGAGGGCCGCGCCTACCGCGAAGTTGGAGGCGAGCTCACGGTCCAGGCCAAGGATGGCTTCGTTGTCGTAGCGGTTCTCGAGATCCTTGTCGATCTTGTTCGATGAGCCACGAGCGGCCGAGGGGTTCGCCGGGTCGAAGCCGCCGGACGCGAAGAGCGGGGTGCTGCCTACTTCATTCGCCTGGGGGAACTTGTCGGCGTTGAGGTCATTCCAGCTGTAGGCGACAAAGGTCGCGCCGAGCGGGTTTTCGGTGGTCACATTCGCGTAGGCGAACTGCGCGCCATACCGGGCGAGTGAAGCGCGCAGCACGGTCTTTCGGGCTTCATCGAGCGCGTACGAGAAACCCAGACGCGGCGAGATGTCCGTGAAATCGATCAGCGTGTCGCTGCCTTCGTAAGCGCGGGCGGGAAGGCGGGCGGGAAAGGACGCGTTGGCCGGCGACTCGGAAGCGAGGTTGCGCGCGCTCTGCGTGTCGACACGAACGCCCACGTTCAACGTGAAGCGGTCCTTCGTGAAGACATCGCCGAGATAGAGCGAAGCGTACTTTCCGCTGTACTTCACGTTGACGTCACGGGTCGCGTACGCCACATTGTTGCCGCCGCCCGTGCCCGGACCGTAGTACTCACCATTGATCTGGTTGCCGTTGTAGTGGCTGATCGAGTTGGTCGTCGATTCCCGATACCCGAAGCCGAACTTCAACTCGTGGTTGCCGCCCATGGACGATGCGAAATAGGAACCATCCACGTTGAGGGTGGTCTGGGGGCGGATCGCGGTGTAGTCGACATAGGAGCCAAGCGCCTGGCTGCTGGCGTAGTCGATGGTGTAGGTCTTGTCCGCGCCGCCGCGGGCGAACAGGCCGAAGCCGGCATCGTAGTAAGCGCCCTTCGCCGAGACGAAGAAGCTGGGGGAGAAGGTGTGGTTCACTTCGAGTTTCCAGAGTCCGCCGGGGAGACCGCCCTCGGTGAAAGCATCACCCTGGTTCCACAGAAAATCGTCGGTCTCCGTCACCGGGAAGCCGACGCCGCGTCCGAACTTCTCCTTGCTGCCGAGGAAGTAGAACGCCGACACCATGGTGCTCGACGCCGCCTGCCAGTTCAGTTTGAAGTTGTACGAGGGAAGAAGGGTGTCGTCGAAGGTGCCGGCGAATCGGCAGTTCTTGATGTCCTGTTTGCCGTAGGTTCCATAGAACCAGAGCTTGTCCTTGATGACCGGACCGCCGAGGTCGAAGCCGAAGTCCTTGATCGAATCGATGCTGTCGCCGTTGTCGCGAAACGCGTTCGGGCCGCCCTCGGCCTGGCAGTGGCCGACGCCGCCGCGGAGGCGCGGGTCGGAGCGAAGCGAGTCGGG
>CAYNHK010000194.1:0-9814 GCA_964396875.1 uncultured Acidobacteriota bacterium | reverse complement strand
GTCCCATAGCTGATGAGGAGGGTGGCAGCGCCCGGTTGGAGGTCCATCACCACGAGTTCAATCTCAGCGGTGTGCTCTTCGATCTTGGCTCGCAGGTGTTCGTTCAACTGAGCCACCTTCGTGGGCGCTTTCGTGATGAGCGCCCGCTCGTCGTGAGTCGATCCGGTAAAGCGCACGGCCCCCAGGCCCCCGTACTGTGCAAGCGGTGTTACGGCGGCTGCCGGCTCATAGCGATAGGGCGGGTCGGTCGCGGGCAGAACCGCGCGCGCGCGCACCGGAGGCTTCTCGTAACGGTCAACCTCCACCGTGGTGGTGGTCATGTTGAGTTCCTTGTCCGTGACCAGGAACACGGGGCAGCGGAAGCGCTCGGCCAGGTCGAAGGCGCGGCGGGTCAGCGAATAACATTCGGAAACCGACGAGGGTGCGAGCGCGATGATCGGATAGCCCCCTGCGGTTCCCCAGCGCACGAACTGCACGTCCCCCTGACCGACGGTGGTGGCGCCGCCCGTCGCGGGGCCCAGCCGTTGCACATCGACGATCACGAGCGGCACTTCGCCGATGATCGCGAGGCCGATGTTCTCGCTGTAGAGCGAAAGGCCCGGCCCGCTGGTCGCGGTCATGGCCCGGGCCCCGGCCAGGGTGGCGCCGATGCACATCCCGATCGACGCGATCTCGTCTTCGCCCTGCACCGCGACGCCGTCGACTTTGGGCAGCTCGCCCATCATCTGCATCAGGATGGGCGAGGCCGGCGTGATGGGGTAGCCCGCGAAGAACGTGCAACCGGCGTCGAGCGCGCCACGGACGATGGCGGTCGACCCGTCGGTGAATTCACGCATGGACCCTCCAAGGGCCAGTCTCCGCCAGCCAAGGCCCGCGGCGGAATAGTGCAAACGACCCATCTCGAAGACGGGCCCGGCGCCGATCGGCCTCTGGCGGAGCGGCGTAGAATCGATTCCGGCTCGGGAGCCTCCATGGCAAACATCGGCACGGGCAAGAAGCGAATCGCAATCCTGACCGGAGGCGGTGACGTGCCCGGTCTGAATCCGGCCATCCGCGCGGTGACCATCCGGGCGCTGCGCGAGGGGTACGAGGTCATCGGCTTGCGACGCGGCTGGGCGGGCATCATCGATCTGGTCCGCGACCACGATTACGACAACCGCAACAACTTCCAGCATCTGTCGGAAGAGATCGTCAACCGAGCCGGGCGCACCGGGGGGACCTTCCTGCACACCTCGCGAACCCGGCCGAGCGCGGTCAAGGCCGATGGGGTGCCGGAGCATCTGCGGGACAAGTTCGCCATGGAGACGAACGACCTGACTCCGGAAGTCCTCAAGAACCTCGACTGGCTGGGCATCGACCACCTGATTCCGATAGGTGGCGACGACACCCTGAGCTACGCGGTTCGGCTCCACGAGGAGGGCGTCAGAGTCATCGCCATCCCGAAGACCATGGATAACGACGTGCCCGGGACCGACTACTGCATCGGCTTCAGCACTTGCGTCACCCGCACCATCGAGATGGCGCACCGGTTACGCACCTCCGCAGGCTCGCACGAACGCCTGCTGGTGATGGAGGTGTTCGGTCGCTACGCCGGCTTCACCGCGATGCTGCCAACCATGGCCGGCGCGGCCACCCGGTGCGTGATTCCCGAGCACGAGTTCAGCCTCGACATCCTCACCGAGATGCTGATGTACGACCGCAACCGCAATCCCAGCAAGTACGCGGTCGCACTGGTGTCCGAGGGCGCGGTGGTCGCGGGAGGCGAGAAGGTCTGGGCGAGCCGGGCCACCGATGCGTTCGGGCACGCCAAACTCGGCGGCATCGGCGACCTGGTGTCGGCCGAGGTCCAGAAGCGCACCGCCCAGTACAACAACGGCAAAGAAGTCAACATCATCAACCAGAAGCTCGGCTATCTGGTCCGGGGCGGCGACCCCGATGCCATCGACTCGATCGTGCCCATGGCCTTCGGCAATCTCGCCTTCGACCTTCTCCTGAGCGGGGCGCACGGCCGTATGGTGGTGGTGAAGAACGGCTGCTACGGCAACATCCCGCTCGACATCGTGACCAGCACCAAGAAACTGGTCAACGTCGAGCGTTACTACAACACCGACAGGTACCGGCCCCAGTTCAACAGTTTCGACATGGCTCCGCTCTTCATCATGACCAGCGAAGGATGATCAAGAGCCCGAGGGCTCGGTGCGACGCCTCAGGCCGGTCGCTGGAGCAGGAGCACGACGTAGATCACGTATACCGCCATGAGCAGCGAGCCTTCCCACCGCTTGATGCTGCGGCCGGTGTACATGAGCGGGAACAGGAGCAAGGTGAGGCCGAGCATCCACCAGTTGTCGCTGCTCATGATCGCGGGATGGACCTGCATCGGCATGACCAGTGACGACAGTCCCAGGATGCCTAGAATGTTGAAGAGGTTGGAGCCGATCACGTTGCCGATCGCGATGTCGTCCCGCCCGCGAAGGCTGGACATCAGCGAGGCCACGATCTCCGGCAGGGACGTCCCAACGGCCACGATGGTCAGGCCGATGACGCGTTCGGACATGCCGATGAGCCGGGCCAGGCTCACGGCCCCATTCACGGTGGCCTGAGCGCCAAAGCCCAGGAGGACGACGCCCAGGGAAAGCAGCATCAGCATCGGAACCAGCCGGGGGGCGTCGCCGGATATCTCCGCCACTTCGGCCTTGAGTTCCGCGCCCTCCGTGGCATTCACCTGGGCCCGCACGAGTGTGACCATGTAGGCCGTGAACCCGACATAGACGGCGAGGAACAGGAGGCCGTCGAGCCAGTTGACCGTGCCGTCCTGGGTCACGGAGAGGCACATCAGGGTCACGATGGCGAGCACGGGATACTCGAGACGGATCGTGTTCCCGGTGATGGCCAGCGGGCGGATCATCGCGCAGAGCCCGAGGATGAAACCGATGTTGAAGATGTTCGAGCCCACGACGTTCGCGACCGCGATGTCCGCCTGGCCATTCAGCCCGGCGATCAGGCTCACCGACAGCTCGGGAACCGACGTACCCGCCGCGACCACGGTGAGCCCGATGACCGCGGGACTGAGCCGGGACAAAGTGGCAAGCCCCACCGCGCCCCGGAGGAGCGCTTCACCTCCGCCTCCGAGCAGAAGCAGCCCCACGACGATGAATGCGATGGCTTCGAACATGGCCGAACTCTAGCGTCTCGGGGGCGAACGGCGGATGCCTCGAGGCACGGCTATCATTCTCGAAATGGCGAGAACGATTCTTGGTTTCTCCGACGCGGATGCCGCGGCCCGCCACGCGGCGCACCTCTTCATCCGGCTGGCGAAGAAAGCGGTGTGGGATCGGGGCGTTTTCCACGTCGCCCTGGCCGGCGGCAAGACGCCGAGGCGCACCTATGAGCGGCTCGCGACATCCGAGCTGAAGCGGAAGGTCGAATGGAGTTCGGTCCAGATCTATTTCGGCGACGAACGCGCGGTGGAGCCGGACCATCCCGACTCGAACTTCAACTCCGCCAACGAGGCGCTCCTGACCGGTCTTCAGCTGCATTCTTCCCAGATTCACCGCATGGCGGGCGAACGCGGCGACTTGAACCTCGCCGCCCGGGAATACGAGGCGGAGCTCGCGCGTTGTTTTGGCGTCAAGCGCGACAAGGCCCTGCCCCGTTTCGATCTGGTGATGCTGGGCCTGGGCAGGGACGGCCACACCGCGTCCCTGTTTCCCTTCACGGCCGCGCTCGGAGAGCAGGACGCCTGGGTGGTTCGAAATGAAGTCCCGCAACTGAGCACGGAGCGGCTCACCCTGACCGTCCCCGTGATCAACGCGGCCCGCAACGTGGTGTTCCTGGTCGAGGGCAGCGACAAGGGGGAAGCGCTCGAGCGGGTTCTCGAGGGGCCGGCGAATGCGCTCGAGTTCCCCGCCCAACTCGTGGCCCCCCTGGACGGCGACGTGTTGTGGCTGGTTGACGAGGCGGCAGGGGCCTACCTGAAACGCACGCCCGAGATGCCGCCCATGGAAATGGAAGAGGCCGGATCATGAGCGGAGAAATCAGACTCGCTCCCTCCATCCTGTCCGCGGACTTCGCTCGCCTCGGTGACGCGGTGGCCGAAGCCGCCGCCGCGGGCGCCGACCGGATCCACGTGGACGTGATGGATGGGCACTTCGTCCCGAATATCACGATCGGTCCGGTGGTGGTTCAGTCTCTGCGCAGGGCCACGACACTGCCGCTCGAATGCCATCTGATGATCGAAGATCCCGATCGCTACGCGCCTGAATTCGCGGCGGCCGGGGCCGACACGATCACCGTGCATCCCGAAGGCGCTCGTCACCTGCACCGGACGATCCATCGGATCAAGGAACTCGGCAAGCGCGTTGGCGTCGCGTTGAACCCCGCGACCTCGGCGTCGGCGATCGAGGAAGTGCTCGCGGACGTGGACTTGATCCTCGTGATGACCGTCAATCCTGGCTTCGGCGGCCAGAAGTTCATCGAGAGCACGCTGCCGAAGATCCGCCGTATCCGCGAGATGATCGATTCGGTGAACCCGAAGTGCGAACTCGAAGTGGACGGCGGAATCGACGCCATCACGATCGGTCGCGTCGTCTCCGCGGGTGCGCGCGTGTTCGTCGCGGGTTCTGCCATCTTCGGCGCAAAGGACGGAGTCGCCGCCGCGTCGAAGCGAATCCTGGAAGCCGGACATCAAGCACTCACTCACCCGTACCGGTAAGTGAAAATTCCCGCGAAAAACTCTTGACACCGATCAGTGCTCAGGAGCAGATTATGGGTGTCGGTTGCACCGCGAATATCTACGCCGCGACCGCAGAACAAAGGACGCAAGAAACCTCGGGCCCGAAACCTTGAGCCCGGGATCTCAGGAAGGAAGGGAGGCGCGATACAGCGATACACCGCATGACAGGCGACACTCCACCTGAGAAAGACGGCCCCTCGGGAGCCAAACGGTTCACCGAGGGGAATTCCAAGTAACCAGAGCCGTCCGCTCCGAGACGGCCGGGATCCAAACAAAAGATCCCACCCGGGCCTGGCTTGATCGCGTCCCCGCAAACGTCGGGGCCGACGCCAGGCCCTTTTTATGCCCGCGGCTCTACTCTGCCCTCAGCGCGCGGATCGGATCGACGCGGGAGGCCCGGCGCGCGGGTATCGCGCTCGCCGCCACCGCGACAACCAGCAACACGGCCGCGATAGCCACGAAGGTGGCAGCGTCGGTCGGGCCCACACCGAACAGCATCGATTGCAGAAGTCGGCTCGACCCCGCAGCGATGCCGAGGCCGAGAGCGACCCCGACTGCGGCGAGGCCCGCGCCCTGTCCGAGCACCAGGAGGAGTAACGCGCGCGGCGAGGCGCCGAGGGCCAGCCGGATTCCGAACTCGCGGCCGCGGATCTGCGTGGTGTAGCCGATCACGCCGTAGAGACCAATGCCGGCGAGAATGAGGGCCAGGGCGCCAAAGGCCGACAACAGCGACGCCGTCACTCTCTCCTGAGCCATGGCCTGACCCACGTGCTCGCTCAACGTGCGCGCCCGGAAGATCGGCACGCTCCGATCGAGACGGTTCACCACGCCGCTCACCGCGGGAAGAAGCGCGCGCGGATCTCCCTCGGTCCGCACGATCAGGCTGGTGCTCGGCACGTAGAACTCGGAGACCGGGACGTAGATCATCGGTTCACGGGACTCGCGCAGGCTGGTGAGCTTCGCGTCCGCGACCACCGCGATGGTCTCGGCGCCGTTTGGGCCAAAATTCAACACGCGTTCGCGAAGCGCGTCGCGACCAGGCCAGAAGCGGTCGACGAACGCCCGGTTCACCGCGAGGATCGAAGGTCCGCCCTCGTCGCTCCGGGCGAAGTCGCGGCCCTGCTCGATCCGCAGGCCGAGGGTCTTGAAGAAGTCCGGCGAGACGGGGGTGAAGGCGACCTCGGGCTCGCGGCCTCCCGGTGCGGCCCCGCTGAGGGTGACGGTGGTGATCATCCCCGAACTCTGAACCGGCACGTGCCGCGATATCGCCGCGCTTCTCACCCCCGGCAGCGCGCGAACCTCGTCGAGCAGCTGCGAATAGAAGACGCGCCCCTTCTCGGGGTTGTAGCCGCTTTTCGAAACGTCGAGGGACACCACGAGCGCCCGGTCCGGGTCGAAGCCGAGATCTACGCGCGAGGCTTCACCGATGGTCCGCAAAAGAAGCCCCGCTCCCACGAGAAGCACGGCCGAGAGCGCGACCTCGACGACCACAAAGGCGTTGCGCAGCGAGAAGGCCCCCGGGCCGCTCGAGAATCCCCCGCCCTCGAGCTTCATCGCCGAAGCCAGGTCCGGCTTCGAGGCCTTGAGGGCGGGAAGCAGGCCGAAGGCCAGGGTGCTCAGGAGGGCGAGGCCGGCGGTGAACCACACCACGCGCGACTCGAGGATCGGCGTAGCCGCGGCCACGGGCAGCGGAAAGGTCGACGGCGCGAGGCCGAGGAAGAGGCTCGTGGTCCAGTCCGCGAGCCCGATGCCGAGCAGCGCCGCGGCGATGGAGATCAGGAAGCTCTCGGCCAGCAACTGTCGCACGAGGCGGGGACGCGACGCTCCCACCGCGAGCCGGACCGCAAGCTCGCGCTGGCGTTGCTCGCCGCGCACGAGAAGGAGGCCGGCCGCCACCGAGCAAGCGATCACGAGCACGAGACCGGTGACTCCGATGAGCATCCACGATGACCTCGCCACCTCGCCAAGCCGGCTCGGTTCGACAATCGCGTCGCGCATCGGCAGAACGCGGAAGCGGGTGTAGCGATCACCTTTGGTGGAGAGCTTCAGATCACTGATGATGCGCGCGTTCACGGTGTCGAGCTGGGCCAGGGCGGCAGAGGCCGAAACACCCGGCTTGAGCCGCCCGAAGGGGTTCACCCAGGTGAAACCGCGGCGCTCGAAGGGTTTGAACTGCGCGATATTCGGCGAAACCAACTCGGCCATCGTGAGCGGGATAAAGACATCGGGCACTTCGTCGAAGTTCGTGCCGTGAAAACCTTCAGGCGCCACTCCCACGACCGTGAACAAGTGCGTGTTCATCCGCACCACCGAACCCACGGCCTTCGGGTCGGAATCGAAACGCCGCTTCCAGAAAGCCTCGCTCAGGACGAGGACCGGATGCGCGCCCGGGGTGCTGTCGTCCGCGGGACCGAGAAGGCGGCCGGCCGCGGGGACGAGGCCGAGGACATCGAAGTAGTTGCCGCTCACGCTGGACGCGGTCACTCGTTCCACCGGCTGGTTCCCGATACTCAGGTTTATGAGCGCGCCGTCCGCGGTTCCGACGATCCCCGCGAGGGTATCCGCTTCACGCGCCAGGTCCTTCAACTGCGGGTACGAGACGCCACCCAATTCGATCCCCTTCTGATCGGTCATGCCGATCCGAACGAGCTGTTCAGGGTTTTGCACGGGCAGTGGTCGGAACAACACGGCGTCGACCAGGCTGAACATCACGCTGTTCACACCGATGCCGAGCGCGAGGGCGAAAACCGCCACGGCGGTAAAGGCCGGATTCCGCCGCAACTGTCGAAACGCGTTTCGGAGATCGTTCATGGGCACGGCGAAGAGCAACGCCCGTGCCAGCGGGGTTCAGCTTCCCGAACGTGGTTTAGCCCGCCATCCCGAGCGGTTCCGGGACTCCCCCGTCCCAAACCCGCACGGAGTTCGCCAGGCTCCTAGTCCCTTCGACACTCGGACGGAGCGCCGTCTGGTGGACAGGAGCCCAGATTTCCGCTCGTGCTCCTAGTCCCAGAGCCGCTGGCCGCCCTTGAAGGCGTTGAAGTTGTCGCCTCGGCGGCAACCCTCCGGAAGCTCCTTGAGCAGCTTGGTCTGTCCGCCGCCCAGGACCACGTAGTCGGCGACCACCGCGGCTTTCAGGATCGAGACGACCTCGGCGACGTTCTCGCGCCATTTCTTTTTGCCGTACTTCTCGAGGCCGCGCACTCCGACATAGTCCTCGAACTCACCCTTCCGGAAGGGCAGGTGCGCAAGCTCCATGGGGACCACATGCCCCTCGGCCACCACCGCGGTGCCGAGACCGGTGCCGAGGCCGAGGAACAACATGGTCCCGCCGTCGTAGCTGCCGAGGGCCTGCATGGCCGCGTCGTTGATCATCTTCACGGGCTTGCCCAGCGCCTTCTGGAAGTCGTACTTCACCCACCCGAGGCCAAGATTCGGCGGCTCGCTTACGATCTTTCCGTGCTCCAGCACCGCGGGCACGCCGATGGTCACCACGTCGTAGGGCTTGTCGCCCACGACCTTCTTCACCCCGGCGAGCAGTGCGCGCGGCGTGAAGTGCGTGCCCGAAGGCACCTTCACCGGTTCGTCCGCTCCGGGCATCAGGATCTTGAGATTCGTCCCGCCCACATCGAGTACGAGAACTTTCTTGCTCATTCCGGCGTGTGCCAACCTCCCACATCAGCGACGAGCCGGTCGGCCTGGGGCGGTCCCCATGAGCCCGGCTCGTATTCCCAAAGATCACTTGGCCCGTGGATGACCGGATCCACGATCCGCCACGCGGCCTCGACGGTGTCGTACCGGGCGAAGAGCGTCGGATCGCCCTCCATCGCGTCGCCGAGTAGACGCTCGTAGGCGTCCATCTCGTCGCCCGTGCTCTGCTGGACGACTGCGAGTTCGACCGGACGGCCGGCCATTCCATCGCCGGGCCGCTTGGCGCGGGCGCCGATCGCGATCTGCACCTCGGGCCCGAGTCGGAATCGGACGTAGTTCCCTTTGGCGAACGCGGCCTCGTGAAAGACCACCTGCGGCGGAGTCTTCAGTTCCACAACGACCTCGGTGACCGTCTTGTGAAGAGCCTTGCCGCCGCGTACGAAGAAGGGGACGCCGGCCCAGCGCCACGAATCGATCCAGAGCTTCAAGGCCGCGTAGGTTCCGATGTAGGAGTCCTTGGCCACGCCCGGCTCGTCTCGGTAGCCGCGAAACTGGCCGCGGACCATATGCGCGGTGTCGAGGGAGCGAACGGTGCGCAGCACTTTGGCCTGTTCATCGCGGATCGCGTCGGGACTGGCCGAGGAGGGCGGCTCCATCGCAAGGAAGCCGACGACCTGGAGCAGGTGGTTCTGGATCACGTCGCGAATGACGCCGGTTTCATCGTAGAACTTGCCGCGGCCGCTGACCCCGAAACTCTCGGCCATCGTGATCTGGACGTTCTCGACGTAGTTGCGGTTCCAGATCGGCTCGAGGAACGCGTTGCCGAATCGGAAGTACAGGATGTTCTGCACCGCTTCCTTGCCGAGGTAGTGGTCGATGCGGAAGATGGACGACTCATCGAAGGCGCGGTGAACCACTTCATTCAGAGCGCGAGCGCTGGCGAGGTCGCGCCCGAACGGTTTCTCGACCACGACCCGGCCCTGGGTCTGGCACCCTGACTCCGCCAGGCGCTGGATGACGGTCGGGAACAGGCTCGGAGGAATCGCGAGGTAGTGGGTCGGGCGCGACGTGCCCTCCTTGTCGAGGACGGCCTTGAGCTGGGAGAACGTGGCGGGATCGGCGTAATCCCCATCGACATAGCGGAGCTTGGAGGCGAGGATCTTGAACGCGTCCTCTTTCAGCCCGCCGTAGTTCGTGACGCTGTTCTTCGCCCGTTCGATGAGCTGGTCGATGTTCCAGCCCGACTTCGCCACACCGATCACCGGGAACGTGAGATTTCCGCGCCGGGCCATGGCCTGGAGTGCGGGAAAGATCTTCTTGTAGGCGAGGTCGCCGGTCGCTCCGAAGAAGACCAGGGCGTCGGAGGGCGCCGCCTTCCCCGTCATTTCTTTTCGACGTGCCCGCCGAAGCCGAAGCGCATGGCGGAGAGAACGC
>CAYNHK010000193.1:3650-9872 GCA_964396875.1 uncultured Acidobacteriota bacterium | reverse complement strand
AGGTCATCGAGGCGGCGAAGACGAAGCCCTTCGGCTTCATGCCCTTCTACCCGGGCCCGGGCCTCGGCGGCCACTGCATCCCGATCGATCCTCTGTATCTGTCGTGGAAGCTCAAGACCCTCAACTACCGCGCCCGCTTCATCGAACTCGCGAGCGAGATCAACGCGGGCATGCCCGAATACGTGGTCCAGCGGCTCGCCGAGGCCTTGAACGACCGGGAGCGGAGCCTGCGGGGCAGCCGGGTCCATGTCCTGGGCGCCGCCTACAAGAGAGATATCGAGGACGTCCGTGAGTCTCCCGCGGTCGATTTCATCAAGATCCTCCAGTCGAAGGGCGCCAAGGTCACGTACACCGACTCATGGGTGCCGAGCCTCGAGCACGAAGGCATCGATCTCAAGTCGATCGACGCCGTTCCCGCGGTCGAGACCGCCGATGCCGTCGTCATCATCACGGACCACTCGAACGTCCCGTACGCCGATCTCGTGAAACGTTCCAAGCTCGTGCTCGATGCGCGCAACGCCACCCGCGGGCTCGAGGCGCCCAATCTCGTCAGGCTCTAGCCCGGATCGCCCGCCGCTGACTCGTCCCGATGACGCGGCCTGAGATGCGACGTTGAATCTCCCGAACGCGCTCACCGCCTTTCGCATCTTCCTGGTGCCCTGGCTGGTGGTGCTGCTCCTCACGCGCACCGAATGGGGTTGGTTCCTCGGCATCGTCGTCTTCACGCTGGCCGTGATCACCGACTACTTCGACGGCTGGTTCGCACGCCGGCGGAACCAGCAGACCAAGCTCGGGGCGATGCTCGACCCGCTGGCCGACAAACTCCTCCTCTCGGGCGCCTTCATTTCCCTGATCGAGATGGAAATGGCCCCGGCCTGGATCGTGGCCGTCATCATCGGCCGGGAGTTCGCGGTGACCTGGCTGCGAAGCGAGGCTCTGGGCCGCGGCATCGTGATGTCCGCATCGTCGGCGGGGAAGGCGAAGACGGTATCGCAGATCGTGTCGATCTACGTGATGCTGCTGGCCCTGCGGATTCCGGCCTTCCAGATCCTGGTGGCTCCGTCGCTCTTCGTGGCCCTGGGCCTCACCCTTTATTCGGGTTTCGACTATTTCCGCCGCTTCTCCCGCGGCGGAGCGAAAAGCTGAGGGCATAAAAAAAGGAGCGGGGGAAACCCGCTCCTTTTCGCAGCCCCATCGGGGCTGCCGCTACGGCTGAATCAGGATGCGATCGCCGATGTTGATCTCTTCGCGCGCGTAGATCACACGGGCGACCGAGAAGTTCTCGCGAACCGCGAGAACCACGGCCGCGCCGAGGGCCCGCTTGGTGACGCTGTCGTTCGGGTCGCCCTGCCGGTAGACCGTGATGACGCGACCCACGGAGAGACCAGCCCCGGTGCCCATGTCCACGCCCACCGAGAAACCGGTAGCCGACGAAACCGCATCGTCATCGATATCGACGAGGTAACCCGCGGGGGAGCCTTCGAGGGAGAGGTTTCCGCCTTCGACCACCACGCGGCGTTTCACCAGCGGGGATTCCACCTCGGTGATGGGGCGGAGGTAGTCGCCAATCAGGATCTCGCGGCCGGCCGCCTCGACCACGGCGCGGGCGCTGCCTTCCGCAACGAGCACGATGCGCGCGATTCCCGTGGTGTCGATCCGGTAGCCCACCTTCTTGCCCGTCACGGGATGCTTGATCGTGCGGGACCGCCGATGAATGGTGTAGAGATCACCGGCCTTGAGTCCGGCATTGGCGCCCCGGTCGAGATACATGTAGTCGCGGGTGGTGGCGCTGTCGGGTTCGAGCAGTGTCCCGTTTTGCGGCTCCATGCCCTTGATCTTCAGGCTCTCGTCCTCGATGGACGCGGAGATGTAGCCCGCGTAGCGGACGGTGTCCTGGGAGGCCACGTTGATGAGGGCGTCCATGTCCAGCCATTCCGGCGTGCCCAACTCCTGGGTCGTCTTAACGGTCGTAGTGGTGGTCTCCTCGCCGGCAACAGGCGTATCGGCCATCTGGACCGAGGGAAGGAAGACGGGGTCGCCGGGGTAGATCAGGCGCGCCCGTTTGATGTAGCTGTTGGCTTCCCAGATCTGGGGCCAGAGATACGGGTTCCCAAGGTAGCGGCCCGCGATGTCCCATAGGGTGTCGCCCTTGACCACCATGTGAAAGGCCTGGCCTTCTCCGATCGACCTCGGATAGTCGTAAGGCGACCAGTGGGGGGCGACTTCAAAGGGGCCGACCTGAGCGGGTTCCTTGGCGGGCTGATCCTGGGCCACGGCCAGCATCGACAGCGACAGACCGAGGACGGCCAGGGAACTCGTGAAGATCTTGCGTTTGGTCATTGGAGAACCTCGCTCCTGAAAAAACCCTCAATAAACCGCCTTGTAGCAGTTCCGGGGCCTTGAGGGTAACAGAGGCTTGTTTCTCTAGTCAAGGGTTAGTCTCATTTTCCTCAAGTTTCACTTGAGGTGTTGCCTAAGACCTCAAGAAAACTAGGGAAATTAAGGTTCGGGGTCGGCGGTGACCCTGGCGAGAATATTTCCGCGCGGCCCTTCGGCCAGTTGCAGAACGCCAACCTGCTCCAAGTCCTTCAAATGGTTCCACTCAGCAGGGCCGGCGAGGACGAGCCGGGGTTCGAGGCGGACAAGATCCACGACGGTATCGAGTTCCACTTCGCGAACGCGACCGTCGTTGTAGAAGTAGCCGGCCATCCACGCGGTTCGCCACGCGCCAACCACCAGCACTTCGCGGCCGTTCGCGTGAAGGAACAAACGACGCACCGATTCCATTGAGTCCAGAACCGGGGGCGCCACCAAAGTGAGCAGAAGAAGAAAGCCGGCTGCTCCCACGGCGAGGACACGCAGACTCTCCGCTCGAGCACGGTCGAATGCGCGCGAGGCAAGGAAGGTCGTGGCCACCACCCAGATGGCGGGGGTGAGCGCGCTGCGCGCCCAGGGTGCTCCTTCCCGCATGGCGCGGAGAGTGAACGCAAGCAGCACCGCCGAGACGATCAGGCCGATGAGGCCGGCGACCCGGCGCAGCAGCGCCCGCTCGGGCGATCGCAGATCGCGCGCGGCGAAAGCGAGGCCGATCGCGAACGGCGGCAGGCAGGGGAGGATGTAGCCGGGGAGTTTCGAACCGGCCAGAGAGAAGAGCAGAAGCGGAACCGCAAGCCAGGCCGCGATGGAAACGCCGCTCGCCCGTTCCATCCTCGACACGGCCCCCACCGCCGGCGCGACGAGGCCGGTCCAGGGGAACACGCCCAGGAGCAGCACGGGAATGTAGTAGTAGAAGGGACCGGGATGGTTGTGCACCGTGCTCGTGAATCGCTGCAGGTTGTGATTGAGGATGAAGACCTCGATGAAGTGGAAGCCCTGGTCCAGATAGACGGCGACAAACCAAGGGCCGGAGACGACGACGAAGAGGACCACGGAGAGCGGCGTCACCAGACGCGCGACTTCGAAGCGCCGCAGGCCAAGAGCGGTCGCGATCGCGACACCCAATGGAATGAGCGCGCCGATCGGTCCCTTGGCGAGGACCGCGAGTCCCATGAGCACCCAGGCCGCCGGGGTCGCGGCTTGCCCGGCGATCCCGCGGATGGAGAGCAGGAACAAGCCGCTGGCTCCGGTCACGAGGGCCGCGAGCAGCATGTCCATGCTGGCCGCGCGGCCGTAGGCGAAGGCCAGAGGGGTCGTGGCCACGATGAGCATCGCGAACTTGCCGCAGGAGGCTCCGAAAAGACGGGCGCCCATGAGACCCGTGAAGGCGGTCAGGAGCAATGTCGCCAGGACCGCGGGCCCACGCGCCGCGAATTCGTTCTCCCCGAAGACCCGGAAGAGAAGGCCGGCGAGCCAGTAGAAGAGCGGGGGCTTCTCGAGCCAGGGTTCGCCGGCCAGGGTCGGGGTGACGAACTCATTGGCCCGGGCCATTTCCACGGCGACCCGCGAATACCGGGGCTCGTCGGGGCCGAGCAGAGGAATCTGCCCGAGGCGGAAAGTGAGCAGCAACGCCTGAAGGCCCAGGATCAGAGCCGCATCCTTGAGCGCTACGAAGTTCTTCTCAGGGGCCGGACGGGGGGCGTTGTCGGTATCGGCCATTCGGATGTGGTTCGTTGTCCCTCGGTGCCTGCGTCTTTGTTGATGGTGCCAGAGCCGGGAATCGAACCCGGAAGACCTTGCGGTCGAGGGATTTTAAGTCCCCTGCGTCTGCCAATTCCGCCACTCTGGCCCGTGACCGGATCAGACTATCGCGAAGGCGGCTCCTGCGCGAGCACCCTGAGCATGGCGTCGTGGAGGACTCCATTCGACGCCACCACTTCGTCGGCCCCGGTGCCGATGGGGGAGCCGTCGAATCGCGACACCCGGCCTCCCGCCTCTTCCACGAGAAGCGAACCGGCGACCACGTCCCATGGCTTGAGACGTTCTTCGAAGTAGCCGTCGATCCGGCCCGCCGCGAGGTACGCGAGGTCGAGCGCCGCGGCCCCGTCGCGCCGCAACGCTCGAGCGTGGTGGAGGAACCGCTCGAAGAGTCGCAGCGTGTGCGCCACGTCGTCGCGCAGGTCGTAGGGGAAACCCGTGAGGAACACCGAACGCGACAGGTCGCTCGAGGTTGAGACCTTGAGCGGCACGCCGTTTACCGTGGCTCCGCGACCGCGGGCCGCGGTGAAGAGTTCGTCCGCCACCGCGTCGTAGACGGCGGCCGCAACCACCGAGCCCCGATGCGCGAGACCGATGGACGTGCAGAAGAAGGGATAGTTGTGGGCGTAGTTGGTGGTCCCGTCGAGAGGATCCACGTACCACACGTAGTCGGAGCCGCTGAGCGAGGGGGCGCTTTCCTCGGCCACCACGTCGTGGTTCGGGAACGAGCGCCGCAGTCTTTCGAGGATCGCGACCTCGCAGGCGCGGTCGACTTCGGTGACGAGATCCAGCTCACCTTTCTTCTCGACGCCGATGTTCGTGCCGAGCCGGTCTTTCTGGATGCGGCCCGAGAGGAGCGCCGCGTCCGCGGCGACGGCGCGAAAAAGGTCCACGTCCACGTCTTGAGGGAGAGTCATCGGAGCTCAGCGCCAGGCCACGGGGTGGAAGTAGATGAGCGCGCGCGCACCGCCTGTTTCACCTTCCGGACCTGTATTGATCACACGGAGCTGGAGCCGGAGCGCCTCGCCCCTGGCGACAAGGAACCCCGTGCCTGCGGGAAAGAAGGTCGGAGGGGGGGACTGACCACCCGGTCCGGGGTGCATGGAGAAGATCGATGTGCTGCCGGAAAGGAGATGGAGTTCCGGCAGCGCTGCCGGCGCGCCCAGGTCGGGCGCCCATCCGACCACGAACACATCGTCGGGCGGTGTCCACGAAGCCTCCTGAGTCGCTGACTCGCCGCTCTTGATGGACTGGCTCTTGATCTCGATGGCCTCGACGGAGATCTGCCGCGTGGGCAAACCGGAGGGAGAGATCAGCCGGAAGAGGGCGAGGCCGAGCAGGGTGCAGGACGCGGCAAGGATCAGGAGGTCGCGGCGAGTCATTCGGCAGGCGCGAGCATATAGGGACGTAAACTGAAGCTCGAATGCCCCCAAGAATCCATGTGCCGGGCCCTGTGGCCCGTCACGAGTCGCCGTCGCCGCGCCATGACAGAGAGTCCCCCCGGCCCTCCGGCCCCAAACACGGCTTCCGATACCGGGTCGACCTCGAATACATGGGGACGCGCTACAGCGGCTGGCAGTTCCAGACCAACGCCCGCACCGTCGCGGGCGAGATCATGGAGGCGATCCATCGCGCCACCGGCCAGCGCGTCATCGAGGTCTACGGCTCCGGGCGCACCGACGCCGGCGTTCATGCCCTGCATCAGGTCGCGCACATCGATCTGGCCAAGCAGGTGGACCCGGCGGAGTTCCTGCGCATGGTCAACGACGAGCTTCCGGGCGACATCAATCTGCTCAAGGTCGAACTGGCTCAAGACGGCTTTCACGCCCGCCATTCCGCGACCGCGCGCACGTACATCTATCGGATCTCGCGCCGGCGAAGCGCCTTCGACAAGCCGGTGGTCTGGTGGGTGCGCGATCCCCTCGATGTTCCCGCGATGGCCCAGGCCGCAAAATCGCTCTGCGGGCTCCACGATTTCTCCGCGTTCGCCCAGGCCGATCCGAAAAAGCCCGACGAATCCACCAAGGTCAAGGTGGAGGCGGTCGAAGTGCTCGAGCAGGGCTCGGATATCTTCATACGCATCCAGGG
>CAYNHK010000193.1:0-3550 GCA_964396875.1 uncultured Acidobacteriota bacterium | reverse complement strand
GGGAAGCCGCGGACCGGTTTCAGGCCGCAGGCGGGACGTAGCGGAGCGGGGCCAGACCGTCCCGAAGGGGGATGGCCTCGTCGATCAACATCACGGGAATCTCCTCCCGGACCGGGTAAGCAAACGTTCCGTCGACGCGGATGATCGCGGCCTCGAGCTTGTCCGTGACCGCGACGCCGCCGTTGTTCGCGAGCCCCTTCGCGATGCGGGCGTTGAGGGTCTCGAGTTCGGCGGCGGTGGCGAGCCTCACCGGGGACCGGTCGGCGGGGCAGCAGAGCACTTCCAGAAGTTCAGGCGCGATCATGTCTGAGATCCTACCCCCGCGCGCCGCAAGTGCCGAGCCGAACCGATGAAGAAGGCCCGCCCGCCGCTCGCGATCATCGACATCGGAAGCAACTCCGCGCGAATCGTGGTCTACAACCGCGAGGCGGCCGGGCACCTGCGCATCGTGGCGAGCGCGCGTTCGTCGCTTCGCCTCGTGGAAGGTGTCGTCGAGAATCACGCGATCGGCGAGGAGGCCATGGGCCGCACCCGGGATGCGCTCCGCGACTTTCGGGCGATTGCTCTCGGGGCCGGCGCGAGGGCGATACGGGTGTACGCGACGGCCGCAGTGCGCGAAGCCACGGATGGCGAGCGATTCGCCCGACTCGTGGCCCAGACCATGAAGTCGCCGCTGCAGATTCTCAACGGGGAGGCCGAGGCTCACTACGGCTTTCACGGCGCGCTTCGCGGCCTCGATTCGCGATCGGGGCTCCTGTTCGACCTCGGAGGCGGTTCGCTCCAGCTCACCGAGTTCAAAGACCGGGCGCGCGTGCAGTCATGGAGCGTTCCCCTGGGCGCGCTGAGACTCTCTCGCCGATACCTCGAACACGATCCGCCCACCGAAAAACAGATCAAGAGCCTGCGCTCACATGTCGACGGATTTCTCGAGGAGCTTCCCCTCAAGTCTCTTCGGCCGGACGCGCGTCTGGTGGGGACCGGCGGCACGGTTCGGAACCTCGCGAAGATCGAGAGGTTCAAGGAGATGACGCCGGGCTCGCGCCTGCACGGCCACGAGGTTTCGCGCGAGTCGCTGGAGGAGATCGAAGCCGAGTTGCGCTCACTTCCGCGCCGCAAGCGGGCGGCGGTGCTGGGCCTCTCGAAAGACCGGTCGGACTCGATCGTGGCCGGTGCGGTGGCCATCGTTCGCCTGGTCGAGTGGGTGGGTGCTCGGGACATCCTGGTCTCCGGGCAGGGCCTGCGCGAAGGACTGGCCTACGCGGCGCTCGGCGAAATGGACGCGGAGCCGGCGACCGTCCGGGCGACCTCGATCGAGGCCCTCCTCTCGAGGTTCCGTGGCGTCGACGCAGAGTACGCCGAGAGGCGCGCGGCTCTCGCCCAGACCCTTTTCGCGCGCCTGGTTCGGCACGAAGGCGAACGGGGCCGGCTCTTCGCATTGGCTCTGGAGTACGCCGCCCGCGTTCTCGACATCGGGCGCGCGGTGGATTTCTTCGATCGCCACGAACACGCGGCGCGCATCGTCCTCGCCTCGGAACTCGACGGCTTCTCCCAGGTCGAGGTGGCGAGGATCGCCGCGGTCCTTCACGCCGCCGACGAGGAGGGGATCGATCTCGATGCCTACGAGCCGCTCGTCACCGCGGCCGATCGCGCGACCGTGGAACGCGCCGCGGTGGTCCTTCTCCTCGCCGACGATCTCCTCGAACGCGCGCCGCGGGGGACGACGCCCCGACTCACGGTCACAGTCCGTGGCGCGAGGGTGACCATCCATCCAACCCGCGTGAGCGCGTGGCGTCCGCGGGGTCTTGGAGAGCGCTTCTTGAGGACGTTCAAGAAGGAACTCGTGGTCGACGTTTAGGCGGCGCTCAGCCCCTCACCGCGGCGGTTTCAGATCGCCACCTGGCGCACGGGGTTGCCGCAGGCTTCGAGGAAGCGCTGAAAGTCGGCAGCCGTGATCACGAGGGTCGCGGTGTTCACGTTCGGGTGAAACGAAACGCGCTCGGCGGCGGCAATGTCCGCATCGAGAAACACGCGAACCGCGCGTGAAGCGTCGTTGATCAGGCCGAAGGGGGAGACCGAGCCGGGCGTGAGACCGAGGTGGGACTTCAGCCGCTCCGGCGAGGCGAAGCTGAGCTTTCCGTCGCCGATCTGGGCCGCGAGGCGTTGGAGATCGACCTTCTTCGTGTGGGCGACCACGACCAGATAGTGCCGATCGCCCTTCTGGTTACGCAGAAAGAGGTTCTTGAAGTGGGCGGCGTCGATGCCCTGCCAGTGAACCACCGCCTCCTCGACCGTGGCCACCGGAGGATGTTCGTGCCGGGTAAAGGGGATGTCGAGTTCTCCGAGCCGCGCGATGACGGGCGCTTCGGGAGTCAAGGGTTGGTGGAAGCCGCCGATCCCACGCCGTACTTCGTCAGGATCTTCTCGAGTTCGCCCGACGTCCGCAGACCCTCGATATAGGAGTCGATGGCGGCCTTGAGATCGCTGCCCTTGCGCAGCATCACTCCCTGATCCGACCGATGGACCCGAACCCCCACCTTGAGTTCGCTGAATTGAGCGCTCACCGGTTCGCCGACCGCGGCGCGTGAATCCATGAGCGCGTAGTCGCTCTGGCCCTCGAGGACCGCGGTATAGCTCTCCATGTTGAAGCCGGTAAGGCGAATCTCGGGATTCAGGTTCATGGCGCTGAGGAACTCATACTGGCTCGAGCCTCTCATGACCGCCACTCGCTTGCCCTTGAGGTCTTCGACGGTCTTGAGCTTGCTGCCCGGCTTGACCGCGGCCACCGCCCACTGGCTGAAGTAGGGCGCCGAAAAGTCCGCGGCTTCCTGCCGCTTCGGCGTGACGGTCAGGCGACTCGCCACCAGATCGCCCTTCTTCGCGAGCAGGGCCGGAAGCAGCTCCCCATAGCCGCCGGTCTGCGGACTCATCTCGAGCGAAACCCCCAGGCTCTTCGCGAACCCCTTGATCAGATCGACGTCGACGCCGCTGAAGTGCTCCGGGTCCTTCATATCGGCGAGCTTGAGACCTGCCGCGCGCATGGCCTCGACGTTCACGGCCACGAACGGGTCTTCGACGGCCGGGAAAGTGAGCATCATGAGCTTGCCCCTGGACTTGACGTCGGCGAGGTCGCCCGCGTTCGCCGCACCCGCGAACACGACGCTCAGGCCAAGGATTGAAAGGATGCGGAAACTCGATGGGGTCATCGGCGTGATCTCCTTCGGCGCCCACGGGCGTCGCTGTGTCGGACGGGAGCGAGCGTAGCACACGCCCCAGCGGCCGTTCATTAATCGCGGCCGTGGTGGCATACTTCGAAGGCACGTCCTCACCACCCGAAGGAGATCGCCTATGCCGCGCATCGTTCGTTGTGGACTTATCCAGGCCCGGAACGTCCTCGGTCCGGAGGCCGGCCTCGAGAAGGTCAAGAAGGCCATGATCGACAAACACGTCACGTTGATCGCGACGGCGGCAAAAAAGGGCGCGAAGATTCTCTGTCTCCAGGAGATCTTCTACGGCCCGTACTTCTGCGCCGAGCAGGAGACGCGCTGGTACC
>CAYNHK010000192.1:1634-9922 GCA_964396875.1 uncultured Acidobacteriota bacterium | reverse complement strand
GGACTCTTCGAGACCTTGAGCGCCGGTTCGGAACAGACCGCGGCCGTTCGAGAGGATCCTCATCTTCCAGTGATCGGTGAGCGAGCGGATCTCGCGGTGTCGTCGGGCTACTTCGGCGTCATGGGTCTGCCGTTCCTCGCGGGTCGTGCGTTCGATACAACCGATCCCGCGGATCGGGTGGCGGTGATCAGCGAAACGCTGGCGCGGACGTTGTGGCCGGGCGAGAACGCCCTTGGGAAATCCCTCGTCGCCAGGCCGGCGAACGCCGCAGCGAGAGAGGTCATCGGTGTCGTGCGGGACGCGAGCCCAGGCGAACTCGCCTCCTATACGCCGATATCTTCCACTGATATGAACCTGTTCCTCGTCCGCGATTCGGAGTCGCGCTTCCGGGGGCGCGCGGCGGAAATCGCCCGATCAGCGGATCCGAATCTCCAACTCGACATCACGGGCGGTGAGCTCTGGCTCACCCAGACCTCTCCGGGCGCTGTGCTCACCACGCGCCTGTTCGGCGAGTTCGGCGCGTTCGCCCTCGCCCTCACGGCGGTTGGCCTCTTCAGCCTCTCCGAGTATCTCGTGCGTCAACGCACCCGCGAGATCGGCATTCGAAGCGCGCTCGGGGCGCGGCCGCGCCACATTCTGAGCGCCATTCTGAAACCAGCCACCCGCTCTCTCGCATCCGGACTCGCGGCCGGCACGGTCGCCGCGATCCTCAGCGGCTTTTTGATGCGGCGCTGGGGCCTGCCGACCGGAGTCCACCCCCTGGACGCCACCAACTACGTCATGGTCGGGCTGCTGATGGTCGCGGTGGGTGTCCTCGCGATGGGCCGTCCTGCAGTGAAGGCGATGCGCGTCGAACCAAGCGAAGCGTTGCGGTACGAGTAAACGAAACGCTACGGATTCAACAACACCGCCATCGTCGCGAAGGGCGCGACGCGGCCGTCCGTCATCGCCGTGTACATCACCTGAACCCGGGGATCGCCCGTAGGCGTCAACATGACGAAGTCGTCGAGATAGCCCGACTCGGTCGCGGTGAGTTCGCGGCCCGACGGCCAGACGAAGCGGACGTTGCGCGCGAGAGCGAGCGGTTCCCAGTCTTCGAACTCGACCACGTCCGGGTCGCCGGTCGCCGCGGCATCCGCGTAGGCGACACGCTTCGGGCCGAGCCAGGGAAGACGTGAGCCGGCGAGAACGCCCGTCATCTCCGTCGGGTTGCCGAAGTACATCTTGTAGCGGCCGCCGCCCTGGTGCACCGGCATCGGCGCCTGGATGTTCTCGAAGAGCTTCGGGCAACCATTGGCCGCATACTGGACCGCCCAGCGAGCCCCGTCCCACAGTGCGTATGCCGTGGTACGGGACGCACGCGAACACGCAGTGGCGCCGCTCACCGTGATCACCATGAACGTGCCGGGCGTCTCGTGAAAAAGCCAGTCGTCCTGAAGCGGATAGCCGATCTTGAACTGGCGCGCGTCGGTGAAACCGGGGTTCCCGCCGGGATCGCTCGAGATCGTCACATCCAGCGTCGGGGCACATGGACCGCCCTCCGCGTAGTCGGCCGCAGTGGCGCACACCGTGGCGGGGCCCTTGTTGAAGTCGCGACCGGTCCAGCCATCCTGCGAGTCGATGTGCATGATGCGCGTGCGTCCGTCGGCGCCGAGCGCCTCGAAGAAGAGACGGACCACGCCGCTCGCGAGCGGCACGGCCTGACCCGTGGCGACATCGGCGACGAGAGTCGAATCCGGGTCGGGTGACACCAGTCCGGTCTGCCCGGCCAGGCTGGTGAACCGGAGCACGCTCACGGGATCGGTGGTTGCGACACCGTCGCTGACGCCGATGGCAAGGCCCTTCGTCGCCTGGGTCATGGGACCGTAGTAGATCTGCACGCGGCCTCGCACCTCCGCGGGAGCGTCGGGCCCGAAGCGGGTCGCGTGGATCTTGACGTTCCCGTCCGCGACAATTCGTGTCGCGCTCTCGATCGTGTCCCCGCTCGCCTGGATCTGCCAAACCTCCTCTTCGGTGGCGGCAGTGACGAGATTGTTCGAGGTCGCGGCGAGGGTCGAAGCACATCCAGCGTCGAGGCAGGCGGAGATGTCGACCCCAAACGTCGTCCCCGCAGGCAGTCCATCGAAGGCGGCCCGGCGAGCGTCGGCCCCGACGCGGATCGCACGGGTGATCCGACCGCCCCGCTCGCGCGCGACGACGCGGTAGTGATCGACAGCCTCCGCGGCCGGCGCAAACTCGAACTCGAGGCGCGAAGAGGAGCGGTGCGCGCGAGCTTCATTGGACACGGAACGTTCCGCGACACGCAGCCGCGCGTCCCACGGGCGCGCTCCATCCCGCATCTACCCCGGGAGCCCCATCGACAGGGCCGCGATGCCGGCGATTGCGGCCCGGACCATTGGGGCAGTCATGGAGACGAATCTAGCAGGGCGAGGGGGTTGCGGCAGGTCGCCGTTCAATCGCAGCGGAGGGCGATGAGCGGGTCGACGCGCAACGCTCGCCGGGCGGGTATGAGCGCGGCGAGGCCGGTGACGCAGACGAACAGCGCCACCGCGGCGAGATAGCTGAGCGGGTCGACCGTACTGAGGCCATAAAGCTCCCGCCGAAGAAGTTGAGCCAGGGAGGCGGCGCCAACGACACCGGCGAGCAGACCCAGTCCCACCGTCCGATGGAACTGCGCGGCAACACTTCGGAGAATGTGGCCGGGCTCGGCGCCGATCGCCATCCGAATCCCGATCTCTTTCGTTCGCTGGGCCACCGCGTAGGACACGAGGCCGACGATGCCGAGCGACGCGACGATCAGCGCGATGATCCCGAGCGCACCCACCGCGAGCGCGCCTTGCTCCACCTCGCCAATGCGCTGCTGAAACCGGTCCTTGAGGAGGTGGACCCACGGTCTCACATTCGGGTCGATGCCTTTGGCGGCAGCACCGACGGCGGCCAGGAGCGCTTCGGGGGGACCCAGAGTCCGGAGCACCACCGACATCCCCGGGAGATCGGCCTCGCGGGCCAGACGATAGAGCTCCATCGCGTCGGGATCCTGAAGGGCCAGGGATCGGGCGTTCCCCGCGATGCCGACCACGATGAAGGGGGTTGGATCTCCGGTCGAGAACGGCTGGCCAAGCGGATCCTGATTCGGCCAGCGCTTCCGCGCGAGCGAGTCGCTCACCACCACGCCGCTCTCGTCGCCGGCCAGGAGATTTCGTCCCCGGAGGAGCGGAATTTTCATGGTTCCCAGATAGCCCGCGTCCACCTGGTGGATGAAGACGTCGTGTCTGCGGCCCTTGATCTCGAGGCTCGCCGTGATCCTCATTCCCCCAAGCGGCGGAGTGGACGTGCGGGTCAGCGACGCGACACCCGCGAGGCCGCGCAGCCGGGATTCGAGATCATCCAGATACGCCCGCCCGCGGGGCGCGTCGTAGCCGTGCTCCACCAGCGACGGCTCGACCACGATCGCCTGCTCGTACTCGAAGCCCGGGTCGGACGTCGCTACGCGGTCGAAGGCGCGGACGAGCAGAGAGGCGACGATGAGCAGAACGCAACTCGACGCCACTTGAGCGCCGATGAGGAATCGCCGCGTGAAGGTCATGCGCGTCCGCTGGCGCGCGATGTGGAGGGCCGGCATCAGGCCGAAGAACGTCGCGGAGAAAAATCCCATCGCGGTCGCGAACGCGACCACGCGCCAGTCGGGAGTGGGATCGAACCACGGCGGCGCCTCCGTCAGCACCAGCATGGCCTTCACCACCGCCCAGCCGACCAGGAGGCCGCTCAAAGCGCCCATGAGGGCGAGCACGAGGCTTTCGGTGAACAACTGGCGGATGAGGCGGGCGGTGGATGCGCCGATCGCCACGCGCAGTCCGATCTCGCGCTGACGCGACGCGCCCCTGGCGAGAAGCAGGCTTCCAAGATTCCCGCACGAGACCGCCAGAATCAGGAGCACGAGTGACCCCACGAGGACGAACATCGGATACAGCCGCTCCTCGACCCCCGGCGGAGGCCCCGAACCACGCGAGACGGATCCGACGCTCTGCGCGTAGCCGCCGGGTTGGCTCGGCAGGCGCTCACCTTCCCACACGTCGCCGGGGTGTTGCTGCCGCAAGGTTGCCGCGAGGGACGCGAGTTCGTCTTCCGCGGCCCGAGGAGTGGCCCCTTCCGCCAGACGACCCCACATGCCCACGCCGCTGTTCTTCTGACCGGAGAAGTCGGTCAGGATCTGACTTCCGTACACGAAGTGGGGATGCTGGGTGATGAGCGCCCAGAACGCGGGCGTGTCGGATCCCAAGCCGCTGAACTCGCGCGCCGCGACGCCCACGACGGTCGCGGTCTTCCCATTCAGCCTGACCCTTGCGCCCACGACACCCGGGCTCGCGCCGAAACGGCTCGCCCAGAACTGGTGGCCCAGAACCACCATCGGCGCGGTCGCGGGAGCTTCGTCGGCCTCCGTGAAGAGCCGGCCGGCCGCCGCGGTGGCGCCCAGATCAGTAAAGAAGTTCCCGGTAACGAAGTAGGTGCGCGGCGCGTTCTCTTCGTCTTCATACCGAAGGCTTGCCGTGGTGAGAGCCAGAACCGCAGAGAGCGTCCGCGTGTTCTCCCGATAGAAGGAGACGGCCGGGTACGGCACGTCCGACCAGAACTGTTCG
This sequence comes from uncultured Acidobacteriota bacterium, assembly GCA_964396875.1. Lineage (GTDB taxonomy): Bacteria > Acidobacteriota > Vicinamibacteria > Fen-336 > JAGNNV01 > JAGNNV01. The sequence continues at coordinate 5,285 of CAYNHK010000192.1, read as the reverse complement.
GGGCCCTGCCGCTGAAAGCGAAGGAGGCTGTGCGGATCGGTGACCGGCAGAGGGCGTAGCACCGCCATGTTGAACGACGCGAACGCGGCGACGGTCGCGCCGATGCCGATCGCCAGGACGAGCACCGCGGCGACCGTGAACCCGGGCGATGTCCGCATGGAGCGAAAGGCGAAGCGCAGATCCTGCCCAAGCCGATCGATCCAGGTCCAACCCCAGGCGTCACGGGAATCCTCACGCAAACGCAGCGAGTCGCCGAGCGGCATACCTTCGTTCTTCGCCGCCATCTCGCGGTGGAACTCCATCTCCTCCGCCAGTTCCTCGTCCATCCGGCGACGGTTCAGGAGGTAGTGGATTCGCCGGAACAGTTCTCTCATCTCGCTTGCTCTCCTCAGGCCGTGCGCAGAACGGCCTGGATGGCCTTCGTCTGCCGCTCGTAGTCCGACAGCTCGGCCTCGAGCTGCTTCATCCCGTCGCGGGTGAGTTTGTAGAAGCGGACCTTGCGGTTCGTCTCGGACACGCCCCACGACGCCGTGACCCACCCCTTGAGGAGGATCTTCTGAAGCGCCGGATAGAGCGACCCCTCCTCCACGCGAAGCGCATCCGCGGAAAGAGCGTGAATCCTCTGCGCGATGGCGTATCCGTGAAGGGGCCCGGAGCGAAGGACGCGGAGGATGAGGAGCACGAGGGCTCCCGAAGGCATTTCGTTCTTTGGCATAGACAAGGTAGGCATAGATTACCTATGTCTGGAAGAAACGCGAAATGGACGCGGATTGTTCCTGGAGTGATAGTTGGGGGATGGGGTTGCTTCGGCCCACCGTCAAACGGACAGGGGCCTCGCAATGACGTAGGGACCAATTAGCTTGGTGGGTGGAGGGGGGCGGCGGCGCAGGCCTGATCGAGGGCTTCGACCCAATCGGCGTCGAGGGGAGTCGTCAGGGCCTGACGCTCAAGTGCTCCTTCGGCGGTCTTGCCCTGCAGGCAGAGCGCGAGGACGAGGCGCTCTCTCAAGCCGGGCGATGCGGGATCGAGGGCGAGGGCGCGTCGAAGATGTGCGGTGGCGGAATCGTGGCGGCGCTCCCCCATGTCGCGGGTCGCGAGGTGGGCGTGGAGCCAACCCTTGTCCTGATGTGGGCCGCTCCGGGTTTCAAGCCGGTTGACGAGGAGGCGCATCTCCCCACTCGTTCCAAGCAGGAGGGTGGGCAGAACCGTGAGGGGCGTCCCACGCAGGATCGAGACCGCGTCTTTGGCCGAGATCGGCCTGGTTCCGTTGGGGACGATCGCCCGAACCATCTGATCGTACAGGCGCTGAACCTCGAAGTAGGGAACCGTCGCGGATCGCATCTCCGCGGGCCAGATCTTCTTGACGAATGCGCTGGCCAGAAATCGCTCTCGACACGCGGCCGCGTCCATCAACCGCTCCTTCCAGGGCCCCAGAACGAGTTGGACTGGAGGCGCCCGGCTCAGTCTCCCCGGATGGTTGTCATCGAGCGGGGGGAGCGCGGTCAGATCCTCGAGCGCGGCCCCCTCGGCCATGAACAGCGCGCCGAGTTGCTCGGGAAGTTCAAGACCGATATCGCGCAGGCCCCGGGGCCCGCCATCGGCCCATTGCCGCTTGAAGCGCTCGAGGCCCACGGTCTCGCTCAGCCCATTGGTGCCGAGCAGGATCCAGTCGAGATCCATGCCCTTCCAAAGCGTGCAGTCGGCGAAGACCGAACAGAAGGCGGAGGTGATCGCGCGCGAGTCGTCGTCACTCAGGGAGTGAACGGGAAGCCAGTACGAAACGATGCCGCCGGGATTGAGCCGCCGCTTCATCAAGTCGAAGTACTGACGCGTGTAGAGGTTGACCACACCGCCCAGATGGGGCGGTGGAGGCTCCGAGGTGATGAGGTCGTAACCCTCGCGCGCGGTCTGGAGGAAGAATCGGCCGTCCTCGATGTGGGTGACCACGCGGGCATCGTTGAGAGGAGCTACTTCCCCGGGCGGGACCGCGAGGGGCGCCATGTCCAGGATGTCCTTCGAGATGTCGACCACGTCGATCTTCTCGATCTCCTTCGTTTCGGTGAGGGCCCGCGCCGTGGAGCCCACGCCGTAGCTGATCAGCAGGGCGCGCCGAACGTCTTGGTGAATGGCGACGGGGAGAAAGACGAACGCTTCCATGTACCGCCGTCCGGTGAACAGGGTTCCGGACATCGAGAAGGAGTTCGTGACCAGGCGCGTGTGGAGCGTCTCTCCGTGCTGAAGAGCGTCCACGTAGGTGATGGTCTCGGTGAGGCCCTCGCGGAAGCCGGTCACCCTCGTCTCGACGGAGCCCGCGATGAAAGCGCGCAGGGCCCCCCGAAGGTACGTGCTCGCCATCATGCCGTGGGGGAAGAAGGCGGTGAAAAGCGTGCCGATGATCGTGGCGAGGAGCAGGGCGCGGGACTGCTTCAGGAGGGGCAGGAAACCGGGGGAGATAAGGGCGGCCGCCAGATAGGCGACGGAGATGGTCCAGAAGGACTTTTCCATGCCCAGCATCGGCAACAGCACGAAACCCGCCACCATGGCCCCGATCATCGCGCCGAGGGTGTTGGAGAGAGTCAGAAGCCCGGTGGCCCGCGATACGGCCCGATTTCGAACCAGCGCGGCGCCGATACAGGTGAAGAGGGCTCCCGAGACGATCGCGGCGGGGAGGATCAGGGCCGCGGAGAGAACGCCGACTCGCGTCCAGGCTCCCCCGACGGTTGGGACATTCAGCCGCAGGACATCGACGAACGTCACGTACGACCCGGTGACCGCGATCGAGGCGAGCAGGGCGAGAATGGGTGTGGCCTGAGGGGCATCGCAGAACTCAGGAGACCGGGACGCGAGCAGGCTGCCTATCGCGATGCCGGCCAGGGCCAGCGCCAGCATGATGGCGAAGGTAAGCGCATTTCCGAAAACGAAGAGCAGCATGAAACGGGTCCAGATCACTTCCAGTGCGAGGAAAGCCCCCCCGGCCAGCGCGGCGATGACGAGCAGACGGATCTCCGCTCCCGTAGCGGGGCCGCCGAGTACTTCAGGCGGCGGCTCCGGCGCCCTTTCGGTGCGGGCGAGCGCCAGACTCAGCAGGGCGGCCGCTATGTTCAACGCGCCTGCCACGTAGGCGGTGGAGCGAACACCGATCCACTCATACAGGATCGCCTCGCCGGCGATCGCCCCGAAGACCGCGCCCATCGTGTTCCAGCCATAGAGGCGGCCCAGGGTCACGCCAAAAAGTTCGCGGGACGGCGTGCGTGACGCGAGAAGCGGGAGAGTCATTCCCATGGCCGCGGTGGGAACCACCAGCAGCATGAAACCGAGACCGAAGCGAATCGCTCCAAGCCCCAGGCCGCTCCCGCCGATCTGCGCCAGGGACGGAACCAGGCCTTCTCCGAGAGCCGGCAGGACGAAGACCAGACTTACTCCAGTGAGCGCGACCGTGAGCTCCAGCGCGGAGTAGACAAGAAGGGGGTTCGTGCGACTCCGCCACCGGGCGGCCACAGCGTTTCCAAGAGCCAGGCCAGCCATGAAGCTCGAAAGCACCAGGCTGGAGGCCCACACGCTGTTGCCAAAGGCCAGCCCCGCCTGCCGGAACCAGATGTGCTGGAAGATGAGGGCGGAGACGCCGGAGAGGAAGAAGATCGCGTAGATCAA